>CAZLHV010000001.1:0-47477 GCA_964559205.1 uncultured Bacteroidaceae bacterium
TTTATTTATCATTGCTGTAACGATTTTTATACTCTAAAAGTGCCCGATCAAGCCAAGCAATATATTCATCAATATCTAAATCAAAAACTCGAGGTTCAGCCATGAGAACTTCATTGTGATCGACGATGAAATAATATGGCTGGCCGTTCGATTTATATTTTTCCTTCTGAATATCAGAATTTTTTTCTCCAAGCATTGTACGCTTTTTACCACTCTGATTTGTATACCATTCGCTTTCAGGCAGTTCAACAACCTTATCATCGACATATAAGGCGACCATTACAAAGTTTTCCCTAAGCCTTTTTAACACTTCAGGATCACTCCAAACCTGATTCTCCATTTGCCGGCAGTTTGTACAACCATGCCCTGTGAAATCAATAAAAAGTGGTTTGTTCTCTTTTTCTGAAACCTTTAATGCCTGATCATAATCAAAGTATCCTTCCAGACCCAGCGGAAATTTTAATTCACCCCCAGAATATTTGGGCTCTTCTGAAAGGTATCCGGACTGTGAACCTGAATTTTCTCGAACAATTCTATTTACATCAAAATCTTGTGTCTCCATGGGTGGTATCCAACCAGATATAGCTTTTAACGGAGCACCCCATAAACCCGGAATTAAGTAAATAACGAAAGTGAACGTCGCAATTGCAAGCATTAATCTGCCGAACGATTTCTGAATTGGATAGTCACTATCGTGAGGGAATTTAAGTTTGCCAAGAAGATAGAATCCCATCATTGTAAAAATAACAATCCAAAGAGACAAGTATACTTCGCGGTCAAGAATTCCCCAGTGGTAAGTTTGATCCGGCACATTAAGGAATTTTAGTGCAAATGCAAGTTCAATAAAGCCCAATACAACTTTCACTGCATTTAACCAACCGCCTGATTTTGGAAGTTTATCAAGCCAACGTGGGAAAAATGCAAATAATGTAAATGGAATTGCAAACGCCAGAGAAAAGCCAAGCATGCCAATAATTGGTTTCATAATCTGGCCTCCAACAGCCTGAATCGCTACAGTGCCTACAATTGGACCAGTACATGAAAAAGACACCAAGACAAGAGTCAAAGCCATGAAAATCGTTCCCATTGTCCCCCCCTTGTCTTCATTCTGAACACTTTTGTTTACGAGCCAACTTGGCATTTTTATTTCAAAGTATCCAAAGAAAGATGCAGCGAAGATGACAAAAATTAGAAAGAACAGCACATTCGGAATCCAGTGCGTGCTTAGCCAGTTCCCAAATTCTTCACCAAAAATGATGGCAAGTAAGACGCCGAAAATAACGTATATTGCAATAATTGAAATGCCATAAATCATGGCTTGAGTTTTACCCTTTTTGCCACTTTTCATAAAATACGAGACCGTCATTGGAATCATTGGGAATACACATGGCGTTAAAATAGCTAACAAACCCCACCCAAAAGCCTGTATGAAAAACCACCACAAGCTTTTATTTTCACCGGTAAATTCATCGTTATTGAATTTTTGTGGCTCATCTGTTTTTTCAACTTTAGAAGCAGTTTCTGGGGTGTCCACCTCGATCACTGCCATAGTATCAGCAGGTTTTTCCTTGTTGTATTGACTCCCGTCAATCTGAAAGGTCATGGTTTCTGACACCTGTACGCATGTGCCTTCATTACAAGATTGACCTTCCATTTCTACCGTGATGGTAAAAGGTTTATCCCCAATGATTTTTATTCGCTGCGTAAATGTTGCAGTTCCTTCAAAGAACTTTTCATTTACACGAAAAACCTCTTCATATACCTCTTTTGGCTTCGGATATTCATACACAGGTCCAACCTTCTGATAGAAACGCGATGGCTCAAAGGTGAAAACTGTGGGCAGTCCTCCACCGGAAGGCGTATGCTGGGAAAACAAATGCCAGGTTTTATCAATGACTGCTGTCATGACCAAATTGGCTTCGCTGTCCGACACTTTATCGACGCGGGTGGTCCATTTCACTGGATTGATGAGCTGGGCCTGCAGCTGAACAACCACAAATAGTGCAAAAATTGAGATGAGGATGCGGCGGAGATTCATATATAGTTTTGTTTATATGTTTTCTACTGCAAAAATATGAAATGTTCATGTCATTTCCAGCACAAGTGCTTCAGCCGGGAATGACTTCAGAGCAAATCGCTGGTCGATCCGATGTCCGACCAACCAGCAAATGCGGTCGTTGCTGATCACAACAAATGATCTATTTCGTTCATAAACAGGTATTTTCAAGTCAGTGAGAAAGTCGCCGATTTTTTTGAAGTTTGTCATTCCGTAAGGAATAAAGCGATCGCCTGGTTGCCATTTTCTGACCAAAAGCGGAAAATTTATTTCAGCTGCGCTCAGAAAAGCAAATGAATGAGATGATAATATTTGGGTTTTGTCGTGAACAGTTAGATTTGCAACCTTAAGACTGAATGGCAGATGGCTGGAGTCAAGGTCATCCTCGATGTAGTATTGAAGTGTATTTTCGTCGGATGAATCATGAGGTGAAGCGATGAGTCTTCCACGGTGAGCACTGAGTTTCAAAGATACAGAGTGAAATGAATGAGGGAGATGATGGTCATTCAGTCTGAGAATTGTTTCGATGACTTCAGGGCTGAAGCCATGAGGAATGAGAAGGTGTTTGAGGAGGACTGAGGAAAACTCATGTTGTTGCAGCCTGATTAAATCGATGCCGTCTGTAAACAGATTGCCGAAGGCTTCTGCTTCTCTTTCGGCCATAGCCCTGATGAATGGAATGTGTTCTCGAAGATGAGCTGCAGAAATGGCTGCGCGTTTCGAAAACCCGGGAATTTTTTGCTCGATCACGGGGATGATATCATGACGGATCAGGTTTCTGAGGTATTCGGTTTTTTGATTAGAGCTATCCTCGATAAATGAAATATGATGATGATTTGCAAATTGTTCAATTTGCTGGCGTGAGTAGGGGAGGAGCGGGCGAACTATCACCCCTTCTTTTTCCCTGATCCCGCCCAGCGCATCAGGGCTTCCTTTTCGGTTGAGCGCAAGGATGATGGTTTCTGTCACATCGTCGGAATGATGGGCCGTGCAGATATAATCAAAACCGTGCAAGCCGGCCGCTTCCCTGAAAAAATTGTAGCGCTGCTGCCGTGCGGTATCCTGAATGTTTCGACCAAGAATCTGAGCCTGATGGAATGTATCGAAAGCAGCTTCATAAAAGTCAACATTCAGTTTTAATGCAGCCTGGTGAACAAAATCCCGATCACGGAGGCTTTCTCCTCCACGCAGGTTGAAGTTGCAATGTGCAATCCCTGCCGTTAAGCCTTCATTCAGGAATAAGTGAAGCATAACCATGCTGTCGATTCCCCCCGAAACCGCAAGCAGAAATTTTGCATCTGATGCATCGGGACAAAGCTTTTGGAGGTGATGACGAAAGTCGGCAAGTTCACTCATAGCGTATGAAATTGGTAGATATCGATGCCAACCTGACTGAGGTGAGAAAGTGCCTGAGGTTTTCTGCCCTGACATGCATGATCAGGCCATCCTCTGCATTGAAGATATAAAGTTGAATATCTTTTCTTTCAGGCGATGAACGAATCATTTCTGTGAGGTTTTCATGGAAAAATACCGCTTCGCCTGCCGATGGGATCAAGCCGGCAAAGATATGCTGCAAAATGATATTGTTTCTGACAATGCTAAAACAACCAGGTTTATTTCTGACAATGTTTATTTCTGCAGATTTGACATACACTTCTTCCACCAGATGAGTCATGACAAGCTGATCGGGCAAGGATAACAAATGGCTGGTCCAGTCGCTGGAGTGTGATATTGACAATGCTGATGCAATGTTCTGAACAAGAACCTGTGAAACAAAAAGTGGGTCCTGACCTCCGGTTTTCGAATGTGTTGAGGAAATTCCATTCCATTGAATCACCGGGTGCTGGGGTTTTTCCAACATTCCTTTTAGGGATTCGGCTGAAGTACGGTGCTTGCGCAACAAACCCAGCAATGCTGCTTCCTCGTTGCTGATTACTCCTGAAGCGAAACCGAGATTGCGGATCATCCATTCTGCAGGCTGCTGCCCGTTGTGAAAGAGCGGATGCAGATCGGAAACGGATATATTTGCCGGAACAACCGCATCAAGTTTCTGGTTGAAAACCCAGGGTTTTTGCTGAAGTTTCGACAACCATGTAGGCGTGAATGAAATGTCTGCCGAGCGGATATAAGATTCAAAGCGTGCAAAAGCAGAAGCTTGTTCTTGGGGCAGCAGGCAAAGCATGTTCCACAATGCAGCAGAAGATTGGAGTTCCGGTGCTTTTAAAAAGCTCTCGAGCCCATCGAGTGTTACATCACAAAAAGTCTCTTTCACAATTGGATGAATATCGGCTTGAATACGCAGATTCGCCTTTTGCTCTTCGCTAAATTCTATCGGGTGTTCAATAATGCGAGGGCATTGATGAAGCCCAATCTCAAGAAGAAAACGCAGGGTTGCTTCGCCAGATATACCATGCTTTATGAATGAGCTGATCAATGACGAACGGATCAGTAATGCCGGAATATTACGAAAAAAAGCGAGCACCGATGCAGTTTGGATGTACGAGTTCCCAGGTTTGGAAAACAATTTTTCGCCACTTATAGATTGGGTAACTGGAACAACCTGCATGTCTGCAAGCCTGTGCCGGATTCTGATTTTAAGGTCAGAATCGCTGCTGTTGTATAATTCGAACATATTGAGCCACCAGTGGTTGGCTTTGTCGGGGTTGAATTTTGCCAGCAATTGTTCCACCATGGGCAGAGCTGGCTGAACTGACGGGATTCCGATGGTTCGCAGAAAATCGAAGCTTTCACTGTTGTTGATCAGATCGGGATGTACCACCGGAACACCTTTGGCGGGTTTGCCTATGAAAATACAAGCCTGACCATGGTGGTTGAATGGGGCATGAAGTATTTTTTTTGAATCAGGAATGCAAGGTTTAAATCGCAAATTGTAATATCTTTCCGAGTGTTTTACATCCCAGTAGCGTGGATACGATGACAGGAGGCTGAAGAATTGAATGAACCAGCCTGTTTTTTTTGCGGCTAATGCGCCGGGGGTCGATGCCCAATGGAAACAAAAGGTGTCGAGGTCAATCAACTTGAGTTTGTGTTTGTTGCGCAGGTGGGCAACAAACTCCGGAATCTGGTCATAGTGGTCAGAAATGAAACCGGCGCGGTGAAACACCGATTTCAGCTCTCGTTTGCTCAGAAGGTTTAGCAGCCTGAAGTCTTCAGCAATTCCAAGTGAACCGATCTGGCATCGTTTCCCGTCAGCATCCATGATTACTTTTTCGTTGGCGATGAACTCGCTAAGACATTGCATGATGGTTTCAGAAATCGGATCGCTTGACCCGGCTGTCCAATTGAATAAATTGAAGAAAGATGGATTGATGATGTCCGATCGCAGCAGGGCATGCAGCATGCCACGGAGCTGGGTTGCCAGATGCTCCAGTAACACAAAATTTTCAGGCGTCAAATCCTGTTGAAAGGGGATGTTTTCGCGGTTCGGAGTAGTGGTGAATCTGCCATGAACGAAAACAGAATGGGGGATAGTCATCTTGGTTGGGAAATACACAGAGACTGGAGCAGACTGACGCGGTGAAAAATCGCCATTGTTGCTTATCGGAAGAGCAATACAAATACGATCCTTTGAGGGATGCCGGTGTATCAGAAAGGTGTCGGTGATCGTTTTGTCTTGATCGAAAGCCGAAAGTTGGATTCTTCGGAACAATCCATGGTTTTCGCTTGATGCTGCAAGAGTCAGAGAGCGGACTCCGTCGGTGATGTCGATTTGCTGAATCTGGCTGAGAAAAAGCAGAACGGATGCATTGAGAGAAAAGAGGCGGTTGCTGAGGCTGGTGCGCAACTCTTCGGTGGCACGAATACCCCAAGGCATGCGGATGAGGGTGCTAAACTCTTTCAGTTGAACGGGACTGACCTTGTGCAATACCTCGTAATCGTGAATACTGTAATGTTTGTCCCCACTATGAATTTCAGGTTGATCGCAGAAACCAAAAACAGAGCGAAATCCGATGCCGAATTTTCCGATTTTATTGATTCCCGGCTGTCCCGTTTTAGTGGTTGATGCAAAAGTGGTGATGGCCATGAGGTCTTCGTCGCTGAAGGGGTCACCATTGTGAAAAAAATCGATGCCGTTTTCCGAAATTTCGATACGAACCATACCGGGTTCACCGGTTTGGGTTTGGCTCCGTGCAAAAGCGTCTTCGGCATTTTGAAGCAGCTCTTCCACAAAATGAAATGGTTCGGAATATAACATCGACAAAATATGACCGTGACGATTGCCTTTTATTTTGTTGGCAGCCGCAGCAATTTTACTTTGGGCAATATGTTCATCGAGAGTGAGCCGTTTCATGACCTATGAGCAAATGTAACGGTTTTTATGAATTCAAGAAAAAAAGGCTGCACGAAGCAGCCTTTCAATGATACAGTAAAAGCAATACCTATTCAGTTACTTTGCCTTTTTTTGTAGAGTAGTTGATTTTAAAGGCACCCACTTTCCGCAGTTCCTGCTTTACGTCGGTAACAATTCCCATTTTAACTTTTTTGTCCACTTTCATGGATGTGGTCAGGAATTGGCGATCGGCTTCACTTCGGGCTGCGCGTTCCTTTTCAATAAACTGAGCAATGTCGTTTGACGAAGCAAACTGGTCGTTGAGCTGAATGCGCGCCTCGGAACCATAGGTGCCTTTATTTATTGGTTCACCAATGTAGACATAAGACACGAGGTTTTTACGCTCAAGTTTCTGTACTTCGGTAGCAGATGGAGCCGACACCCTGACAAAGAGAGTTGCCTCACGAATG
Organism: uncultured Bacteroidaceae bacterium; assembly: GCA_964559205.1. Taxonomy (GTDB): domain Bacteria; phylum Bacteroidota; class Bacteroidia; order Bacteroidales; family DTU049; genus GWF2-43-63. The sequence continues at coordinate 6,818 of CAZLHV010000001.1, forward strand.
GTGGTGATCACCATGAAGAAGAACAGAAACATGAAGATGATGTCGGACATAGAGCCGGTGTTGATGCCGGGGGTTTCCTTTTTCTCGTTTTTTCTGAAACGTGCCATTATTTGGTTCCTCCAATATCTTTTGGTTCTGCCTCAGAAACTGCAATAGGAATCGCTTTCGAAATAGCTTTGGACTGTTCTTCGCTTTTGAGGTCGGCGAATTTCACGCCAAAATGCTTCATCGACAAATCGTCGCGCATTTCGTTGATGGCAGCGGCTATTTCATTTTGCACCTTGATATACATCTCGTAGGAGGTGCCGCGGTCGTTTTGCAGAGAAATCACTCCCTTCGATTTTTCGTAAGGGCCAATCAGGGGAATGGTTTCGATTTTCTTCTCTGAGAGATTGGGATCGTTATTGGGATTAAGGAAAAAGTTTTTTGCATCCCTGCGCAGGGTGTTGATGTTGCCGGGTTTTCCTTCAACCAGCAACATATCGTATGCGTTGACCAAAACCACAAAAACATTCCGTTCCTTAACATCAGGAATTGGAGCATTAGGGTCTGGCATTGGAGGCAACTTTCTGGCTAATCCCAAATCGGTATCAATACTGGAGGTCAGCAGGAAGAATGTCAGCAATAAGAAGCTGATATCAGCCATTGAACCGGTATTGACTTCGGGTGGTTTCTTTGCCATAGTCCTAGTTTTTGATCAGGTTGCGGACGCCGAAGAACACAAGGATGAGGACAAAGATGCCAAGAAAAGCGTAGATGGCATAAAGTCCGGCACCAATGATTGCGCTCCAACCTTCGCCTGTATTGGTTTTCTCCCATAATTCGGGATTGACATCCTTCACAGGTGAAATGAAGTAGAACACAAGCAGCAGAGCGATTACGGCAGCGGCACCGAGAATGGATTGAAGGTTTTCTTTGAAGTTGATTGCCAGATTAAATGCGGAAAACAATATGGTGGTGATGATGCTGACGCCGAAGACAGCGTAAGCCACATAGAGTTTTGTATCCGCATCGGCAAAAATCAGAATTGCAGCGAGCAGCAGCAGCACTGCAATCAGGATGATGCTTTTGAGGGCTTTCATGGGTTACTGTTTTTGAGTGCTTTTGCAGCGATAAACGATATCCATGAATGAAATGGTTGAATCTTCCATGTCATTCACGAGTTTTTCAACGATTGAAATAATGAGGTTGTAGAGAACCTGAAGCAAGATGGCGACAATAAGACCGAAGACGGTTGTAATCAGAGCCACTTTCATACCACCGGCCACAACGGTCGGGCTGATATCACCTGCAGCTTCGATATCGTCAAACGCCTGAACCATACCGATTACTGTACCAAGGAATCCGAGCATAGGTGCAAGGGCAATGAAAAGACCAATCCAGCTCAGGTTGCTTTCGAGGCGGCCCATTTGCACACCACCGTAAGCTACCACTGCTTTTTCAACATTGTCCATTCCTTCATTAAAGCGATCGAGTCCTTGATAAAAAACGCTTGCAATAGGTCCTCGGGTGTTGCGGCAAATTTCTTTTGCGCCTTGAACATCATTGCTTTGCAGTGATTCTTCGATTTTCTCAAGAAGTTTTTTAGTATTGGTTCTGCTGAGGTTGAGATAAAGAATACGTTCAATCACAAGTGCGAGACCAAGCACGAAAACGATCAGAATCGGAGTCATCCATTCTGCACCCCCTTCGATAAACTTTTCCTTTAAAACCTGATGGAAAGTTTGCTCTTCGGCAGGTAATTCTTCGCCTGCAGGAACGGCAGCAGGATTTTCAGCTACTTGTTGCGAGTCGCCGCTAAGGGAGTCATTGGTTTCCGTTTTTGCAGGTTCTTTGTTGTCCTGTGCGAACGAGAATTGGGTTGCACCAAAAAAGAGTACTCCAGTGATGGCAACCAGTGAAATCAACTTTTTCATAATGGATTTGATTTTCGTGTGTTTTTGATTTGACAATTTCGTTTTTTTGGTTTTGCGGAGAGGGTGGGATTCGAACCCACGTACCGCTTTTGGCGATAACACACTTTCCAGGCGTGCCTCTTCAACCACTCGAGCACCTCTCCATCGGAAACCGGCTGCTAAAATACAAAAAATCTAACACCTCAAAGAACCCCAAAAAAATTTTAGACGACCGTTTACTGAATTGTATCGCACAATTTGCAGGTCGGTAACAGTTTGTGGGAAACTTTAAACATATTGCCTTTGAAAATCCACGATGTCCCGGTTCGGGAAAGCAGTCATTTCGCAGCAAAGGTGGCTGCCCTTCCCATGATTCAAATGGCATTTTTAAGCTTGAACCTCGGCCTTTGATCAGATACTCGTTGGGTTAGAAGAGCATATACGATGTCCACTGACGAGAATCCTTATTGTATGTCCAAAGCCTGTTGTTGCAGAAGGATACATTGAACATTTCGTGCAGATATTCTTCAGGGCTGAAATAGATCATTTTCACGTAGGCACCCTTGCTGTTAAAAAAATACAGCTTGTTGCTCAGGTAATTGACCAGGATGAATTCATAGCCTTTTTTACCTGTATAAAGCACTGACCCACTGACACATGATTCCAGCTCTTTTTCATTGAATCCGGTGATGGGAAGCGATTTGAGCTCATTCCCGTTTTTAAGACTGTAGCTAATGATTTTCATGCCATTGAGGCAATACATGATGCCCTTTTTGGTATTGAAGGTTCCTCCTGCTTGTGCATCTGGCTGGTGCATTCCGGTGATGAAGTAATCTTTCTGGCCGGTTGGCATGCCGCTTTCGCTCAAATAAATGCGAAAATAACCGGCATCATCATAGCAGTTGCCAATCAAGCAGTTCCACTTCTCGTGATATACCATTCCCCGGATATCGAACCCGATTTCTTCGCTGTAAACGTTTCTGCCATCGGCTGTGAATACTTCAAGCGGATACGAGGCGTTGCCTCCGAAAGCAGCGTAGTAGAGATGTTTTGCAGGATTCCATGCTACAGCCATCCCGTTGTTACCGTCGGACGATTTAATGATGAGTTCTATATCCTTTTGGGGATTGTCCTTTGGTTGTGAAAAACCCTGCAGAGAAGCGAACGCAAAAATCAGGAATAAAGCAAAAGTACTGATGGTCTTCATATCATTTCATTTTGTCCAAATGTACTGCAATTTTGCCGAAGAAAATGAGCAATTCCTGTTAAAACATTCCTAAAATCAGTTCGACTCATAAAGACCTTCTCTTTGAATCATACTGGCAACCGAAGCAGGTAAAAAGAAACGTGGATCCCGGCCTTTGGCGAATTCTTCGCGAATGAAACTGCTGCTGATTTCCATCAGTGGGGCTGCTACGATTTGAACATTTTCATGTTGAATGTGGGGCTCTCCGTTGTATCCGGGGCGGGGGTAAACAATTATCCTGTAGTTTGAGATAATGGTTTCCCAGGCTTTCCATTTATGAAGCGATTGCAGGTTATCCATTCCCATAATAAGGCTGAAGCAACGACCGGGATATTTTTCCTCGAGGTGGACCAGGGTTTGGATGGTGTAATTAGGGGCAGGCAGATTGAACTCAATGTCGCTGGCTGCCATGTGCTGAAAATCGCCAATTGCTGTTCTGACCAGTTCGAGTCTTGTTCGCGCCTGCAGGAGTGTTTTCTTCTCTTTCAGGGGGTTGTGAGGCGAAACCACAAACCAAAGCTCATTCAAGTTGCCATGATTGATTAAAAAGTTGGCAATGACCATGTGTCCCACATGTGGCGGATTGAATGATCCGAAGAAAAGGCCGGTTTGCAGCTTTTTGTTTGCCATGAAGGGTGAAATTGTGGAACCAAAGGTAAAAAAATCAAGGCAATTCTTTGTTGGGATCCCAAAAATGCTCATCGAACCTCAATACCTGATCGTCACGAACCAACAGACCTTCGCTTGCGAGCAACTGTTCCATAACTGCCGGGCCTCCAAAGTGATGCTTTCCGGTTAAACGGCCCTGTCTGTTCAGAACCCTATGGGCTGGAATGGACGCTTCGGAATGATGAGATGCATTCATGGCATAGCCAACCATTCGGGCTGCACCCGCTGAGCCGAGATATCGGGCAATGGCTCCATATGATGTAACCTTTCCTCGCGGGATGAGCGCAACCACCTGCCATACCTGCTCGAAAAAATCACTTTGTGTCTTTGTCATAAGCTGGATGATTGATGGAGAATGCGACATGAGAAATTATTTTCCCCATGTCAAGCCATATGTTTTCATAGAAGGTTCTGATTTCAGAAAGTGGTCCTTTGCAGCCTGATCCATAGATGTCATCGGTTCGCGATTCTACATGAAAGCCATTGTGACTGATGATGCCAAGGGTGTATTCGAACAGTTCCTGCGAGTCTGTTTTGAGGTGAATGAGACCTCCAGGTTTAAGGAATTTTCGGAACATGTTTAGATACCGGGGCGAAGTGAGCCGTTTGTTTGCACGGGACCCGGGCTGGGGATCCGGAAAGGTGATCCAGATTTCGTCGACCTCAGCTTCTCCAAACCAAAAGGGCAACAGACCCGCCTGCGACCGAATGAAAGCTGCGTTGTTGAGTTGGTCGTCCTGAACAGTTCTTGCTCCGCGCCATATTCGTGCACCTTTGATATCCACACCAATATGGTTGTTTTCGGGATAACGGCGGGCTAGTCCGATGGTGTATTCGCCTTTTCCACAGCCAATTTCCACCACCAGTTTACCCTGACGGTGAAAAACCAGCTGGTTCCAATGGCCTTTGTTTGGGTGGGGGGTTGAAATCAATTGAGGGTATGGGCATTCAAAGTAATGCGCAAAAGACCTGTTTTCGGCAAAATGCTGCAGTTTCTTTTTTGCCATTGGATTTTATTTGTGGGTATAGAGCCAAATGTCGGGTTTGTTTTCCGTAAGCCGAAGTTCGTTAAGATAGGCTACAGCTTCGGTTTTATCGCTGAATTTCTGATAAGCCACTCTAATTCGACCTTCGTCAGGGCTTTCAACAATTTCGGCAGGGAACCCCTTTTTTTTCAATTCAGCACAAAGACTTTCCGCTTCAGTCATGTTTGTGAAGCTACCGCCGATCACAAAATAATTTGCTGCATCGGATGGTTCAACCGCAGAATCATCTGACAGAGTATCAGCTTCCGTCGTCTGGGCGTTTTCGTTCAGCGAATCGTTTGATCCGGGCACGACCCGATCGGTGTTTTCCTTTGTTTTGCTTTCGGTGGCCCCTTTTTCTGAAGAAAACAAGCCAATCAATTCGTCGGCAAGCGGCTGTACTTTGTCAGGAAAAACGAACCATGATGCCACAACACAAGCCAAAAGAAATACGACCACAAACAAAAACACCGGTCGTTTCCTGCGTCGGGTAATAGTCGGAGCTGTTCGGGCATGTTTCTTTCCTGCAACAATCTCGGCTGAAAATTCAGGAAGCCCAAATCCAAACACATCATTGGTTTTTGATTCTTCAAGAACGATGCTGTTGTTTTGCCGGATAAGTTTGCCCATTCCAGGCATAAAGTAATGGCTTTCTGAGTCGATAGCCTTCAGAATCTGAGATGAGTAGCTCAGCGCGATATCATTTGCTTCGGCAGGACTCAGCCCAAACTCGCTTTGCAAAATGTCGGCGAGCGTAAGCGCATCGGGGTTGGTTTGTGAAAGAACCGGTTTGGCGACAGGCGGTTGAAAATCGCGACCCATTCTCGACATGTTTGCGGGCTGGGTCATGAGCGAGAAAGTCCCGATGTCATGAACACTAATGGCTTTGTATTTGGAGAGCCAGAGGATGAAGTAGTTGTCGTTGACGGATTGCATTATTCAAAAATATAATAAGGAATAAACAAAAAAACCCCGCTTTGGACGGCGAGGTGCGACAAATATGGTTTCACGGATTACTGTTTGTGAAGTTTGTTATCGGAAACTGTAAGTCTGTGACGACCTTTAGCCCTGCGGCGAGCAAGCACTTTACGGCCATTGGCAGTTTCCATACGGTGACGAAATCCGTGTTTGTTTCTTCTTTTGCGGTTTGAAGGCTGAAAAGTACGTTTCATAACAGATGGATGTTTTGAAATTGGGAGTGCAAAAGTATGAAAAAGATTTTGATGGGCAAAAAAAATGTTTAAAATTATTCAGAATGACATTTATCTGCCATACTTTTAATAACGAACAATGTTAAAGTGCGAAGATGCGTTAATGATTATAAAGCAGATATCATGAGATGCATACCATTGTTATGGCTTTGTTTCGTTTTGTTTGTTTCGTGTCAGAACGACATCGATTCAAATGCCCCCGACTGCGTGAAACACCGAACGCGAAGTTTTAGATCGGAATGTTGTGACAGCGGTGCAAGTGTGAAGGAGTATATATTTCAGGGACAAAATGTCTATGTGTATGATCCGGGCGACTGTGGCGCTGACATGACCAGTGAGGTTACCGACGAGACCTGCACAACACTGGGTTATTTGGGTGGAATAACCGGGAATACGATCATCAATGGAGAGGACTTTTCGTTGGCTCAGTTTGAGCGGTTAATCTGGAAAAACTAAAAGCCGCCCTTTCGGAGCGGCTTTTGCGGAAAGATGTCTTTTACTTACTGATAATTTTAAACTCTGTACGTCGGTTGAGTTGTCGTCCTTCGTCAGTAGCATTTGATGCAATAGGTTTGTCGAAACCATAACCCACTGATGTCAATCTGTCGGCTGCGATACCTGCAGCAATGAGATAATCAACCACAGCTTTGGCTCGCTGCTCTGAGAGGGTTTTGTTGTAGGCGGCAGAACCCACATTGTCGGTGTGACCTGAGATTTCAATTTTCAGTGTGGGGTTTTCGCGCATGAGCTGAGTAAGGTTTTCGAGCTCTGCCTTTGATTCAGGACGCAGTGTGGCTTTGTTGAAATCGAAGAAAATATTGCGAAGAACGATTTCTTTACCCACTTCGACTTTTTTGAGATAGATGTCTTTTTCGATTTCCTGATAGGCGGCGGCATTGGGAATGTCGAAATTTTCGGAGTGGAACAGGTATCCTTCGGCTTTCACAGCAATTCCGTAGTTTTTACCGCTGGGTAGCGAAACAAGATATTTACCAGTGGCGCTGTTTGAGGTGAAGGTAGCCAGTTCTTCATTTTTAGAGTTGTCGGTGAGGATGATCTGAGCCTCGACAGGCTGTTTGGTGGCTTCGTCGAGAATGCGGCCTTTCAGCAGAGTGAGAGAGGCATTGATTACCGATACAGTTTGTTCAATCACTGTTTCGCTGACAGGTTCAGTTCGCCATGCAATTAAATTGTCTTCGGAATTTGTGACTACGGGTTTTTCTGTCAGGAACGTGATAAGGTAGATATCTTGTTCTCCGATGCTTCCGGCACGGGCCGAGCTCATAAAGGCATGTAATCCGCTTGCAGTGATTGAGAAGAAAACATCGTCGTCGGCGGTGTTGATCGGGTATCCCATGTTGGCAGGATCGCTCCATTTGCCGTTTTCATAAACACTTTTAAAGATGTCAAAGCCTCCCATGGTTTTATGTCCTTTTGAGCTAAAAAACAGGGTTCGTCCATCGGGATGCATAAAAACAGCTTCTTCGTCGTATATGGTATTAAGCTCTTTCAGGTTTATGGGCTCGCCCCAATTTCCTTTTTTGTCGAGATAGGAAACATAAATGTCGCGTCCACCTACACCTCCTTCACGATCTGAGACGAAATAGAGTGTTCTTCCATCGGGGCCTAGCGAAGCAGAGCTTTCATGAAATTTGGAGTTAATGTTTTTGTTCAGGCGTTCAGGTTTTCCCCATTCATTTCCTTTCAGTTTACACTCGTAAAGATCGCCGCCATTTTCGCCTTTATAAATATAAAGTGTTTGTCCATCGGGGCTAAGACCAACCGTGGCGTCGTGAAGATCGCTGTTGAGTGGTTTTCCGGGGTTGCTGAGTTTCCAGTCTTCGCCAGCTTTTTCTGCAATATAAATATCTTCGTAATACTTTTGATCCTGAGGGTCACGCTTTTCGCCCGTAGTGTTTTCGCGGCGACTGGTGAAGATGAGCATGGATTCATCCGCATTTACAATCGGGCAGTACTCCGGAAAAAGCGTATTGATTGTTGTTCCGAGATTATCGGTGAAAACTTTCACTGGTTTTTTAATCAGATCGGCACCAACCTCGCATTCTGCGATTTTTTTATTCAGCTCAGGGGCAATGGCACTGTATTCTTTTGGAGAAAGCTTGTTTTTATAAGCTTTGTATTTTTCCATCCCTTTTTCGAAATCATGATTTTGATGATAAGCGATGCCAAGCTGGTAGTATAGATCTGGAGCGCAATGAGGATTCAATTCTTCAGCTTTTTTCAGCATGTCGAGTCCTTTTTCTTTGTCAACAATCATGTTACAAACCCCCATCTTGTAGTTGAGCAAGGCATTATTGGGGTTAAAGTTGTAAGCTTTTGTGTATGAGTTGAGTGCTTCGATATACATTCCTTTGCCCCTGGCAAAATAACCGTCGCCGGTTTGAATGTTTTTCAAGGCTTCTTTCAGTCCCTTTTTATCTGAAAAGTTGGCTTTGGTAAATTCAATATCTTTTTGAGCCACTACGTTGAACGTGATCAGCAGGCCGGCCAGAATTACAAGTATTTTTTTCATGGCAATTCCTTTCTTAATTATTTACACATCTGTTTTACGTAGAATTCGGCATTCTTAATACCTAAATCAATAGCCTTACGCCAGTCGGCACAGGCCCCGGTCATATCGCGCTTCATTTCCTTTGCGTTTCCGCGGTTGAGATAGGCCGATCCGTAATTTGCATTCAGTGAAATGGCTTTGTTGAAGTCTTCAACGGCTCCGTCATAGTTTTCTGCTTTGTATTTGGCGCTTCCGCGATTGTTATAAGCATAGGCGTAGTCGGCATTTTTCTCGATGGCCTTGGTGAAATCGGCAATAGCTCCTTCAATGTCACCTTTATCCATTTTGGCCAAGCCTCTGTTGTTGTAAGCTATGGCATAATCCGGATCGGCATCAATGGCTTTTGAGTATTCGAGAATGGCATCGTCGAAACGGTTAAGCTTGCGGTAAACACTGCCGGCATTGTTGTAGGCAAAGGCAAGCTTTGGATTTTCTTTTGTGGCGCTTTTGTAGTAATTGAGAGCTTCTTCATAGTTTTCCATCATCTTATAGGCGCTGCCAATGTCGTTCAGCGCATATGCAAAAACATAGGCAGGAGAATTGTCTCTTTTGCATGAAGCCACCATTTTCCAGTCGTCGATGGCTGCTTGGTAGTTTTTTTCGTCGAAAGAAATGCTGCCACGGTAATAATAGGACTGTGCATGCATATTGTCGATTTCAAGGGCCTTGGCATAGTCGCTTTTTGCGCCTTCTGAGTCGTTGTTTTTCATGTATTTGAGATGACCACGACTAAAAAATGCATTTGCTGACGGTTCGAGTTCGATGGTTTTGTTGTAGTCGAGCATGGCACCGTCTTTATCGCCAAGAGCTTCTTTTACCACACCACGGTTATAGTAGGCTTTGGCGAAATCGGGTTTAAGACTGATGGCTTCGTTGAATTTCTGAAGGGCAGGTTTGTGCTGACCATTGTCAAACAGGGTAGTCCCTTCGTTATAAAGGCGCTCAGCCTTCTGCGGATCATCAACGGCTATTTTTACCGTGTCTGTCTGGGCTTTCAAACCCAGCAGCAATCCGCTGAACAGAACACAAGTCATCATGAATCTCATAAGCTCAACATTTAAATTAATCAGCTAAATTACAAAATTCATTGAATTATGGTTGCACTTTGGGTAAATTATTTCGTATGCCGGACTGACATTGTTTCGATTGCTGATTTTGATAATTTGATTAAATTCGCTGCAAATTATCGGAATCATGATTACGAAAGAACTGATTAAGCCTCAGAGCATTGCCGTGATTGGAGCATCTCAGGACGTGAAAAAACCCGGCGGAAAAGTGTTGAAGAATATTATTGACCATGGTTTTGGCGGCCCTGTTTATGTGGTCAACCCCAAAGAAACCGAGATTCAGGGAATCGCCTGTCATGCAGATGTAAAGTCGCTTCCTCAGGTCGATCTTGCCATATTGGCCATTGCAGCTCGTTTTTGTCCAGAAACGGTCGATGTCCTTGCCCGCGAAAAAGGAACCAAGGCCTTTATTATCCTCAGTGCTGGTTTTAGCGAAGAAAGCGAAGAAGGGAAAAAGCTCGAGAAACAGATCGTCGATACCGTCAATGCGCATCAGGCTTGTCTGATTGGGCCAAACTGCATTGGCATGATGACTCCCTGGCATGCATCGGTGTTTACCACTCCTGTTCCGAAACTCGAGGAACAGGGAGTCGATTTCATCAGTGGAAGTGGAGCGACTGCGGTCTTTATCATGGAAAACAGTATTCCAAAAGGATTGACGTTTTCTTCAGTATACAGTGTTGGAAACAGTGCTCAAACAGGTGTTGAAGATGTGCTCGCTTATCTCGACGAATCATATGTCCACGGGAAAAGCAGCCCCATCAAGCTTTTGTATATAGAAAGTGTCAATAAGCCTCAGATGTTGCTCAGGCATGCCCGTTCACTCATCTCTAAGGGCTGCAAAATTGCCGCTATAAAAGCAGGATCGTCCGATGCCGGGAGTCGAGCCGCATCATCTCATACAGGAGCAATGGCTTCGAGCGACGTCGCCGTCGATGCCTTGTTTCGTAAAGCAGGCATTGTGAGGTGTTACGGTCGCGAAGAGCTTTCGGCTGTGGCCTCGGTGTTCCGGTTCAACAAGCCTAAAGGCAACAATGTGGCCATTGTGACTCATGCCGGGGGTCCTGCCGTGATGCTTACCGACGCACTTTCCTCAAATGGGCTTCAGGTGCCTCATATTGACCATCCTGAAGCAAAAGAACTGTTGACAAAATTGTTTCCAGGCTCTTCAGTGGCCAACCCGATCGATTTTCTGGCCACGGGCACAGCGCAGCAACTTGATGATATTTTGTCTTTTTGCACTGAAAAATTCGATGAGATTGATGCCATTGCAGTTATTTTCGGAAGCCCGGGTCTTTTTGAGGTGTACGATGTTTATGATGTTTTGCATCAGCATATGCAGCGCGGATTAAAGCCGATTTACCCTATTCTGCCTTCCGTCATCAATGTCAAGAATGAAATTCAATATTTTATCGATAAAGGAAATGTGTTCTTTCCCGACGAGGTTACCCTGGGCAATGCTCTGGCGAAAGTGATGAATACTCCGGAACCTGAGCATGAAGAAGACATGATTCAGGTTGATGTTGCCACAATCAGACGCATCATTGACTCATCGGCCAATGGCTATCTGCTGCCAGAAGAGGTTGGTGAATTGCTCGATGCAGCCGGCATCCCACGTGCGGGCGAAGCGACCTCTGATCAGGAGGATGTTCTTGTTGCTGAAGCCGAAAAAATTGGATATCCACTGGTGATGAAAGTCGTAGGTCCTGTTCATAAAAGCGATGTTGGGGGTGTGGTGCTCAATGTCAGGGATCGTGAAAAACTGGTGCAGGAGTTTCGTCGTATGATGCAGATCAAGGACACCACGGCCATTCTAATCCAGCCCATGCTGAGTGGAACTGAGCTATTTGCAGGTGCCTCTCGCGAAAGCGATTTCGGTCACCTTATCCTCTGTGGTCTTGGTGGTATTTTTGTGGAAGTGCTGAAGGACGTTACATCGGGACTCAGTCCTTTAGGCAGGAAGGAAGCGCAGGCGATGATCGAGCGTCTGCGGGGCCGCAAAATACTTGAAGGGGTCAGGGGACAAACAGGGGTTGACATGAATGTCTTTGCCGACATTCTCATTAAGCTGTCAGCTTTGCTTCAGGCAGCACCTGAAATTGCTGAAATGGACATCAATCCTTTGTTGGGGAATGGGAAGAAAATTGTTGCCGTTGATGCGCGAATCAGTTTAAAAAAATAAGATATGAAAACTTTTGTGCTTTTGTTTTTCGGGATGGTCCTGGCCGGATTATCACAAGCTCAGGTGAACACATACAGCACCCTGGGTTCCGATTTCATCTGGTCCTATGCCAATCTTGAAACCACCGGCAGTTCACCGCAGTTAAGTCCGCGATTCAGCGGCTGGTTTCATTTATCTGAAACCTTCCATATTGATCTGGCTGACCATTTTGGCTTTTTCACCGGAATTGGGGTAACCAATATTGGTTTCATCGCCGAATACACAGATACTTTGAATGTTAAGAAGAAATATCGGACTTATAATCTGGGTGTTCCTGTAGGATTTAAGGTTGGCGATATGTACAGTGATGAGCCCTTGTTTTTCTTTGCAGGGGCTTCAATCGATGCGGCGTTTCATTATAAGGAAAAGACGTTTATCAACGATAAAAAAATTGATAAAATGTCGGAATGGATGAGCAACAGGGTGAATATTCTACAGCCATCCTTCTTTATTGGATTTGCCCTCAGGAATAAATCGGCCGTGAAAATTCAGTATTATTTCATGGATTATATGAATACTGGTTTTACTGAGACCGTTGGCGCCGTGCAAACGAAACCCTATGACCATCTTATCCATTCAAATTTGATTCTGATCAGTTACGGAACCAGCATTACAGGCGTTAAAGATTTTTAATATATGAAAACCAGCGATTTAGTTTTTGCAGGAATTTTTATTCTGATTTTTGCACCATTTTTTCTGTTTTCCGAAGCCTATACTTGGTTTAAAACCATGACCGCCGAATATGGGCTATGGATGAGTTTTATAAAGTTTGCCATTCTGGCTACATTGGGCGAATGCCTTGGGTTAAGAATTAAAACAGGCCGGTATTTTTATGCCGGTTTTGGGGTGCTGCCACGGGCAATGGTTTGGGGATTTCTTGGCTTATTTATCTTTATTGCCTTTATGGTTTTTAAAACCGGAATCCCTGTTTTTGTTGAAGCTATGGGACTTGATGGAGCCGTTTTGTCAATGAAAGGCGATTTTACAACCACGAAGCTACTTACTTCGTTTGCGATAAGTTTCTTTCTGAACCTGATTTTTGCTCCGCCCATGATGACCTTTCATAAAATCACAGATACCCATATTGAAAAGAATGGAGGTAAAGTGACTTCATTGTTGAAATGCATCAAAATGGGTGAGATCATGCAGGGCATTAACTGGAATGTCCAGTGGGGATTTGTTTTTAAGCGCACCATCCCTTTTTTCTGGATTCCGGCTCACACCATCACTTTTCTTCTGCCCGCTGAATTTCAGGTGCTGTTTGCAGCATTGCTTGGTGTGGCCTTGGGGGTCATTCTTGCAGTAGCCAGCCAAATGAATGCTCCAGGCAAGAGCCATTAATAAGATGGAAAAAATGTAAATCATTGTTCTTTTGATGGCTTTGATTCCTGATGGTGATGTTTTAGCACAGTAATATTCTCGCTGCACTTGGTGTGGATAAATCATAAAAGAGGCAGAACTTGATTAAGTTCTGCCTCTTTTATTGTCAGCGAGTAATAAACATCGCTCCTATACAGAATAGCATTATTTACGGGGCTGAATGCCACGAGCTTTTGCAGCCTCTTCAAGCCTCTTTTGCCAGTTCGATTTCTTTACGGGTTTTTTCTTGTTGTCTTCGATCTGAGCACGGAGCTTTTTCTCGTCCATAAAATACCTGATGGCAAAAATCTGTGCAAATGTGATCAGGTTTGCCAGCAAATAATAATAGGAAAGGCCAGAAGAATAACTGTTGAAGAATCCAAGGAACATGATCGGCATGAGATACATGATGGTTTTCATTCCGGGCATGCTGTTGGCCGATCCCATCATGCGGTCATTGAGTCTGGTGTAAATTATGGTGGAAATGGTCATCAGAAGCGTGAACAAACTTACATGATCGCCATAAAAGGGGATAGAAAACCCGAGATCAAGAACAGAGTCATAGCTTGAAAGGTCATCGGCCCAAAGAAACGATTGTTGCCTGAGTTCAATAGAAGCCGGGAAGAAGCGGAACATGGCGATGAGGATAGGGAATTGCAGCAGCATGGGAATACAGCCGGAAAGTGGACTGACGCCAGCTTTTTTATAAAGCTCCATGGTGGCGCTTTGTTTTTTCATGGCATCTTCCTTTTTGGGATATTTCTTGCCAATTTCATCGATTTCCGGCTTAAGTATCCTCATTTTGGCAGAGCTTTTATATGTCCGCATGGCAATGGGGAACAGAACGATTTTCAGAAGAATGGTCAGAATGAGGATAATGATACCATAATTAAGGGCATATCCTTCGAGCCAGTTGAAAACAGGAATGACTGCAAAGCGGTTGATCCAGGCCAGGGGGGCAAAGCTCCATCCGAGCGGAATCTGCCGTTCAAGCGACAGATCGTAATTGCGAAGTATGGCGTATTTATTTGGCCCGGTGTAGTAGGTAAAACCAAGGCTGCTGTCCTGAGCCATGTTGTATTCAACAATCATGCTGGCCTGCATGGTTTTCAGATAAGTGCTGTCGTCGATTTCACGGGTATACGCCTTCAGCTTTCCCTCAGAAAAATTCTTGTCAGCAATAAGCGAAGTGGAGAAAAACTGTTGTTTGAACGAAACCCATTTCAGCGCATATTTAAGATCTTCCTCATCGTCGCTGGTCTCAGACAGATAATCGACATCCTCTTCAGCATCACAATAATAAACCGTGCTTGAATTCCGTTCGTTATCGATACTCTTCTCGTTTCGGCTCATATCGGCATTCCACTCGATGGTCATAAAGTTGGTGCCGCTGCCTATAATGTTGTTGCGGTTGATGAAATCAACATGAAAACCAAAGTCATAGGTGCTTTTGTTAAAAACATAGCGGAAAACTATGGCTCCTGTTTCTTTGCCTGTGTCATTAGCGGCAATTGCTTTAAAAGAGAATGTAATCGAATCCCCGTCGATGCTTGTGATTGCCCCTGGTTTCAGATCCTTGTTTTCAGGAACGAAATACAGGTTTGCAGTATTGACCGAAGGACCGGTTGATTGGAAAACAATGCCGAAGTGGTTGTTGTCGTCCTGATAGAGCAAAAGGGGCTTTTTGTCATAGGTAAGATAGTCTTTCAATTCTACCTGTTTAATGACGGCACCTTTGCTGGCTATTTTTACCTTTAACAGTTCGTTTTCGATAATATAGAAGGTGTCGGTGCCCGTCATGGACTGATAAAACAACCCATCTTTACTGAAACTAAAGGGAGCAAGAGTGTCGGTGTTCAGGCTGTCGCTTCCCGGCACCGCCGAGATAGCTTGCCCTTTTTTTTCTGTTGAAGCAACGACCACTTTGTTGCTGTCGGCATTTTTCAGTGAGTCGTTCAGTGCGACATTCCTGAGTGAATCCTGCTTTTTGGTAGCAGCAGCAATAGAATCCTTTTTTGCCTTTTCCTGAGCAACTTCCTCCTTCGAGGGAGCATTGAGTATCGAAAATCCGATCAGGATTCCGAAAATGAGCACAAATCCTAAAATCTGGTTGTATTTCATGAAATCTGTTTGAAATGGGGTGCAAAGGTAATGATTTGCACCGAATTAACTTGTTTTTGAGTGTGCAATGGCTGCTTTGACAAAATGTACAAAAAGCGGGTGAGGGTTTTCGACAGTGCTCCGGTATTCCGGATGAAACTGTACACCAATAAACCAGGGGTGGTTGTCGAGCTCAACCATTTCCACAAGATCTTCGTTAGGATTGATTCCTGCAGCATGCATGCCAGCCATCGCAAACATGTCGATGTACTTATTGTTGAATTCATACCGATGCCTGTGCCTCTCAGAAATCAGCTCCCTGTTATAAATGTCATATGCCTTACTGCTAACGATTATTTTGCAGGGATAAGCTCCCAGACGCATGGTGCCACCTTTGCCAGAAACCTTTTTTTGAGATTCCATGATATCGATGACCGGATGCGGTGTGCGGCGGTCCATTTCGCGGCTGTGTGCCCCCTCGAGTCCAAGGACATTTCTCGCAAATTCGATTACCGCAACCTGCATGCCGAGGCAAATGCCGAGAAAAGGTATTTGATGTTCGCGAGCATAGCGAACCGCCATAATTTTACCTTCAATCCCGCGCTCGCCAAATCCGGGAGCAACCAGAATTCCTGAAAGACCCGAAAGTTGTTCGCCAATGTTTTCATCGGTGATAAACTCACTGTGAACCAGCCTGACATTAACTTTGAAATGGTTGGCTGTGCCGGCGTGAACAAACGATTCGAGAATACTCTTGTAGGCGTCTTTCAGCTCGACATATTTTCCCACCAGTCCGATTTGTACCTCACCTTCGGGATGTTGTAAACGATGCAAAAACTGCTGCCACATCGTCAGGTTGGAATCCTGAATCTGTGTAATGCCCATTTTTTTCAGAATAACTTCATCGAGTTTCTGATCCCGCATGCGCAACGGAACTTCATAAATGGTGTCAACATCTACACTTTCAACCACCGCATCGGGCTGAACGTTGCAGAACAAAGCTATTTTGTTCCTCATCGCCTCGTTGATATGCTTTTCGCTGCGACAAACAATCACATCAGGCTGTACGCCAAGTTCCAAAAGGGTTTTGACTGAATGCTGAGTTGGTTTTGTCTTTAATTCTCCGCTTGCTGCAAGATAGGGTACCAGGGTCAGATGAATCACGGCTGCAAGACTGCCCAGCTCCCAACGCAATTGTCTTACCGCTTCAATATATGGCAGCGATTCAATGTCGCCGACGGTTCCGCCAATCTCGGTAATGATGAAATCATATTTGCCATGTGTGGCCAGAAGCCGCATCCGGTATTTGATCTCGTCGGTGATGTGTGGAATAACCTGAACAGTTTCACCAAGATAATCACCTCGGCGTTCCTTTTCAATTACACTCTGGTATATGCGACCGGTGGTCACATTGTTGGCCTGCGAAGTCGGAATATTCAGAAAACGCTCATAATGACCCAGGTCGAGATCGGTCTCAGCTCCGTCGTCGGTTACAAAGCATTCGCCATGTTCATATGGATTAAGTGTGCCGGGATCTACATTGATATAAGGATCAAGTTTCTGTATGGTTACCGAATAGCCTCGGGCTTGAAGCAAACGGGCCAGTGAGGCAGAAATGATTCCTTTTCCCAATGAGGAAACCACGCCTCCGGTGACAAAAATATATCGCGTGTCTTTCATGAGTATCAAGTGCTCTGTTGATTGGCCAAAATTACATAAAATTGTTGGACTCCCGAATAGGAAATTTCATTCATTCGGCTCCTGTTGCATCCCCGTGTCCTGATTATTTTAGGGCGTCAAACAGAATCTCGATGGGATGCAGTGCCTCTTTATTTGCACCATCTTTGATCTGATGACGGCAGCTGGTGCCTGAAGCAGCAATGATGGTTCCTTTGGCTGCATTCCGGACAGCAGGCAGCAACACCAGTTCGCCAACTTTCATGCTCAGATCGAAGTGTTCCTTCTCGAAACCAAACGATCCGGCCATTCCGCAGCAACCCGAAGGAATTTCCTCGACCGTAAAATGTGCCGGAATGCTCAGCATCTCGCGGGTGACAGCTGTTCCAAGCAGCGATTTTTGCTGGCAATGTCCGTGGTATAAAATGGATTTGCTGTCGTCGGTGAATTGTTGCTGAAGAATATTCCCTTTTTTAAACTCGCTGACGATGAATTCATCGATCAGCATGGTGTTCGGTGCGAGCACTTTCGCTTTTTCGCGAAGCTGCGGGCTGCATAATTCGGGATACTCGTCGCGGAAACCAAGAATGGCCGAGGGTTCAATACCAATCAATGGTTTTTCGGACGAAATCTTCGCGGCAAGGCTGTTGATGTTCTGGTCGATGATGGTTCTGGCGCGCTTAAGCAAACCTTTCGAAATGAAGGTTCTGGCACTGAGCCCATGAGCGGGAAGTTCTACCCGATAGCCCAGTGCGCATAGCAGGCTGATGGCCTTGATTCCAATGTGGAGGTCATTCAGGTTGGTAAATTCATCCACAAAAACATGTACGGTTCCACGATGACCCGTGAGTTTGTTCAGTTCGGGCAACTGTTTTTTTGCCCAGCGCCTGAGTGATTTGCCATGCAGTTCGGGCAGGCTTCGTCCGGTGGCAAAACCCAGCATCTTTTTTATGGGCCACGAAAGCTCGCGGCTGCGGGCAAAGAGATTATATATTCTGCTGAAAGGCAGCGCCATGCGGTTGATATGATCAATATAGGCAATGGCTCTGGTGCGGATGCGAACCGAATGATTTTCGTACCAGTGCTGCAAAAATTCGGTCTTATACTTTGCCATGTCTACCGACGACGGGCATTCCGATTTACACAGTTTGCATCCCAGACACAGGTCCAGTATTTCGTATATTTCGGGGTGATCGAAAGGATTCTTTTTTGAGCTGTTGGTGAGAAATTCGCGCAGAATATTTGCCCGTGCACGGGTGGTATTTTTTTCATCAAGAGTGGCCTGATAGCTCGGGCACATGCCTCCCTGAGCCAGATGAGGCTTGCGGCAGTCTCCCGATCCGTTGCATTTTTCGACAGCACGCAGCATTCCATGATCATGAGTGTAATCGTACCATGTGTCGATTTCTCTCACCGCTTTTCCGGGTTCAAAGCGCAGTGAGGTATTCATGGGAGGCGTGTCGGTGATTTTCCCCTGATTGAAAATGCCTTTCGGATCCCAGGTCTTTTTAATTTTTTCCAGGAGCGAATAGTTTTCATCACCGATCATGAGCGGAATAAATTCTCCGCGCAGGCGTCCGTCGCCATGCTCGCCACTGAGTGAGCCGCGGTATTTTTTTACCAACCGGGCTGTTTCAAGGGCAATGGTATGAAACATCATCACATCGTTCGGGTCACGCAAATTAAGAATGGGTCTCAAATGCAGCTCCCCGGTAGCGATGTGCGCATAATACACGCATGAAAGATTGAAGCGTTTAAGCAATTCGGCAAAATCGGCCATATATTCAGGCAGAACAGCCGGATTGACTGCCGTGTCTTCGATCACGGGAACAGGCTTGGCATCGCCGGGCATATTACTCAGTACGCCCAGCCCTGCTTTTCGCAGCTCCCAAACCTTTTTAATATTGGCACCGGTTACCAGCGGAAAATGGTAGCCGTAACCGGCGGTACGCATAGCCTTTTCCATGGCGGCAGCTTTCTGCATAATGGCTTCCTGCGTGGGTTCTGCAAATTCTGCAATCAGAATGGCTGCCGGGTCCCCTTCAACGAAAAAGCGATTTTTATTCTGATTAATATTTTCTTTTGTGAGATCAAGAATGGCTTTATCCATCAGCTCGACCGAAACCGGACCATGCTCCAGCGCAATCAGATTGGCCTTGAACGATTCTTCGAGCGTGTGGCAGTGTACACAAACCAGCGCCTTTTCTTTAGGCGGCAGCGGAACCAGGTTGAGCTTTATTTCAGTCATCAGGGCCAGTGTGCCTTCTGAACCGGTGAGCAATTTGCACACATTGATGGGTTCGCCTCCCGAAAAGGGCTCAGCTTCAAGCAGCAAGTCGATGGCATATCCGGTATTGCGTCGTTTAACGGCCGGATCGGGATACTCGCGGCGGATATTTTCCTGATTCCTTGCATCAGACAAAATTTCGCGAAGATTTCTGTATATGGCGCCTTCAAGCGTGTCGAGGGTGATTTTATCGCGGTACTCTTCGCGGCTCAATGTTTTAAATTCGGCATCACTTCCGTCGCTCAGGATGGCTTTTATCTCAAGAACATGTTCTCTCGTTGAACCATACACCAGACTGTGTGCACCACACGAATTATTGCCAACCATTCCGCCAATGTTGCATCGCGACGAAGTGCTGGTTTCCGGACCAAAAAACAACCCGTATTTCGCCATTTCGCGGTTGAGCTCATCGAGTATCACTCCGGGCTGAACCCGAACCCAGTGCTCGTCTTGGTTAACTTCGAGAATCTGGGTGAAATGCTTCGACATATCCACCACCAGGCCGTTGCCTACCACCTG
Source organism: uncultured Bacteroidaceae bacterium (assembly GCA_964559205.1). Taxonomy (GTDB): domain Bacteria; phylum Bacteroidota; class Bacteroidia; order Bacteroidales; family DTU049; genus GWF2-43-63. The sequence goes on from CAZLHV010000001.1 coordinate 26,666, forward strand.
ACCTGCCAGCGAAGTGCCAGCAGCACGCGGTATCAGGGTAATGTTGTTGTCGGATGCAAAACGTATAAGCGTTTTTAGATCTTCATGGGTTGACGGATAAACCACACCCAATGGCAGCTCGCGGTATGCCGACGCATCGGTCGCATACAACAGGTGGTGAAGGTGATCAGTACAAATTTGTCCATCAAAAACTGCTTGCAGTTTTTTTAGTTGGGGAAAAATATCCTGTGGCATGGAGGAAGTTCTTTTTCAAGGCCAAAAGTAAGAATAATTGAGTAATCAGAGGTTTATCTTTACTCCTCCGCGAATGCCAATGCTGCTAAATGATTGATTGTATTGAAGCGATTTTGTTGGCTCATTTGCACTTTGATGATCACTGTCAGCAAAGGATTCGACATAATCAATTTCTTTTTCACTGTCGGTCTTGCATTCGTTGCGTTATTCGGAGCCCCGTTTTTTGCGGTATACACTCTCTTTTTGTGAGAACCCTTCATGAACTGAGTGTTCGACACAGCAATAAGGCTGAGTTTATTTGCCTAAGGCTGCCAAAAAACAATAGACACAGTAGTATTGCGCTATTCATACTGTTAATTTATTACAAAAATTGATTTTGGACTTATTAACATGTAAATTTTTTTTCTGACATAAGTTAATATAGAAAAAGTAGTAGCTTTATGCCTTAAAAGAACCCATCTATGAAAAAAATTGTTGTGTTGATTGCTTTGATTTTCAGCCTGAATATCACGGCTGCAATTGCTCAGACAATGAAGGCCACATCAAATGTGCAGTCGGTTACCGTCTATATGTTGGGAGCCGAGCTTCATTCCACCGCAGTGGTGATCCTGCCAAAAGGGAAAAGCACGGTTGTTTTTAGCGGACTGAGCCCTCAGCTCAATCCGGGAAGCATCCGATTCAGTGTTGCCGCAGGCGATGCCACTATTCTGAGTGTGAGCTCAAGAACAAATTATCTTAGCGTTCAGAACGATAACAAGCAAATCGGGCAGCTGAAAGATTCGGTTGAGCTGATACGCGACCAGCTTTCACGCATTGCGATGAGCCGTGAGACATATGTTAAGGAAAAGGATCTCCTGTTCAAAAACCAAAGCATTGGGGGTACCGAAAACGGAGTGAAAGTGGAAGAAATTCAGCGCTCTGCCGATTTTTTCAGGCAACGCAGTAACGAAATCAATGACCTGATGTTCGATCTGAACAAAAAGGAAGCACGGCTTCGCGAAACCATGAGCCGTCTTGAACAGGAGTTGAGCGAATTGAACGCACAGTACAACCCACCTTCATCCGAAATCGAAATTATTGTCATGAACCAGCGCGAAGGTCAGGTGGGTTTCGACTTTTCGTACATGGTCAATGGTTGTGGCTGGGCTCCAAAGTACGATATCAGAGCAAGCGGGAATGACAAGCCCATTCAGCTGGTTTACAGAGCAAACCTGTTTAATAATTCAGGGGTGGACTGGAACGATGTAAAACTCACACTTTCAACAGCTGAGCCGGGAAAGAGCGCCAATAAGCCCACCCTCGATAAATGGGCCTTAAATTATGGATCTGATGTCAACGATGGCTTTGTCTCTAATGAGTTGAATATGGATCAGCGCGTGACAATTAATCATCAACAGGCTCCAGCCGGGGCAATTGCTGGATATGAAACCATCAGGGTGGATGAGCTGAGTCAGGAGTTTGAAATTGCTGTTCCATACACCATTCTATCGGATTCAAAGGCTTATACAGTCGAAGTCAATTCGTTTGATCTGCCTGCGATTTTTGAATACTCAGCCGTTCCGAAAATGGACCGCGATGCCTTCTTGGTTGCCCGCATCACCGACTGGAATAAACTGAATCTTGTCAGTGGCCACGCTTCCATTTTTTATGCCGGAACTTATGTAGGTCAAAGCTTTATCAACACAGCCACGGTGGCCGACACCATGACCATTTCGCTTGGTCGCGACAAGCGTATTGTCATCAAGCGGGTGGAAAAAATGGAAGAATCCAAAACACAGGTGGTCGGCAGTTCTGTTAAAGAGACTTTTATGTATGAAATTGTGCTTCGCAACAACAAAGAAACCGCTGTGTCCATCACCATTCAGGATCAGGTTCCTGTGTCCCAGAACAGCGACATTACGGTTGAAACCATCAGCGTTTCGGGTGGTGTGATTGAGCCCCTGAGCGGGATCATCACCTGGAAGCTTACGCTGCAGCCCGGTGAAACGAAATCTTTGATTCTGCATTACTCCATCAAGTATCCCAAGAATCAAAAAATTGAAAGGAAACGAGTTCGATCGATTAATTGTCCAAGTTTTTAAGGAATAACGAATAAATCAAAAAAAATGAAAGCAATTTTAATTTCAACTGTTTTGGCCATCATTTCAATTGGGTTGAACGCCCAAACCGCCACATCGGTTGCCAACGGTTCGTGGAACATGCCAACAACATGGGATTGCAACTGTGTTCCGACGCCTGGTTACACCGTTATCATCAATCATGATGTGACACTATCTTCGGACTGGGCCATTTCTTCAGGATCCATTACCATTGGAGATTCAGGAATTCTCGATGACGACGGCGGTGGCTTTGGAATGCTTATCAACAGCGGCGGAACGCTAAATGTGGCAGGATCTTTTACCATGGCAAAGCTGGCTGTTATGGGTGGAACCATTACCAACACAGGCATTATTACCGATCTCGACAGTCTGTATCTTGATGCTGCATTTGAAAATTTTGGTGCTGTTGAATCTTCGAATCTCTACAACGCAGGGCATATGACAAATGAAGACATCATCAACACGACGAATTTTTACAACAACGGAGGTATGCTCAATTATTCAGGTATCAATTCCATGAACTTCACCAATGCCGATACCTGCGAGAATTACGGTGAGTTGTTTATCGATGACTTTACCAACATGGGATATGTAAACAATAAATATCGGTTCATCGGGACGGGTGATTTTCTCAATATGGGCGAGTTTTATAATGTGACGGATACTGCTTACGTGCTTACAAATGATATTCTCAACAAGGATTCGGTGAATCACGATGCTATATTGCTGAATTGGGGAAGCATTTTTGCCGGTAATAATTTTGTCAATTATGATCTGGTAACCGGAAATGCCAACGGATTTTTTTGCACAGGTAATTACACCGCAAATTATGGTAATATGGTAGGTGATTTTACTTTCGACGACAATACTCCGCCTGCCACCGTGCCTTATATTGATTACAACTCGGGCACACTTGATCCACTGATAGTGTGGATTGCTGACTGGTGTTTCGAAGGTATTCTCGAAACTTCTGAGAAAACCATACAACTGTATCCCAATCCGGTGAGCGATATGCTGTATGTGAGCGGTGTGCAGGAAGGTCAGCTGTGGAAAATCTTAACTATCAGCGGAACGCTTGTTATGAGCGGCCGCAGTGATGATGGTGATTTTACAATAGGTGTCAGCCAGCTGCCCGCAGGAACCTACATGATTTCGGTTTATCAAGGAATGGATCGTCAGTGCAGGATTTTTACCATTGAATAAGAAATATGAAAAACCTATTTGCATCTTTTCTGCTTCTGTTTGCAATGAGTGCATCAGCGCAGTCGCTCAAAAAGCCTTTTAAAGCGCTCAATGAAGGGCAATTGGTTGAAGCTGCAACGGGTTTTGAAGAATATAAGCTCAAAGACAGCCTCGACCCGCTCTTATGGTTCGGTTTTGCACGCCTGTATTCCGAACCCGCCTATGTCAGGTGTGATTTCTTTCTTGCATGGAAATGCATATTGCGTTCGCAGCAATTACTGGCTGCCCTCGACGAAAAGGGACTCAAAAAGCTAGAGGGCGAACTGAATGCCGACTCGCTCAACCGCTGGCAGAAACACATTGACGATCGGCTGTTTGAGAAAGTAACTGCTGAAAACACCGTTGCCATGTATGAAAAGCATTTACAGCTTTGTTCTGCTTCCACCCACAACAAAGAAGTGATTCAACAGCGCAATGCAAAAGCTTTTTTGGATGCAAAGGAAAAGAACACGGTAATTGCTTATCAGGAATTCATTAGAGATTATCCCGGAGCAGCAGAAGTCAGTCAGGCACGCATGCTTGAAAAATCAGCTGCAGCACGTGATGCACTCAGTGTCAAAACAGAAGCCTCGTGCGAAACATTTCTGTTGGACTATCCTGATGCAGAAGAGGCGCAAGCCGTGTTTGACACCTTGCAGGAACTTCGTTTACAATTTTTCCTGAACAATGTTAGCGATTCATTGTATGAAGTTACTTGTTTTAATTTCTATATCGCTGATTCGGGAAGGTACCACCTCGATCCAAGTCTGCTGGTCAGGGCTTACGATGCCATTCGCTTTGCCAGTAGTCAACAACACTGGATTTATTACCTGTCGGGAGGAAATATTTATCGCATGAACGAAAAAGATATGAAAACCGAAGAGGTGCTCATGGATGGAAAAATCGCAAGTTTTGTGATTAACAGCAAGGGCGACATCGTTTTTTTGAAGGAAACACAACCTCAGCTTCTTACATTCTATCTTTTCTATGGTACAAAAGCCGAAAAACTGTGCGATTTTCCGACCAAAGATCGGTTTTCCGATTTCGACCCCGTGGTCCCTACATTTGAAGCAACTTCCGACTTTTCCTATATTTATTTTAGTTTCGGCACCATGGCAGAAGCAGGTCAGACACGAAACGCCACTTATATTCGTGCTGAAAAGAAGTGGATTGTCTGCGATGTTTTGGAAGAGCGGCCCTGCAAGTCGCCGATTGATCCGAATAATCTCATGCAGGCAGGAGCATTGATTTCTCATGCGGGACCCGGACAGGAAGAAACATACCTGACAAAAAAAGTCAACGGTGTTTGGGAGTTGTTTCGTAAAGAAAAAGATCGCCTCATTCAGATTTCGCACACCGAATCATTTAAAGTAAGAGAAACCTGGGGCGAGGAAGTCAACTACTTTGGTTACACCGAAAGCCCGAAAAAAGTGTTTTACTATTTTCCTCAGGAATGTGGTGATTTTTGCTACGGTCCATGCTTTGTGGCTAACCTTGACGGCAGTCAGCAGGTGCTCATCGATAACAGTATTTGGGTTGGTCAGGTTGATGTGCAGTGGCTCTATGTGTCAGGCGATTTGCTCTGGATAGATGAGAGTGGAAATCTCATTGTGTATGAGGGCAAAGAGAATACCATCAGGCTTATTGCTTCGTCGGTTGATCAATTCAGAACCGTACACATTGAAAACTCTGGCGAATAAATATAGGGTCAAACGTTAGTTTTACCGGGCTACTTCCCGAATACGGGCGTCGGTCTGCATTTTTTTGCGGGTATCGGCCATCACCGAATGAAAATCTTCCTGTGTTTCGGCATCAGGAATCAGACGATCGATCTGCTTCTCGGTTATCATTCCGGGCAGGACAAAATAACCAGGTTTTCGCGAATCGGTTTTGTGTCGATAGAGCGGGATATACCTGACATTGCTGAGGTATGGGTGCCCGTTGTGTTTGCGTTTCAGCGTGAATCCGACCAAAAGGCCAGCATCGGTAAGGGGGTCTTTTTGGTTTGAAATGAAATTGCCCATGGACCACATGATAAGCTTTTCATCGGTTTGTCCGATCGGAGTAACAAATTCCATGGGTTGAACTACGTGTGGGTGGCTTCCAATAATCACATCGGCTCCATTGCGCCAGAGAAAATCAGCGATGGATTTTTGATGAACATTGGGTTTGTGTTGATATTCCTCACCCCAATGAATGGTGACGATGATGGCGTCAGGATGATAATTTTTGGCTTTGGCCATATCGGATGCAAGTTGCATTGTGTCGATCATGTTGACCACATAGGGTTCGGGTGCCTTGATTCCGTTAGTTCCATAAGTGCAATTAAGAAAGGCCAGTTTCCAGCCGTTAATCTCAATGATGAGAGGATATCGTTTTGTACGTTCTTCGTCGTTTCTGAAAATTCCGGTATGCCAGATTTTGGTGCTGTCGGCATAATCCAGATTTCCTTCCAGTCCTTCGGCACCGCGGTCGCAAGCATGATTGTTGGCAAAGATGAAAAAATTAAAACCTGTTCGTCTCAGGGCGTCGGCATATTCAGGCGGAGCACAAAACTTTGGATATCCGCTGAAAGGAGGTCCTGCCAAGGTGGTTTCAAAGTTTACCAGCCTGATATCAGCAGCAGACAGTATATTTCGTATGTGGGTATAGCATGAATCGAATTCGGCCAAGCCCGTTTCTTCGTTTTTTGCCATGGTATACTGAGGCAGATGCATCATGGCATCACCACTAACCCAAAATGTGACAGAGTCATCGTCGGCCGAAGCGGACCACGCCACCTGATCGGTCTGGTGTTGATTGCCGAAAGGTTTCAGAATGAACATGCCTGCAATAATGAGCAATGCGGGAGCTGCAAAAAATAGTATTTGCCGTTGTTTCATATGAGATCAGTTCTTTTGCAAAATTAAGCGAAAGTGGCAAATATCGTTGCCATTGCTGATGCGTATCATATACATGCCATTGGCAAGAAAGGATGCATCGAAAACACTCCCTTGGAAATAATCGCCCTGATAGAGGATTGAACCGTTGATTGAATAAATCTGAAGTTTGCAGAGGTCTGCTCCGGGGAATCGGATGACCAACTCTCCACGCGATGGATTTGGAAATAATATGGCTCTTGTGGCTGGCGTTTCCTGAACCGGAGTAAAATGGGCATAATCAGAGGTCTGATAGCTTTGGTCAGCCCCCACTTTAACAAGAAAAATATTGGTCACCCCGGGCCCATAGCTCTTGGTGCTGCCGATGTAAACCATGCCACCGTCGGCAGAAAAATCCAAATCGGCGCTTTCGTCCTGTTGCAATGCCCCATAATACCAAAAGTTGACATATCCGGCACTGTCGTGCCATGAACCGATATCGCTATTCCCCCACCAATACTGCGATGTATTTCCTGTGAGAATAAACCGGTTTAAGCTGTCGGTTAATGAACGAAATATTGTTCTGAAATAATCGGGATGAATGAAAGTATCCCATGAATACTGGCCGTTATTTTCTCTTGCACCGTACCAGCCTCTGGTCAGGGTCGTGGTGTCGGGCAGGGCATAGCCATAATAAACAATTCGCTCCAACGTGTCCTGCATGACTCCTTCAACATAAAACTCAACGGAATCTTTTTCCGGGCGAAAAGTCCAAAGGGTATCGAGGTTGAAATCCAACCTCCAAATCTGGCTGAGAACAGAATCGTTTGAAGCAGCAAAGGACTGCGATGCCAGAATGAGCGAATGGCCGCTGGCTGTATCGATGTACATGCCTTTGTCATCGTAGCCGTTATCAATGCGTTTGTAGAGTAGTGAGTCTCCGCTGCTTCCATCGAGCCGGTAAACAAACAAGTCTTGATCCAATGTATCGTACCCAAGGGCATAACCAGTCACCCAAACACTGCCCGTGAAGTCGCTGGCTGAACAGGTAGCAACGTCCCATGCCGGTGAGTTAATTTCGCGAATCCAGATCACTTTTCCCGATTTGCCAATGCGAGTGGCAAATGCTGCATAATCGCCTCCCAGTAATCTGGTGCCACAAACCACAACCGAGGTGTCATCGTGTTTCGACATGCTTAGACACGATGACAAATCAAACTGATCGAGGTAGAGTTCCCACATGATATTGCCTGTGGAATTTACCCTGAATATCCACGCCGATGATTCACCTCCAGGACTAATCCGGTTTCCGCAAAGCATATAGGTGGTGTCGGGCAGGGCGGTAACTCCTTTTCCATCGTTGAAAGTTCCCTCCACGCCAAAGGTTCTGATAAAGCCATTTTGGGCCAACAGCATGCTCAAATGCAAAATGAATATTGAACTAAAAACTGCTTTCATTCGCACTGATTTTATAGGTCAAACGGGCCATGCCCATATATGAAACAGGTTTGAGCGGGTTGCCAAGCCCGAGAAGCATTGGAAGGTTAACCATGGCGGACCATCGACCCGAAAACGAGTACTCAAGGCCTAATCCAGCGTTAAAAGAACCCCAGCCGCCATATTTTAGCGGAACACAAATTCTTAACGCACCGGCAATTGGGTATGAGGCATGCAGGCCAAGCAGGGGAACAAAGCCAGGCATATTGATGTACATAAATGATGAACCTGTATTCAGTTTCCCGAAACGCTGCCTGTATTCGCCATAAAGCAGCATTGGAGGACTCAGACTCAATCGTTCGGTGTCGCCCTTGAGGTTCAGACTTTGCTCCAATTGGTCGAGCTCCTGTTCGGCTGAAGCACTGAAGTCAGAAAGGTTGCTTATTTCAAATCCCGTGAAACTGATCAGCGTATCACGCGAGGATGAAATGCTGTGTTTGTTGACCCAAAAGTTCCCGATGTTGGAGGCCATGATTTTCCAGCTTGCTTTTCCGGTTTCGCCAAAGGCCCCTATTTCGAAGGTGAAACCAGTTCCTGATATCATTGCTGATCCGCCGTCACGTTGATAATCTCCGTTGAGCTGAAGGGCCAGACTGTCGGCAGTTGCAGATGTGAAGAAAGTGGATTTCGAAAAATCGGTTTTTGCAAAAGAATATAAAAATGCAGGACCAAGCGAGAAATAAACAGAAAACTGATCGTTCAGTTTATAATTCAATCCTCCGTGAATAGTAGAGAATGAAAACTTATGAAAGCTTCCCGGGTCCATAAGGACGGTTTCCCCGCACAAATGACTATTTCCCGTAAAGATGAGCTCGAAAAACGACGAGGTAAAGCCTGCAGATAACATGGTTTGATGTGTTCCGGAAAACCGCAGAGACAGTTTTTTGTCAGAATTCAGGCTGACATCAGCCCTTGTGTAGCTTAGAACACCAAGAAAATTGCTTTGGTTGAGTTGCCCGATGGCATCTTGTTTAACAGCTGAATCGAGGTAATGACCGCCATAGAAATCTGAGAAAAATCCTTTGCTGACACTTCTGCTTTCAAGTGCCTGAGTTGAAAAAAGTGAGATTTCAGGCCTGATGCTGTTTTGAGAAAGCAAGGCAAGTGCGATACCAAAGATGAAAGCTGCCGTCAGGAATGATCTCATTCGATGTAAATATTAAACAATCCTGTGGCCAGCACATCAATTTTATAATGCGGGTAAAACAGCACCTGTTGGCCGGGAGTGCCGCCCGTGCTCATTCTGGCCGATAATACCACCTGTTTTCCTTCATATAAATGATCGGTTTGGGTTTTATCGAGCATGATCTTAATGCTAACTTCCGTTGGGTTGATTACTATGCCTGCAGCGTCAACAGAGCCGGAAGGAATGATCATGTCAGGAACAAGACTGTCAGTCACAAGTCCGTTTTGATCGAGAAGATACATGATAAAGCTGCATTCGAGAGGAAAACCATTAGAAATCTGCAGGGTCAGCTCACTCCCTGAAATATAATTCTCGGAACGTTCAAGCTCGTAGGCAATCGTATCCTGCAATAATAGATTGTTGATTGCAAACTTCATTGGGATTTCAGCGTGGATATTTCCGGTAAGGCCCTGACCATAGTAAACAAAATCATTACCTGAAGAAACGTTGCCCATGGGGTTGATGGTTCCGTCAAGCTGATATGATACTGCAAGCGGTATGTTTTCGAAAAAAGCTTCGACGTTGGCAGGAGTGAAGTCCATGGTGAAGGTGCTTGGGATAACCTGTCCCGACAGAGGTGGGTTTTCGGTGGCCCTGGGCAAAAGAATGGGTTTTCCGATCCATTCGCTGTTTAAGGCAACATCGGTATTTCCGTGTCCTGTAAGATCATCGAGCTTGAAAACGGCGTCAACGCCCAGATGATTTTCAAGGGTAAGCTGCATGTCGATATTGTCCAAATCGAGATAGGTGATGCCAAGTTCTTCGAGATATTCAAAATCTTCGGTTCCACCCGAACTCACCTGATGTTTTCCAAAATACCCTCTTGAATAGTCGATAACAATGTCCTTGAATTCAACCAAAATGTCAATGCTGTCGTTATAATTGATTACCACCGGTGCAGTGGCTTCGGGATTGGCATAAACCTTCAGTGTCGATTTAAGTGAATTGCAATGCATGTAGCTGGCGCGCAGGTCGAGGTACATTCCGCTTACGTCGACCTCCTGCATGAGGTGCTGTCCGGTTAGCGGATAGCTGGGGATGGTGCCCTGAAGCATGACTGGCTGCCCGTTAAGTATTGAATTGTCGAGTGAATACTCTATGTAGGCTTTGTCGCCCACATAATTAAATGCGCGAATGGTTAATTTGCCGCTTTTAATACGCATTTCGGTCAGAAGGGCTCCATCCAGATCATAAAATTTGCTTTCAGTTTTACTAAGAACCAGGGTGCCCGGCGGTGCCTGTATTCCGAAGGGTATGGCATAATGAATATAATACAACGAATCGGGCATCGATACAAACGTATCGGTGGTGATTGAAAACAGGTTATAGTCGAAGACAAAAGTCAGACTGCTGTCTAAGTTCGTAAGCAAAAGCGAGTCGGCGATCAGGTCGCCGGGCCCAAGTGATGTGTTGAAAAGGGGAGTGCGCACGTTGACATCCCATGATGCATCTTTTGCACATGAATAAAGGAACATGCTTGCCGCACAAATAAGTAAAATATAAAGCCTTTTCAATTTTCAGATCTTTATTTATCAGACAAAGTTAATGATTTTAGGTTGTCTGACGATAATTTTGATGTTTGTTATGATTGAGTTAAGCATGACGGTCAGGAAAGCGTTTGGCTGAAGCGAAATGATCTATTGGCTGTCATTGCGTAAACAGAATAAAATATATCTTTGGCGTATGAAAAGACCAAATTTTGCTCAAGCTCTCCCCTGGCCACTTATTGGTTCAATCATTATCTCTTTAGTGCTGATAATCATATACTTTGGAGATACATTGTTTTCTCTGAATGCTGTATCTTTCGGGGCAAATGGTGATGGAATCAAGTCATATTTTGCCGCTGATTATTATGTCAGCTACGATGAGTCTTTTCTGATGAGCAATGGACTTAATTATCCTTATGGTGAGCATGTGTTGTTTACCGATAATTTTTTTCCGGTTTTTTTTCTGATAAAGTTGTTTGCACCCATTTGCGATTTGTCCCCATATACCAATGGGATTATCAATTCAATAATGCTTCTTTCGCTGGTTGCTGCCACATATTTCTTGTTTAAAACGCTGCGATTGCTGAGTATCCAGTCGTGGGTAAGCTGTTTGGCAGCACCTGCCAACGCTTTCATGTCGCCTCAGGTGATGCGGTTTGCTGGTCATTATAGTCTGTCCCTGGTTTTTTATATTCCGTTGCTCATTTATGTTTTGATTTTATTTGGCAGGGAGAAAAAATTGAAATATGCGATTCAGGCTGGAATTGCTATTCTGTTGTGCAGTTTGTGCCATATGTATTATCTGATGATGGCAGGAGTTCTTGTGGGAGGCTTTTTGTTCTATTTGATTGTTTTTGGGGACTTAAAACTACATTGGAAGAAGTCGTTGTATTTTTTCGGAATCAGTGTGGCTGTTCCATTTGTCATGATTTTTTTATTCATGCTATTGACTGATCCGGTGTCGGACCGTTCAGCCTACCCCTATGGTTTTCTGGTATATAAAAACGCATGGGAAGGCATTTTTTTATTTGACTCTCAGTCTTCGTGCGAATTAGTAAATCGTTTTCTTGAACCCGATGTGATTGAGTGGGAGAGCCGGTCTTTTATTGGTCACTCGGCAGTTGCAGGATATTTCCTGTTATATGGCCTTGTGGCCGGTATTCCTTTTTTGTTTCACAAATCTGTAACTGCTTTTATCATTGCATCGGTTATCGGTGTGCTTTTATATTTGCTCTTCAAGCGACGCAGAAAAATTTGGAAACTTACCGGCCAATCCGAAATCGATGCGCTTCTGTGGACGGGTTATGCAGCCATGTTGGTTTCAATGGCATTTCCGGTCAACGTTTTTCCTGATCTTTATAATCATATTGGGGTTTTTCGCGAAATCAGAGGGATTGGGCGCATGGCCTGGATATTCTTCTTCGTGGTGAATATTGCCATGCTGTGGTTTGTGCAGAAGCGGGTTTTGAAGAAATGGCTGCAGATTGCATTGTTTTCTGTGATCATCCTTGTTATGAGCTTTGATCTTCACCGGCTGTGTTCGGCTAACTTGTCGAAAATTACTCAAAATGAATCCCTGCAAAGCCTTGAAAAACTGGTTGTTGGGTCCCCGCTGTCTGACGAATCTTTTTGCGGGCAGTATCAGGCGATTTTGACTGTTCCGGCTTATCTGGTTGGAAGCGAGAACACCACGGTTTGGAATCAGGATGAACAAATCCTGATGTTTTCATTGTTTGCTTCACGAACATCAGGCCTTCCGATTTTGTCCTCGTTTCTTGCAAGAACATCGATTTCACAATCTACCGATAAAGCATCATTCGTGTTTGGACCTTCCAATCATGAACCTCGTTTTTTTAATGAATTGAATGATGGCCGTGACTTTTTGCTCATTTCAGGACCGGCAAATCGCGAATTATATCAGGGTGAATTACTTCTGCTCAATCATTCCACGCCGGTATGGGCCGGGCAGGGCTTTGCCTTAAGTAGAATATCTGTGGATACGGTTAAAAGCTTATATCGTCCCGGACCGCGCGATACAAGCGGCCTGTCGTTCGAACAGCCGATTTTGGTTAATCACTTTACTGATCAGCCCGGTGATGGTTATGGCACCAAGGGACATATTGGCCCTTTTGCATTATCTCATCCCAACCTGGTTTTGTCAGATTCATTGGTGATGCCATCTGAGTTCAGTTCTGAAGCTGACATTTCGTTTTGGTTTTCAGATATTTACGAAGACGGTCTTGTGAGGGCTTATGCCGAATTGTCATTCTACGATGCTCAGGGTAATATGGTGCTATATGACCTGACAAGTCTGGTGAAAACGGTCTGTAAAATAGATGGTCACTGGGCCATGTCGAAGCGCAGGTTGGTAATTCCTGCCAATGCGGTATTGTTTAATCTGGCCATTGTTCATTATGAACTAAGCATCAACAGTATCATGATTGATGACGTCATGATTTCAAAAGCTGGCAGCCATGTGTTTGAAAGCCGGCAGGGAGTTCAAATGATCGATAATCAGTATTTTTTTCTGCAAAAGTAGTCAGTATCCATACTTCCCTTTCCACCGCTCTTTCAGAAACCTTCTGTGTTCTTCTTCGCGAGCGGTTTTGCCGGGCTCGTAAAATTTAGTCCCCTGTATTTTTTCCGGTAGAAATTCAATGTTCACAAAACTGTTTTCAAAGTCGTGTGCATATTGATAGTTTTTACCATAGTTCAGATCTTTCATCAGTTTGGTGGGCGCATTACGCAGGTGGAGCGGCACCGGAAGATCTCCGGTTTTGCGCACTTCGGCTATAGCGGCATCAATGGCCAGATACGTTGCATTGCTTTTGGCCGATGAGGCCAGATATACGGCGCATTCCGCCAGAATAATTCTTGACTCAGGCCAACCGATTTTATGCACCGCATCGAAGCATGCATTGGCCATGAGAATTGCATTGGGATTGGCCAGACCGATATCTTCGGTAGCAAGAATAAGCATTCGGCGAGCAATAAATTTTGGATCTTCGCCACCTTCAATCATGCGGGCCATCCAATACAACGCTGCGTTCGGGTCACTCCCCCGCATCGATTTTATAAATGCTGAAATGATATCGTAATGCATTTCGCCGCTTTTGTCAAAGCGAGCCAGATTGTTCTGAATCACTCGGGCTACTTTGTCGTTGGTGATTTCAGCACTGTTGTTTTTCAAACTGTTTTCGACCACCAGTTGCAGTGCATTGTAGAGCTTGCGCGCATCGCCGCCCGAAAAACGGTACAAGGTGTCGGTTTCCATCACGTTGAGCGAAATGCCAACACTTTTATAGTGCTCAATGGCTTTTCCCAGCAGTGTATTCAGTTGTTCAACCGACAATGATTCGAGCACATATACCTGACAGCGCGAAAGCAAGGGGCTGATGACCTCGAACGAAGGATTTTCGGTTGTGGCACCTATCAGCGTTACTGTGCCGCGTTCAACCGCAGCGAGCAGACTATCCTGCTGCGATTTGCTGAATCGATGAATTTCATCAATGAACAGAATTGGACTTGTTTCGCCGGCTGCCGAAGCAATGACCTCGCGCACTTCCTTTACTCCGCTGCTGATTGCACTTAACTGGTAATACTTGCGGCCAAGAACCTGAGCAATGAGCAGGGCAAGTGTTGTTTTTCCAACACCCGGCGGCCCCCACAGAATCATTGAGCTGATGGCATTGTTGTCAAGCATGCGCCTGATGATGCCTTCGGAACCCATCAGTTTATCCTGTCCAACGTAATCGTTGACAGTTCTTGGTCTTAATATTTCTGCCAGCGGGCGTGGATCCATGCGCTTATTGAGCCAGCAATGTGGATTTCAATCAGGGTTACTGATTGTTAAGAATTTTCATGAACTCATCGAGATTCGGGGTCAGAATAATCTCGGTGCGGCGGTTTTTCTGACGCGCTTCACTGTTGTTGGCTGCATCGACAGGAACATATTCCGAACGACCCGATGCGATGATGCGCGAAGGGGTAATTTTGCCACTTTCAAGGATGATTTTAGTCACACTCGTTGCACGCATCACACTCAAATCCCAGTTGTCTTTCACCTGCCCGCTTCCCTTGTATGGCACATTGTCGGTATGACCCTCCACCATGATCGAAATATCGGGGTTTTCGGCCAATACGGTCGCCAGCTTGTTCAATGCATCTTTTCCTTTTGCATTAACAGTCCAGCTGCCCGAAGCAAACAAAAGCGATTCATCCATCGATACATAAATTTTTCCGTTCTTTTCGACAATGGTGAGTCCGTTGTTTTCAAAGCCTTTCAACGCAAGCGACAATTTGTCCTTCAGGGCTTTCATTACGCTGTCCTTCTGAGCCAGCATGGATTCGAGTTCCATGATGCGTTTTTCTTTCAGCAGAAGATCAGCCTGCATCTGATCGAGGTTCTGTTTTTTTAGATTCAGTTCATTCTCAAGCTTTTTCAGTTCAGCTTCTTTCTGAGCCAGCTGCTCCTGAGTTAGTTGTAGCTCTGTGCTGATTTTTTGGGTTTCCGATGCATTCATTTTCAACAATTCCTCGTACCGGCGATTCAACTCTTCGTAAAGGCTGTTGAGCTTGTCATATTGCATGGTCATTTTTCGCAGCGAAATGCCAGTAATGCTCGTATCACGTTCCAAACCGGTGATTTGTTTGGTCATTGAAGCAATTTTCTCGTTCAACTCAACATTGGTAGAGTTCAGTTTGTCGTAATCGGCTTTCATGGCAGCTGTTTCCGATTCGGCTTTTTCTCGACGGGCTTTTTCGTCCTGATACTGTCGGGCGGGCACACACGATGCGGCAAACAAAACAAGCAGTATCGCAGCAGGGATGACAGACTTAATGCTCATAGGATAATGGATTTTGATGTAAAAGTACAAAAAATCATTGAGCTTTGTCAAACGCAGTTAAATGGAATAAAAAAAGCGACAGAACAAAATGCCCTGCCGCTTTCTGAAAATAAAAACAAATTATTTCTGAATATTCGGCAATTCGAGGCCGTATCCGTTTTTACGATCAACACTTTTTAGAACAACGCCCAGAATCAGGGCTGCGACGCCGAGGCCGGCCAGCATAATTAAAGGCACGGTGTAATCGTATGAAACAGCAGCCTGTTCGGGTGTGATCACCCCGTTATTCAGGTCTTCGACCACCTGCGGATTGGTGTTGTCGAGAATTTTACCAATCAGCATCGGGAATAACCATAAACCAATGTTTTGAATCCAGAAAATGAGTGCGTAAGCCGATCCGATGACTTTCTGATCGACCAGTTTCGGAACGCTCGGCCAGAGAGAAGCAGGCACGAGCGAGAAGGATGAACCAAGAATCAGAATGGTGAGATAAGCAATGACAACACCCCCAATGGCATCGCCTTGGAACATGGGAAGAATAAACGCGAAGGTGAGGTGACACACAATGAGCAGGATTGAGCCAATCATCAGCATTGAAGCAGCCTTACCTTTGGTATCGACATATTTTCCGAGAATCGGGGTAATTCCCACAGCAAGCAGGGGGAACACTGCAAAAATGGTTTCTGCCGACTGACGCATGTAGCCCATGTAGCAGAAGGTGATTAAACTCACCACCGAAATGGTCAGTAGTATGAATTTTGTTGCTTTTTTGCTGAAATTGCTGGCGAATGCTGTGCCGGCAACAACCAGCATGATGACATACTGAATAATGGTCACCGTGCCGGAAGCCCAGAATGAACCTTCGGGTACCTTCGTAAAGGTAAGGTTACACTGCAACATATTCACCGCATATTTCTGGAAAGGGAAAATGGCTGAATAATACAGCACGCAAAGTAAGGCAACGAGCCAGAAACCGGTGCTTGAGAAGATACGGCTGATGTCGCGGACTTTGAAAGGATCGTCTTTTTCTTCCGATTCGCGGGTTTGCGCATCGAGTTTTTTATCCATGAAGAAATACACCACAAACATCATGAGGGCAATCATAAGCAGGATGACGCCGAAAGCGACCGAGCGTGAAACGTCTATGCTGCCACCAAGATGAGCAAACACCGGCGAGAAGATCATACAGGTAGCCACACCCAAACGTGCCAGCGCCATTTCTGATCCCATGGCCATGGCCATTTCGCGGCCTTTGAACCATTTGACAATACCGCGCGATACGGTAATTCCGGCCATTTCGACACCACAACCAAATATCATAAATCCAACCGCCGACATTTTGGCCGATGCCGGCATGCCCTTATAGAAAGGGGCGATACCCAGTTCATCAAAGCCCGGTATATAATTCAGATTATTGTTAAACCACGTCTCCAGACCGCTACCGACAAAGGTATCCGTCACCGCATACCAATTGATGACCGCACCGATCAACATCACAATACCCGATAAAATGGCGGTGAACCTAACCCCCATTTTGTCGAGAATGATCCCGGCAAAAATCAGGAAGAAGATAAACACATTCAGGAAAGTTTCCGATCCCTGCATGGTTCCGAAAGCTGTTGAATCCCAGCCACGGGTCGATTGCATTAAATCTTTGATCGGCGACAGAATGTCCATAAAAATGTATGAACAAAACATGGCGAATGACAAGAAAACCAATGCGGTCCAACGGACTGCGGGTTTGTCTCTCAACGTTTTTACAGCATTTTCAACCATTGTAGTTTTAATTTGGACGGCCAAATTATTAAAAAATACAACGCCGTAGAATTTACAACTCTATTTAGAATTTTTACAAATAACATGTTAAACCTAGCATGCAAAAAGAGAGCTAGTTAGGGCTTTTTAAAAAACCTTTACCACCCATTTTGAAGAAAAGAAAACTTCTTCGAAAAAGTCAGAAATAGCAGTCGTGTGACTTGCTTCAGTAATAGCTGCCAGTTCAGCATCAATCTCACCACCTTTCAAATACAAAACCCTTGGCTGAGTTCCTTTTGGTTTGCCAATCACAGGTTTAACAAACTGCATAAAAGCAGGGAGAGCCGTGACCGCCCGGCTGACCACCACGTCCCAGCGGCCTTTCATTTCTTCGGCTCGCGTTTGAATGGCTTCAACATTTTGTAATCGAAGTGCCGAGGCAACTTCTTTTACCACCATGATTTTTTTCCCGATGGAATCAACAAGCGTGAAATGACATTCTGGAAACATGATGGCCAGCGGAATTCCGGGAAATCCGCCACCGGTACCTACATCGAGGATTCGTGTGCCTTTGTTGAATGGATACACTTTGGCAATGGCCAGCGAGTGCAAGACGTGCCGCTCGTAGAAGTGATCGAAATCCTTGCGGGAAATCACATTGATTTTTGAATTCCAGTCGGCATACAAAGCAAACATGTCTGCAAATTGCTTTTGCTGAACGCCGGTGATGTCGGGAAAGTATTTTTTTATCAGCTCCATGGGCACAATCAGAACTCCGATGTAATGTCCATGAGCGGAACTCTTTCGGCTCTGTAAAAACGGGCCTTGTAATAGGGGCTGCTGAGATAATCGAAGCGCACGCCGCCATTGCATGCGGAATGAATGAATAAGATATCGTTGTCGAGCACCTCGTACACCATTCCAACATGACCAATACCGCTGCGGTAGCGTTGTGTATTGACAAAAAACAGAATGTCGCCAGGCCGGATGAGACTATCGGGAACCACACGACCTGAGCCGGCCATGTCGGCAGCACTGGGCGAGAGACTCACACCAAGATGGGCATACATGGTCATGACATATCCGCTGCAATCGAAGCCAGCCCGGCTTTTACCAGCCCAACGATACGGTACGCCTAGAAAGCTTTTGGCATAGGTAAGCAGTTCGGTGGTAAGGCTGTCGCGAATATAGCGGGCTTTTGCAAGGGTATCGTTCTGAATTTGCGTTTTTACCGAGTCATCGACCTGAGCGTTTGCCGGGGGCGACGAAACCACCACGCCGGTTTGAGCGATGAGGCTCAACGAAGCGGCTACAACAAAGATCATCAAAAGAGAAACAAAAGAAAATCGCATCCAAAATTATTTACATTCAACAAGGTGTAAAACACAAAGATACATATTTTTTTTAAAGCAGGGAGCTTGCAGTTTTTTGTTATGGCACAAAGACCGGAACGATTGTGTGAAGATGGATGAGTGGTTTATTTCAATCTTTTTTTTGAGATACTTGATGATTGTGATGTTTCTTCAGTGGATTAAACCAATGAGTTCGGTAGGTGAATCAATGTTATCGAAAGTTAAAGCAATGATAAGTGAAAGTGTGGCAAAGAGGAGGAGTAAGCAAGAAGCTAAGAGAGGGGAAGACGGTTCCAGAAGGTGGGAAAGCGATACAAAATGAGGGAGGACTTGGTGCGAAGCGCACAATTTCATTCGCGAAATGCACGAAGAAGTGTGCAAAACTGACTTTGAGTTGCGCGAAGTGGAGTTTGAGTCTCGCGAAAAGGAGTGCACGTGTCGCGAAATGCATTTTTGGTAGTGCAAAATGAAGTTTGAGTTGTGCGGAGCGGAGTTTCAGTAGTGCAAAAGGCGCGGACAGTTGTGCGAAATGCTGTGACAGCAGTGAAATGTAAAATGTCAGTCATGAAATGCAAAGTGTCGGTTGTGAAATGCAATGTGTTGGACATGAAATGCAATGTGTCAGCAATGAAATGCGTAGTGTCGGTCATGAAATGCAATGTAACAGTAGTGAAATGCAATGTAACAGTAGTGAAACGCAATGTGACAGTAGTGAAATGTGCAGTGTCGGTCATGAAATACTGAGTGTCGGTAGTGAAATAAGAAATGACAGTTGTGAGTAAAGAGTTTTGAGTGGACAGTTGTTGGTGGACGATGGCTTTGGCAGAAAGGATCAAACTCAACGATTCCATATCCCCTGGCTCCTTTGTTGTCAGTGGACGATGGAATGGAATTTGTGTTTGGGGTGTGATTATTTGATTCATTGATTGAATTATGGGGCAGTGGGGGAGTGAGGTTAATAGAATAAATTTGTGAAATTATCTGGTTTTTTTCTTTAACGCGATAACTTTTAGTAAACTTTTTCTATTTTTGTTTTATAAAAAAAAGCGATCCCGACATGTCGGGACCACTTTGAATGTTTTCACAACGGAATAATCCTTATTGTGATTTGCTTAGTTCTGAGGGCAAATATACAATAAAAAATTAAAAAACAATATACTATGAAAAAAATTCTTGGTTTGGATTTGGGAATAAACTCTATTGGATGGGCTTTGGTAAACGAAGCTGAAAACACGAGCGAAAAGTCTTCAATTATAAAACTTGGTGTTAGGGTAAACCCATTAACTGTTGACGAATTAATGAATTTTGAAAAAGGCAAAAGCATTACAACGAATGCAGATCGTACTTTGAAAAGAAGTATGCGCCGAAATCTTCAACGATATAAGCTTCGCAGAGAAAATCTTATCCAAGTTCTTTTGCAAAACAAGTTTATAACTGAAAACACATTACTCTCTGAAAATGGCAATCACACCACTTTTGAAACATTAAGGCTTAGGTCTAAAGCCGCAACAGAAAAGATATCGTTAGAACAATTAGGACGAGTTTTTCTAATGATTAATAAAAAACGAGGATATAAGAGCAGTAGAAAAGCCAAAAATCAGGAGGAAGGCCAGCTGATTGATGGAATGGAAATAGCCATGAAATTGTATAATGAACAACTGACTCCTGGCCAATTTGTGTTTCAAAGCTTGCAGAGTGGCAACAGGTTCATCCCTGATTTTTATCGCTCGGATCTTCTATCTGAATTTGAAAAAGTTTGGAAGTTTCAAAAGCAATTCTATCCTGAGATTTTAAGTGATGATTTCCGTGTTGAAATAGAGGGTAAAGGTTTGCGATTTACTTCTGCAGCTTTTTATAAAAAATACGGGTTCAATACAGCTGAGATGAAAGGCTCTCGAGATGAAAAAAAACTGCAATCGTATCATTTGCGTTCTGTAGCCATCAAATCAAAGCTGACAAAAGAAGAAGTTGCTTTTGTTTTGGCAGAAATTAACAATAATCTTAATGCATCGAGTGGATACTTAGGCTCTATTAGTGACAGAAGCAAAGAGCTCTACTTCAATAAAAAAACAGTTGGAGAGTATCTTATGGCGCAATTAGATACGAACCCACACACAAAGCTCAAAAACCAAGTTTTCTATCGCCAAGATTATTTGGATGAATTTGATAAAATATGGGAGACTCAAAAATCATTTCACGATGTATTGACTCCAGAACTTAAAAAAGAAATAAGAGACATTATAATATTCTATCAACGTCGATTAAAAAGCCAGAAA
>CAZLHV010000002.1:0-44929 GCA_964559205.1 uncultured Bacteroidaceae bacterium
TATTTGGATAAAACACCCCAACAAAAAAACCGCTCTCTCAGAGGCTTTTTGGAATTATGTGTGTTTTGGATTTGTTGTGTGTGGTGCTGGGTTGCATGATAGTGGTTAAGATGCAGTTATTTATTATTGAGAATAAAAGGAAGATGTAAAGCTTGGATACGCATTTGCGTCAGTGTAAATCGATTGACAAAACAGATTGAATCAACTCAATCGCCATATATTTTGCCTCTAAAAAATGCCGCACTTTCGCACGGCATTTCGGAAGGAAAAAGACTTTTAAATCAACCCTTTTTCGTGCTTGATGCGGATGTTTTTCAGCATATCCTGTGTCATGGCATCGAGATCAAAAGCGGGTTTCCAGCCCCATTCCTCGCGGGCTGCCGTATCATCAATGCTGTCGGGCCAGCTGTCGGCAATGGCCTGTCGGTAATCGGGTTCATAACTGATTTCGAATCCCGGCTGATGTTTTTTAATGTTTTCGGCCAGCTCGGCAACCGAGAAACTCATGGCTCCCACATTAAAATTGGCGTGATGCTTCAGTTTTGCAAAGTCGGCCATCAGCAGATCCATGGTGGCTTTAATGCAATCGGGCATGTACATCATTGGCAGGCGGGTATCTTCCTTCACAAAGCAGGTGTATTTGTTGTATTTCACCGCATCGTAGTAAATGGCTACCGCATAATCGGTGGTGCCACCGCCTGGCAGCGTTTCATGGCTGATGATTCCGGGGTAACGCAGCCCACGAACATCAAGACCGTATTTTTTCACATAATAGTCGCCGAGCAGTTCACCGGCCACCTTGGTGATGCCATACATGGTTGTAGGCTCCAGAATGGTTTCCTGCGGCGTATTGACACGCGGCGTGGTTGGGCCAAAGGCTGCAATGGAGCTGGGAACCAACACGCGGTCCATTTTCATTTCGCGGGCCACTTCAAAAGTGTTGATCAGCGCATTGATATTCACATCCCAGGCCAATGCAGGATTTTTTTCGCCGTTGGCTGAAAGAATTGCCGCCAGATTGATGATGGTATCGATGTTGTATTTTTTGCTCACGTCGGCAATTGCCTGACGGTCGCGGGCATCGAGTTTTTCCATGGGGCCTTCCGACAAAGCACAACCTTCTTTCACACATAAGTCGGTTGCCACCACATTTTGCAAGCCGAATTCCTTGCGGAGAGCCAGCGTAAGTTCAGATCCGATTTGCCCGCAGGCACCAATCACCAGTATATTTTTCATAAAAAAGCTTTTAACAGGCAGCAAAATTATGGTTTTTTCAATTCTGAACGAATTTTAAGTCAGGTATTTTTACGACAATTCAGGTGATAGAGATCAATCATGCATCTTTTGAGTCAACCGGGGTACCTGTTTTAAAAAACTGGTTTTGTTTTGCTGAAATTCATTAAGTTTGCGGGAAATTAAACACTTGTTTTTATGTACGGTAAACTGAAGGAACATCTCAACAGGGAGCTTGAAACCATCCGCGAGGCCGGGTTGTTCAAGAACGAACGAATTATCGAGAGCGAACAGGGAGCTGAAATTGTGGTGAAAGGAAAAAAATGCCTTAATTTCTGTGCCAACAACTATTTGGGGCTGTCAAGTCATCCCGAACTGATTAGGGCTGCCCACGAAATGATTGATCACCGTGGTTATGGCCTTTCTTCGGTTCGGTTTATTTGTGGCACCCAGGATATTCACAAGGAGCTTGAGAAAAAAGTATCTGATTTTCTTGGCATGGAAGACACCATTTTGTTCTCATCGGCATTCGACGCTAATGGGGCTGTTTTCGAGCCATTGCTTGGAGAGAACGATGCCATCATCAGCGATGCCCTGAACCATGCTTCGATTATTGATGGAGTTCGTTTGTGCAAGGCACAGCGCTGGGCATACAAACACAGCGACATGCGCGATGTTGAGGAGCTTGATCAGGCTACTGGTAAAAACGCGAAGGGGCTTGAGCGCTGCCTGAAGGAAGCCCGTGAGAAAGGCTGCCGCTTCATTATGATTGCAACCGACGGCGTATTTAGCATGGATGGCGATATTGCCTTGCTGAAGGAAATTTGCGATCTTGCCGATAAATACGAAGCTCTAGTGATGGTTGACGACAGCCATTCAACCGGTTTTATGGGCAAGACCGGACGTGGCACGCATGAGTTCCGTCATGTGATGGGAAGAGTTGATATCATTACCACTACCTTTGGAAAAGCATTAGGTGGCGCTTCGGGTGGTAGCATCAGCGGACCAAAAGAAGTCATTGACTGGATGCGGAATAAAGCACGTCCTTACCTATTCTCAAACACTGTGGCACCGGCTGTGGTGGGCGCAACCATGAAAGTGATGGATTTGCTGTCTGCTTCAACCGAGCTGCGCGATAAACTTGAGGCGAACACAAAACTTTTCCGCACCAAAATGACCGAAGCCGGATTTGATATCATTCCGGGCGAGCACCCCATTACACCCATCATGTTTGGCAAATATCCCGACTGCTCAAAGCTGGCAGTGAAATTTGCCGACAGAATGCTCGAAGAAGGCATTTATGTCATTGCTTTCTCTTTCCCGGTGGTCCCGAAAGGAAAAGATCGCATTCGTGTTCAGATATCGGCTGCACATAGTACCGAACAAATTGAAAAAGCGATTGATGCCTTTGTGAAGGTTGGACGCGAACTAAATATGATTTGATTCATTCATTGGTGATTCAGGCCGGCTTTGCCGGCCTTTTTTTTCGTTCGCCACTGATGATCCGAAGGTTCAACCACGCGAATGTGCCGTTTTTATGCCCCAGAGGTCGTTACAATACCGGTTTTGGGCAGGATGAACAAGGGGCTTTTGAAGGTATGCCTGACGTCTTTGCTATTAAAGAATCGTTAATCCATTCTTCTACCTTCCATTTTTTCTGTTACGAAGCGGCAGATCACAGATAAAATAATATCTTTACCATCCAAATTATTCAACATGTCAGATTTATTTGAGGAGTACAAAGCCTATTACCGGGTGCGTGCCGAACGATATGCCGGTAATCCAAACTACAAAAACACCTATCAGGCTGAAAAAAACCTGAGCGAGGCCATGCAATCGTGTTCGGAACTGGGCGAATTCCGACATAAAATTGGCAATCTGAACCAGCTTTGCGCTGTGGCACTCACCAAAGATAAATATCTCATTGAGCAGGCATTCTATCGTGAAATGAAGGAGGATGTCAGGGTGCGTGTTGCTGACCGTGTTCTTGATAAAGTTGACCAGATCGATGAAGTTTTCAACCTGATTTCGATGGTCAATGACATTGAAACAAAAGTGATGATTGAAATATCGATGGACGAAGCCAATCGGCTTTTTCATTACATGTGGAACTTTCTTGATTTGTCCGAAGTGTATGCCGAAGCTGATGTACCTGCCGAGTACAAAGCCCGAATGCAAAAATCTGCCGAAGATTACCGGCAGATTCTGCGTGACGCATTGAAAAGTTTGGTTGAAAATAACAGTCACTGGCAGGGCGACTGGAAACATGAACCAGATGTAGTGACCGAACACCGTCATCGCAGGCTGTTGCCATTCAGCGATGAGCATATCGCCGAGCAACTTGTAAAATATAAAAAGATTTTAAACCTTTAATTTCAACGCCATGCCTTTAGATCCAATGTTTTCCGAGTCCATTCTGAGTTCATTCCGCAACATGGTCGATGACTGCCGCAATCGTGGTCTTGATGGTCCCGAATTCGATGAAATTCAAACATGCTATAGTCGCCTTGAAGCGTTGGCACAGCAACACGACGACATGAATGCTTTTAACGGCCAGGTGATGCAGGAACAGCTCTACATGAAAATGAGTGACCTGTATGGCCGTCTGCTGAGCAAAGAAGGCGCTGCCCAGCAGGAAGAACGAGGCTACGACGATGCCACACTGCTGAAGCAATCGGTCGATGCTTTGCGCAACTCGATTCAGGCCATGCGTGACTCAAAGCAACAGGCGTTGGATGAAAATGCCAAATTTGATCCCAAGGCGGCTTTCAGACAAGCCATGGAATTTGCAGCGCGGAATGAAGGAAAAAAACAGGGGCCCAAAGCAGGTTTCATGAAAACTGCCGGAGGCATGGATCAGGTGATTGAAGAAGGAAACAAATCGATTGACGAAACCCTGAAAACCACGCCCAATGCCTACGACAATTCGGTTGAAATTGAAGAACTGATAAAAACAGAACTTCTGGTCAAGCCTGTCGAAGAACTAGTCAGGCTGGGTGAAGAGCCGGGAATGACTTTCCCGAGATTTTTGCGTTTGCAGATTGAGCGCGGCCTGGATAAAGCCATGGAAGGTAGCGTAGTGGTTCGCGATGGGATAGAATATTCTCACGGAAACTACGCAGCCATCGCATTCAGCCCGCTGTACATCGAGCGTGAAAAGCGCAAACTCGATTTATTTGACAAACTGGCTGCCGAGAACCCTTTTAAGGTACCCAATGCCGATGAATTGAAATACGGCTTGCTGCGGATTGATTACGAATTTGAGCCAAAAATTAAATGGTGGGAAGACATCGAAGACCGTTGGTATCATATGCTGGATGATTTATACACTTGGAGTCTTGCCTATTGTCCTTTTGCACCCATGATTCAGCCCTGGTCACTTGCCGAAAATCCGCGACAGGCCGTGATCGACACCCAGAAAATGCAGCCGGGCATCTTTCGCGTACGCGAAAAACAGCTTCTGAAATATCATGGCATTGGGTTTCACGATATTTTCCGTCACGAAACCTTTCGCTGGCAGGTCGAAAATGGCCTGATCTGGAATTCGCAGGAACTGGTCGAATTTTTAATCCATAAGGTCTATCCTGCCTGTATCCCGCATCAGAATTTGCCACAGGAACTCATTGGCCCACGGGGAGAATTATACCAGCAAAAACGCGAAATGAATCCGGATTCAGGCAACCCGGGATTCAGAATGGAGGCTTTCTACGACAGTAAATTCGGTGAAGGGCGCTGGGCGAGCAAATATGCAAAACCGAAAAAAACCCAAACCAATGCAGCTCCGTGGAATCTTACCACCTTTGCGATTTAACCCAAATTACGCATTAGCCATTGCGTAATTTGCCTAAATGCCGACAGAAGAAATTTTCGTCGGTATTACAATCCTAATGCTTAATCCGGGTTTAAATCATTTCAAGGTGTTCAAGGACGATTTTTACGCCAAGGGCAATTAAAATCAGACCACCAATAATTTCTATTTTAGAACCAAAAATGCCGGCAGCTTTTTTTCCAAGCAGCATGCCCAGCATGGCAGTGAGTCCGGTGAAAAATGCAATGACGGGCACCGCAATCCAGATGTTGACGTCGGTAAGACCCAGGGTGATTCCTACGGCAAAAGCATCGATGCTGGTGGCTATGGCCAGTGTGACAATGAGCCTGTAGTTTTTGATGTCGATTTGCTTGTTTTCGTCTTTGCCAAAAGCTTCGATGATCATTTTTCCTCCGACAAGGCTGAGTAATCCCAAAGCGATCCAGTGATCGAAAGCCGAAATGTATTGTTCAAGCGACATCCCTCCCAGCCAGCCTAAAAACGGCATCAGGCCCTGAAAAAATGCCAGGATAGATGCAATGATAAAAGCTTGCCGGAAATAGACCTTTCGGTCATTTATTCCGATGGAAATGCTCACCGCTAAGGTGTCGAAGCATAAACTGATGCTTAAAAGAAAAAGCCATGTTGCATTCACGGTTCAAAATTACTATTTTTGGACAGGTTTAAACATGCGGGCTTCCGCAGTGTCTAAAAAAATGTTTCACCAATCACTGCTTATATGAAAATTTTGCTTACCCTTTTTGCCATTCTGACGACCATGATGGTTCTCGGACAAAATTATTCAGTGACCAATTACACCACCTCCAATTCTGGAATTGTGTCCAACAATGTAAACTTCATCAAAGCGGGATCTGCCGGTGTGGTTTGGTTTGGAACAAATGGCTCCGGACTTTCAAAGTACGATGGGTCTACCTGGACGACTTACACCACCTCCGATGGGTTGGTAGGAAACACGGTCAAGGGTATTGATATCGATCAGAGCGGCAATGTATGGATTGCCACTTCGGCTGGAGTGTCGCGATTCAACGGAACGACATTCACCACCCTGAACAGCGGATTGCCAAATACAGATGTGCGCTGTGTGTATATCGATAATGCAAATGTGGCATGGGTGGGCACTTCGGGTGGCGGTGTGGCCAAACGCAACGGATCGTCGTGGACCACATACAATACCACCGATGGCCTTGCGCAGAATTTCGTGCAGGCGATCACTCAGGATTTAAGCGGAAACATGTGGTTTGCTACAGCCAATGGTGTCAGCCGTTTTAACGGAACATCCACCTGGACCACCTATACAAGCTCAAACGGTTTGATTGCCAATGGTGATGAAGTGATTTCTGCCACAACCGATTACGACGGAAACATTTGGTTTGGGTCAAAGCCCGGTTTTGGAATTGGTGGAGGAGTGAGCATGTTCAATGGCAGCACCTGGACCACCTATAACAATACCAACGGCCTTGCCAGCAATGAAGTAAGGGGCATTTCGTCCGATGCCATGAACCGCATTTGGTTCTCCACTTACATTAATGGAGCAAGTCATTTCAGAAATGGAACTTTTACGACCTACAGCACTCCTCAGGGTTTGGTTTCGGCCACCCAACAGTGTGTCGACGTTGCACCAACCGGCGAAGTTTGGATTGGAACATCCTCAGGCGTATCAAGAATTATTACAGTAAAGTATCATTCAGCAACAGTAACACACAATTACTGCGGCGCTACCAACATGGGAACCATCACGGTCTCGGCTGGTACAATTAATGCCCCGATGTATTACAGTTTCGACAATGGGGTCACATACAGCACATCAAACACCGTTTCAGGATTGACCTCCGGTTTTTATAATGTTTGGATGACCGATAGCTCGATGTTTGTTCAGGGACCCGGTTTTATGATCGAGGATATTGCTCCTGCCGAATTGTTCAGTTATAACAGCATCGATATCTGCGGAAATGATTCCACGCAACTCAATCCCGATGCTTCATTCACTAATTTCACATGGAGCCCCGATTCATTGGTTTCATCTGCCTCTGCTTCCAATCCCTTTGTTTGGGGTAGCGTATCTCAATATCTTTATGTGCAAGCTTCGGACAGCAATTCCTGCGTGGTTACCGATTCGGTGTATATTAATGTGCTTCCGGTACCGCTTTTCAATGTTGGTGTCGCCAACGATTCGGTTTTTACCGTCGATGCTACTTTCATTTCATATCAGTGGTACTGGTATGGGGATTCAATTCCCGGAGCAAACGGACAGTCATATACTGCCACACAGCCTGGTATTTATACCGTTTGTGTTACCAACAGCGATGGATGTACATCCTGCTCAGGCATGATTCATTATCAGAATACGGGATGGCAGGATCATGACATGGATGTGCAGGTCTTTTATCAGGATGGCATGTTGCATTATCGTTTCCCTGAGTCGAACTGTCTGGTACGTGTGTTTACGGCAGATGGCCGGCTGTTGACTCAGTTTACAGCCGTTGAGCAGAGTGGAATGGTGAGTCTTGATGCTGGAAATGATCATGTGTTGCTGCTGACCGTCACCGGCAAAATTATTAATAGTGTGAAAAAGCTTATGGCAGAATAAAAAAAAAGGAGGTTAACACCTCCTTTTTTTTTCAGAATGTGGCTTTAATCGACAGAACTACATTGCGCCCGGCTGCAGCAATCCCTGAACTATAAGGCCTGTAGCGCTGATCGCTGATGTTCTCGATTCCTGCGCTGACAGTCAAAGCGTCGTTCATCTGATACATGGCCTTGAAATTCAATGTGTACCACGATGGCGACCATGGATTTCCATTGTCATCGATGGCGTAAATTTCGGTTTTGTCTTTCTCTTCTTCTGGCAGGTTTTCATACAACACTTCACCACTATATACCCAGTAAAACTGCATGGAAAGCTTTCCGGCATGATAGGTCAGCCGACTTGTTCCAAACATGGGTGGTGCATGCCGCAACGGACTCAAGGTGCCATCGTCGAGTTCTTCTTCACCTTTTTGATAATTGAAATCTGTTTCCAGTCCAAAACCCTGCGGAAGTTTCACTTCAAAGCCAAATTGAATCCCGTACACATGGGCTTCTGCTGCATTTTGTATTGCCTGTATTTTGCTCATTTCACCATCGTACATCATGCTGTCAAGGCCGTTGAGGGTGAAATCGCGTCGCACCAAGGCATTGTTGAGCAAGGTATAATAACCGGACATGTAAATTTTCATAAAGTCTCCAAAGACCCTTGAAATTCCAAGATCGGCATTATAGGCATATTCAGGTTCGAGTCCGGCATTTGGTACAATGACCGATCCCGGTTCAGAGTCAAACACTTTTCCCATGTCATCGACATTCGGAGCCCTGAATGCTGTGGCGGCATTTGCGCTGAAAACCCATTTGTCTGATGGTCTCAGTACAAACCCAAGGCTACCAGTGAGCGCTCCGTTGTTTAATCTGGCATCGGTGTAAGGGATGGGATAAAATGTGGTGTCGAACACTGCGTCGATCGACGACTGACTGTAGCGGGCTCCCCCTTGAATGAGAAATTTATGGCTTAATTTAAACTGATTGGTTAAATATAGTCCGAAGGAATTCCAGGTAGCCTGAGGGTAACGTGTTGGTCCGGCCTGCAGAGTGCCTGACTCAATGTCTTCGTCGACGCCGGTCGATGTAACATCGTTTATGACACCTTCGGCTCCATAGTACAGTACATTTTTTTTGCCGATGGCTTTGTTAAAATCGACATTGAGTGAGTAGGCATCAACTACTTCGGTTCTGATTTCCCGGGCAGCACTGTTGATGTTACGGCTGATACGGCTTTCTTCAAATTTCTGTTGTGCAAGGCGAACCGACAACTGATCGAAGAATGCAGTTTTTTGGTTATAGGAGACATTAAGGTGATTCATCATCCATTTTTGCGGTCCGTACGACCATTCGCCATACCTTGGCAATCCGTTTTTATACCTAATGTGACGGTCGTATCGTGCATAGGGAGAGGTTTCGGAATAATGAAAACCAAATTGAAAGTCCCATTTTTCGACCGGTTTGAAGCGGATTTTCTGCATCATATTGATTTGAGAATACCCTGAGGGCTTCTGGATTAATGGATCGTCGTTGGTAACGATTCGGTCGGCCGAGTCTTGCCGCATGACATAGAATGGGCGCAAATATTCGTCAGGACCGTGGCTCCCCATTTTAAGGTCGTCGTAGTCAAAGGAACTGAAGCTGCTGAGAAAAGCCCATTTTTTCCAACCGGTGTTGATGTCAAAATGGATTGTTTTCTCGTTGTTGGCCGAAGAGTAACGTGTCACAGCTTTTCCGCTGATCCAGGGTTTATCCGAAAGCGAAAGCTGTGGGGTTAAGGTCTGGAAACTCATTACCCCGCCAATGGCGTCGCTGCCGTAAATGACTGATCCGGGTCCAAAAAACACTTCGGTATTTTCGACTGCAAACGGATCGAGCGAAATAACATTTTGTATATTACCTGCTCTAAAAATGGCAGTATTCATGCGAATGCCGTCGACCGAATACAACAGACGATTGGTGGCAAAACCTCTGATCATGGGGCTTCCGCCTCCTTGCTGGCTTTTCTGGATAAACACTTTTCCGGAAATGCCCAGCAAATCTGCAGCGGTTTGAGGATTCTGCAGCGCCACGCTTCGCGGCGATATGCTAACAATGGATGAAGGAACGCCTGTTGATGCCTGATTCCATCGGGTGGCAGAAATCACCACTGCATCGATGTTGATGCCAGTGGCAGTCATTTTTACGGCGAAGCCGGCGTTTTCGAGCTGAGCATAGCTCATCGTTTCGGTTTTATAACCCAACATCCTGAATTCGATGGCTTCGGAACCCCGAAAAAGCGATATGTCGGCTTGTCCCTGAGCATTTGTGGTTGAAAAGGCGTGAGGTCTGGCACTGATCATGGTGACAAATTCAAGCGGTGTGCCGGTTATCGCATCGCTCACTGTAACAATTTGTGCCTGCAGACATGAGGCCAAGCCCATGAATGCCATGATTGTAAGTATTTTTTTCATTTTTTTTAATCTGGTTAAACAAAATAGTTATGCTTCCCGTGAATGAATCAGGGAAGCCGGCACATGTTCTTTGCTTATGCCAGACGGGGTGGAGGATAATCGGTACCGCAGAAAACCTTATACCAGTGCTCGGAATAAATCCCTGTGGTCACATTTTGACATGCTGGATCCGGGATGCAGCATGTTTCAGTGCATTGAATGCATATGAAGTGAGAAGAGAAATCGCGCAACATTTTCGAAAAAGGAGAGTGTTTGTCGTCCCGAGCCGATTTTTCGTAACAAGCCATGAGCTCTTTCTCCCTGATATCTTTGTAGGCAAATAGGATCACCGAATCTGCCTTATGAACAATGGCTTTTACATCAAAATACTCACCTTTATAAATGATTTCGTCAATCTTATCCCTAACTTTAATAAAGGGCAGCCCCTGATCGAAGTCTTTCTTCGAAAAGCGCAAAGATTCGGCTTCATACACCGCCAGCGATTTCATGGTTTGTTTTGCCTGAGCGCGAATGTGGCTGCGATACGTTTGAAAAAGCAGATACTGTCCGCCCACCGCTGAGAGCAGAAAAAGCAGCAAAAGCATGATGGCACTGCACTTTTTCATACGTTCTTTGAAACGGTAAAATTAATAAAAACAACAATCGAAGAAATAGTTGATCTTGTTTTTTTAATTGGGTTTGGAAAAGTCGGGTGATTATTTATCGTTGCGCACAAAGGAAAGTAAGAACGTTGTACCGACGCCGATGGTGCTTTTCACATTTATCCTGATTCCATGCAGGTCGAAAATCTTTTCAACCAGGGACAGACCAATTCCGAACCCGCTTTTATATTTCACATTTGAAGCTCTGCTGAAGGGCTTGAAAATGTTGTTAATTTCTTGAGAAGGGATTCCTATTCCCTGGTCTGAAACTTCAATGTGCAGCTGCCCCGGTTCGAGGATGAAATCGACCAGCACGTCATTCTCGGAGAATTTGCAGGCGTTGTCGAGAAGGTTTCGGAATGCAATTTTAAGCAATCCGGCATTGCCGCTGAAAACAAGCAGCCCTTCGTTTTCGGGGTATTGAATTCGCGTGATTATTTTCCGTGACGGGTGTTTTGTTTTAAGCTGATGAATGGTCTCGAAAACGATTTCATCGATTCGCACATCGCTTAAAGGGATGGGATGGTCTTTGTTAACCTGCGCCAGTTCAAGAAGGCTGTTGACTTGTTGGTTCAGCGTTTTTAAATCTTCAACAAGCATTGCCACATGCTTGCGGTATTCTTCGGCATTTTTAGGTGAGTTAAGCACATAATCCGCTTCGAGAATCATCACCGACAGCGGGGTGCGAAGCTCATGCGATGCATTCGAAACAAAATCCCTTTGATGATTGAAGGCCACTTCGAGGTTGGCCAGCATGTCGTTGAATGTTCGTGTAAGTTGAACAATTTCGTCGTTCCCTTTGCCGGTTCGCAGACGTTGACTTAGTTTTGACGAGTTGATTAACTTCACCTCACGGATGATTTTTGAAATAGGTCTGATGGCATTTCGCGAAAACAGATACGACATGATGATCGAGGCGAAAAGGCTGAGTAAAACGCTCCAGAATAAAATCCGCTTGAGGTCAGAAAGATTTTCGCGACGATTGTTATCGGTGGCCATGACCAACACGTGATAATCATGATTTCGAAACTGGTGCTTGTAATAAACGCCGTCTTTTTCGGCAAATGCAAAAAAACCTGAGTCGGATTTTGAAGCATAAGTGGTTAGCAGCGATCCGGAAAGATACTTAATGTTGTTGCTGTAGATGAGCTTTCCCGAATCGTTTGTGATGGCAATTTCCTCGTCATCGAGCAGAATGGTTTCCCGTTGAATTTTTTTTAACAGTGTTGAGTCAACCTCAGAAACATCGATGAGCAAAATGGCTGAGTTTTTTGCACTTTTCAGCAGATTATCCCGATATCGATCGAGTTGAGAGTTGTGGGAGAAATAATACACAAATGAGGCAAATAGCAGAAGAATCAAGAGGACAATTCCGGTAAACTGAAGTGAAAGTCGGATTTTAATATTCATATCATCCTTCTGTTTCGCTGCAATAAAAACCTTTCCCGAATCGTGTGTGTATTAGCTTGGGTTCAAAATCCCTGTCGATTTTTTTTCTGAGATAGTTGATGTAAACATCAATAATGTTGGTGCCCGGATCAAAATCAATTCCCCACACGTTTTCAATAATTTGTTCGCGCGACAGCAACTTTCCCTTGTTTTTTAGAAACTCTTCGAGCAAGGCAAATTCCTTGTTTGTCAGCTCTATTTTTTGTTGTGCCCTGTACACGGTTTTGTCGGAAAGATTCATGACCAGATCAGCAATCGTGAGGGTTTCGGTGTTCGGCGCTGATTCTGAGCGCCTTAGAAACACATTGATGCGGGCTAAAAGTTCTCTGAAATCAAATGGTTTAACCAGATAATCATCGGCTCCTGCGTCGAAACCTTCAATTTTCTGATCTGTGGCACCCAGCGCTGTGAGCATGATGACCGGCACCCCGGAATTGATCTTTCTAATTTCGCGGCATAAATCATAGCCGTTGATAACCGGAATGTTGACATCAAGAATAATGAGGCTATACTGTTGATGCATGACCAATTGCCTGCCAATGTAGCCATCCCAGGCAACCTCTGTGGCAAAACCCTTTTCCTGCAGTTGTTTTGCAATGACATCGGCCAGCCTTTGTTCATCTTCGATAATCAAAATTTTCGCCTTTTCCACACACCGTACTTTAAATACAAAAATAGTGATTTAGAATTTCAGGTTAATTTCTAATGTAATTTTAATTATTGTCCAACCTTTTTTAATCTGTTTCTAATGTATGCCCCCTTTGCCGCTCCGTACCTTTGCACCATCAAAAAAAGTCAGATGAAAAAGCCCTTAATATCAGGAGGAATGGCCGTTTTATTATTTTTTCTTTCTGCCATTGCCCTGTTGCTGATCGTAAAATATGTTATTCTCTGAACAACCTATGATGTCAGTCAAAAGAACATGCATGCACACTCTGGCCGGGGTGATGCATTTCTGCATCTGTTTATGTTGATTAGGGCAAAGAATTCTTAACCTGAAACTCTTTTCTATGGATTACTTTCTGTTGATGATTGTCATTTTTGTTCTTGGCTATATTGTCATTGCACTGGAGCATCCGCTAAAGATCGACAAGGCCGCTACAGCATTGTTCATTGGTTCGTTTACCTGGGTTGCCTATATGCTGGGCGCCGGCGATATCCTTACCTCGGGAGTGAGTGTGGCGTGGAATGAATATGTGATGGGACATTCCGATGGGGCTTCGCTTGAAACCATGCGGGAATTCATAGTGCATCACGAAATTGTTGGACATCTTGGTGAGATCAGCGAGATTTTGTTCTTTTTACTGGGCGCCATGACCATCGTCGAAATTACTGATCAGTACAATGGATTCAGGGTGATTACCGACCGCATTAAAACCACGAAAAAAGTAAAGCTGCTGTGGATTGTAAGCTTCATCACCTTTTTTCTTTCTGCCATTCTCGACAATCTGACCACCACAATTGTGATGGTTGCTTTGTTGCGAAAGCTGATCGATGACAAGCATACCCGCTGGTTTTATGCGAGCATGGTGGTGCTGGCCGCCAACGCCGGAGGCGCCTGGTCACCCATTGGCGATGTCACCACCATCATGTTGTGGATTGGTGGACAGGTTACTACGGCCAACATTATTTTACACACATTTTTACCCAGTCTGGTTTGCCTCGTTGTGCCTCTGATTTTGCTAAGCTTCACAATGAAAGGACACATTACAAGGCCAAAAGAAAACGAAGACTGTCATCATTCAAATGCAGCCATTAATGGAAATATCATGCTGATGTTAGGCGTGAGTGGATTGTTGTTTGTTCCTGTGTTTAAGACCATCACTCATCTGCCTCCATACATGGGCATGCTGCTTAGTCTTGCAGTGATCTGGATCATTACCGAAATTATGCATCGCAAGAAACCACAGGAAAAAAAGCTCAGTGTTTCATCGATACTCTCAAAAGTTGATGTGCCCACGGTGTTGTTCTTTCTTGGAATACTTTCGGCTGTGGCGGCCTTGCAGTCTGCGGGGCAGCTAAACCTACTGGCATTTGCCCTCGATAAGCATTTGGGCGACACCTATCTGATTGGCGGAGCGATTGGCGTGCTGTCGGCCATTGTCGATAATGTACCTCTGGTGGCAGGAGCGATGGGGATGTATCCTGTGGCGGAGCCGGGTGCAGAAGGCTATCTTGCCAATTTTGTTCAGGATGGTGTATTTTGGAAATACATTGCCTATACCGCAGGAACCGGAGGAAGCATGCTGATTATCGGTTCTGCAGCTGGTGTGGCAGCCATGGGACTTGAGAAAATTGATTTTATTTGGTATCTGAAGAAAATTTCGCTTCTGGCGCTGCTTGGTTATCTGGCGGGTATTGGCGTGTTCATTCTTCAGCAAAGCCTGATGTCTTAAAAGTAAAGGATCTGTTTTTGGTTTTCGTGTTTAAGTTTTAACCGTATTCTAATATGTTTATGCTGAGTACTTTGGTATTTTTGTATGGTTAAGTTCACTCAGTGGTTTGAGATCTTAACAAAAACGGCGCGATGATTCGCGCCGTTTTACTATGGTCGATAAGCCATTTGGCTCATTCTTACTTATTTAAGTTGAAACTCAATTACTCAACCTCCAGAATTTCAGGATGTGATTCAAGATACTGGTTCTGTTCAGGTGTAAGTTCAACACCTTTGAGAATTTTTGCCTGAATAGAAACCTTACAATCCGGCACATTGCATTCGGTTGCAGGTTCATGATGCTCCTTGTTGTTTTCGGGAACCCAGCCCCAAATGAAAAACATGGCAAAGAAACCAATGACATAGGCCGCCATAACGTGCCAGCCTTTGCGCAGCCAGAGCAACACGTTGCGTCCTTCAGGAAATTTATTGGTAATGGCCACACCTGCCGACGATCCAAACCAAATCATTGATCCGCCAAAACCAACGGCATATGCGAGTACGCCCCAGTCGTAGTGACCCTGATCGAGGCAAAGCTTGGTTAAAGGAATGTTATCGAATACCGATGAAACAAAGCCAAGGATGAAGGCTGTTGACCAGTGCGCTGAGGGCAGCGTGTCAACCGGCATCATCGAGGCACACATTACCAACGAAAGCAGAAAGATGGATCCTTTGATAGAACCCGAGGCTTCGTGCCAGGGAACTTTTGTGAAGATCATCCCGAGAACCAAAGCAACCCAAACGCCGAGCCATGGCATATCGAAATAAATATTGGTTGCAATGGCACCAGCAAGAATCATCAGCACAACGAAAATGTTTCCGAATTTAATTTTCACACCTTCCTTGGCATCCCTCTGTATGGGTTGATATTTATGCTGCTGATGCGAAGCAAACCATGCAAAAAACACCAGGGCAACTGCGGCAGCAATGAAAGCATGCAGCACATCACCAAAATAAACGCCATCAATCCACATCATGGTGGTGGTGGTGTCGCCGATTACAGAACCGGATCCACCGGCATTCGAGGCTGCCACAATGGCTGCAAGATATCCGATGTGCACTTTTTTGTTAAATACAACCAGAGCAACGGTTCCTCCAATCAGTGCCGCTGCGATATTATCGAGAAAAGACGACAAAATGAAAACCATGACCAGCAGAACAAAGGGTCCCATGAAACTGTCGGGCAGAATATTCGGTAGTTTGTCGGGAATTCCACTTTCCTCAAAAAGTTTGGCCAACACGGCAAAACCCAATAAAAGACCCAGAAGGTTGAGCAGAATGCTCCATTCGCCTGCTCGCGATTCTTTATCAGTGATTTGCTCTAGGAAAGGATTGGTCTCAAGATTTCCAACCAAATGCTCCACAAGATTAAACCCACTGTCCATGAGTAATTTGTAGCCAAGAATGACAGCAAGACCGGTTAAGGCCACATAGAAGGTGTGATCGTGAAAAATGGCCACACTAATCAGGGTGGCAGCAAAAAGGAAAAACTCGATACGGATTCCTCCCAGGGTGGGCATATCGGCCGAAGAACCGCCATGTCCGCCTGAGGCAAATGCCATCACCGGCACCATGAGCAGAAACATCATGCCCAGAATCTTTGCCAGATCTTTAAGCCTGAACGGCTTGTTCTCTTTGGTCAGAAAGTTAAAAATTCTCATATCTCAGTGGTTTAGAAATTTGCTGCAAAGGTTAAAAAAAATTACCACATACAATGGAGGTGGTTTCTTTTTGTATTGATTTTGAATGCATTGAAAAAATCAACATTCTTTGGACTCTTTTATTTGTCGTTCAGTAGGAATTGCCGATATTTGCCCCGATGCGAACCAATTATATTTGCCTGCTCCTGTTTTTGTTGTCCTGTGTGCCCATCAGGGCTCAAAAAAGTGAGCAGACCGACCAATGGCTTTTTCAAGCTCGCAACTTGCAGGCAAGCCATCCCGACAGTGCCCTGAAATTATTTGCGGTTGCCGAAAGGCTGGCGGTTGATCGGGGTGAAGCATCTTTCTTGGCCGAAGCCCTTAAAGGCCAGGGTGTTTGTTATTACTTCCTTCGGCAATATGATTCAGCATTGTTTTTTTATGATCAGGCAATGGATGTGAGAATGAACAGGGTTTTCCCTTTCTCTGATTCGATCAATCTGGATGGAATTGCGGCTTTGATGAACAATAAGGCCTTGGCACTTTCTGAGGTGGGAAAGCAGAAGCAGGCATTAATCCTGCATAAACGCAGTGCAAGGATCAGGAGCATGATCAACGACAAAACCGGGCTGGCTAATTTGGCATACAACAGCATTGGCATGATTTATTTTCTTGAAGGGGATTACAGCACCGCAGTAGATTATTTTTTTCGCAAGCTTAAGATATTGTTTCAAATTGCCGATGTGCAGGGTGCTGCATTCACCCTTGACCAGATCGGTGCAGTTTATTATGAACAGGGCGACTTCAGGGGAGCAAGAAAATATTATCTTGGATCTTTGCGGCTGCGTGTTTCGACTGGTGATTCGTCAGGAGTGTCGGCATCCTATAATCAGCTTGGACTTACTGAATACGCTCTGGGTCGCATCAATGAGGCAAAAGCGCTGTTTCATAAAGCGATTGCCATCAAAAGTGCTGTGGGTGATATCTGTGGTCTTGCCTCTGTATACAATAATATTGGATTGGCCTTTCAGGAAGAAAAACAATTCGATTCAGCTTTGGTTTATGGAGAAAAGGCCGTTTTCTATGCCCGCGCTTGCGGCGATATGAACAGGGAGGCGCTGGCCCTGATCAATACCGGAGTGGTTTATGCTGAGTTAAACAGATCGCAGGAGGCTTTTCGTGAACTGAAAACGGCATTTGAAATTGCTGACAATTATGGCTTTATGAATCTGAAGCGCGATGCTGCCGCACAACTGGCTGAGCTTTATGCCGAAAGCGGACATTATATCGAAGCATACCAGATGAAAAAAACTGAGGGAGAGCTGAACGACAGCCTAAGCAATAAAGAAAGTCTTAGAAGAATTGCCGTTGCAGAGACCCGCTTTCGATACGAGACCCGCCTGACAACCGATTCAGTCCGGACAGCTCAGGTAATGGCCATAAGAGAGGCGCGGCAGACAGAACGATCACGAAGACAGACAATGTGGCTGATAATCATCATTGCATTTACGTTGTTTGCAGGCTTGCTGGCCTGGCTGTTGTTTAACCGCTACAGACTTAGTCAAAAAAACAAAGAGCATATACTCAGAAGTCAGGCGGCGGAATTGAAAAACGCTTTGCTGCGATCACAAATGAATCCGCATTTTATTTTCAATTCCATGAATTCCATTCAGGGTTTTATTGCATCAAACGACGCCTTGTCGGCTGGACGATACCTGTCGCGGTTTGCCACCCTGATCAGGCATATTCTCGAAAATTCTGATCGCGATCTGATTTCCTTATCCGAGGAAACGGAAGCATTGAAATTATATGCCGAGCTTGAAAAAGTGAGGTTCTCGAACCGTTTCTGCTTTAGCATCACCGTGAGCGATGCAATTGATCCCGATGAAACGCTGGTGCCTCCGCTCATTCTACAGCCTTTTGTTGAAAATGCGATTATTCATGGAGTTCTTCATCTCGATCAGCCGGGAGAAATTCACCTAGATGTTTCAGCCTCTGAATCATTTTTGGTTTGCATTATCAGTGACAATGGAGTCGGAAGAGCCCGTGCAGCAGAATTGAAGAAGCGTATTCCGGGAAAGAACAGATCGATGGGAATAGACGTTACGCTGGATCGACTGTTTCGCATGAAAAATCATGCAGTCCGCTCCGAAGTGTTGCAAACCGAAGATCTTTTCGACGCGCAGGGAAATGTATCAGGAACAAAAGTAACCTTAAAAATACCGCTGATTGTTGAATAATCTGACAAAAAGATGAATGAACAAACCATGAAAGTGCTGATTGTCGATGATGAAGAAAGCAGCAGAGCTGCGATCAGAAGTTTTCTTCAGATGCATGCTGATGATGTTTCGGTAGTCGCCGAGGCCGATAGTGTCGTAAGCGGAATCGGACAAATCATCATGCACAAACCCGACCTTGTCTTTCTCGATGTACGCATGCAGGACGGGACAGGTTTTGATTTGCTGGAACGCCTTCCTGAACGCAATTTTCAGGTGGTTTTTGTCACTTCATTCGATCAGTATGCTATTCAGGCATTCCGTTTCAGTGCCATTGATTATATTCTCAAACCGGTTGATCCCGATCAGCTGAACGAAGCAGTGAATAAAGCAAGGCAGGCCATGAATCAAAACGATATCAGCAGCAAACTCGAAGTGCTGGTTTCGAATATCAGTAAGCTCGAAAAGCTGGCTCTGCCTTCGATGGACGGTATCCGGTTTGTGCGCATCGACGATGTGGTGCGCTGTGAATCTGACGACAATTATACCAATGTGTATTTGCGGTCAGGTGATAAAATTGTGGTGTCAAAAACCCTGAAAGAATACGAGCGTTTACTTGAACCCATGCAGTTTTTCAGAGTTCATAAACAACATTTGGTGAATCTTCGCTTTGTTGAAAAATACATTCCTGGCGATGGAGGCTATCTGATTCTCGAAGATGGTTCGCATGTCGATGTTTCTCGACGCAAAAAAGATCAGCTCATGGAATTGCTGATGAAATAATCAACAGCCGCATTAATAGAGAACTTTTTCTCAGTTAAAATCAGGTAACCGAAGGTCCGAAAAGCATTCCGGATTTTGCACTATGCAAGTCCATTTCATCCATCATGAACGATCCGTTTCAGGGGTCTGATTCATGCTGTTTTTCGGTTCCACCGTTTCCTCATTCATTTCGCATTTCGCTCAATCCATTCCGCCATTGCCTCAATTCTATTATTGTACGGGTGAGGGCTGCCATAGCTTTGTGACATAAACGCAAAACCATGAAAACGATTTTCTCAATTATTGCAAGTATGTTGCTGCTGGCAACCCTTGCACAAACCCCGCAGGGCATCCGCTATCAGGCGGTGCTGAGGGATGCTTCGGGTCAGACACTCACGGTTCAAAGTGCCATGGTTCATTTTTCAATTCTGCAGGGAGGTCCTGCCGGCGCATTAACCTATCAGGAAGAACATACCGTATTTCCTGACAATCTGGGAATGATTTCACTTACCATTGGCAATGGATATCCTTTATCGGGAAGCTTTGCAGGTATCGACTGGGCAGCAGGCGAATTGTATATTAAAACGGAGCTCAGCACCGATCAGGGTGTGACCTATAGCGATATGGGCACCATGCAGTTGCTTAGTGTGCCTTATGCCTTGTATGCCGACCATGCAAACAGTGCCGACGAAAGCGATCCCAGTTCATGGAAGAAGACAGGCAATTCCAGTACCAACCCTGCCACACATTTTATCGGTACGACCGATGCGAGCGATCTGGTATTCAGAACCGGGAACACGGAAAAAATGCGATTGGGACAATCAG
Organism: uncultured Bacteroidaceae bacterium; assembly: GCA_964559205.1. Classification (GTDB taxonomy): domain Bacteria; phylum Bacteroidota; class Bacteroidia; order Bacteroidales; family DTU049; genus GWF2-43-63. The sequence goes on from CAZLHV010000002.1 coordinate 20,054, forward strand.
GCACCCTATCGATTGGAAGCACCACGGGGAACAGCAACACTTCGCTCTATGTGGGCGGTAATACCGCAGGAGGTGTGGCATTCACATCAGGTAGCTCGAGCCCGCAGACACCACCCATTGAAGGCGCAGGTTCTCGCACCATGTGGTATCCGTATAAAGCGGCATTCAGAACCGGAACGGTCACCAGCACATACTGGAACAACGATTCCATCGGGTCGAATTCGTTTGCTGCAAACTGGAACACACGTGCAACCGGAAGTATGTCAGCAGCTTTTGGTTCTGCTACAACAGCATCGGGAATGATATCGTTTACCGCTGGCATCAACAACACGGCTTCAGGCTCTTATTCAACTGCATTCGGAAGTAATCTAAATGCACAATCGTACAATACGTTCGTGATTGGTCGTTACAATGTAGCTGACGGCAGCAAAACGACTTGGGTGTCAACCGACCCTTTATTTGTTGTTGGTAATGGCAGCAGTTCAGCCAGCAGAAATAACGCTCTGGTGGTCTTGAAAAATGGAAATACAGGCATCGGAGTCGATGCTCCTGCGGCTGGAATTCAACTCGAGGTGGGAGACGATATCAGCGGTGGAAATGTCGTGTTCAATGGCGGTGCCGGAAGTCCGGCAATGGCGCCTACCGGCGATGGATCACGGATGATGTGGATTCCTGCCATGGCAGCTTTCCGTGCCGGATATACTGATGGCAACAGCTGGCAGTACAATGATCTTGGTTATGCATCGGTTGCTTTTGGTGAATCTAACGATGCAAAGGGTAACTATTCGGCGGCATTCGGCACCGATACATATTCAGGTGGAGCGGCTTCATTCAGTTGCGGCAACCTTAGTTATGCCACAGGGGAGAACGCTTTTGCCGGAGGGTATGGTTCAGCGGCGCTTGGAACAAACTCTTTTGCTTTTGGGTATCAGAATCAGTCGGATGGCGATAACTCGGTGACATTTGGTGATTTGGCCTACACCTACGGTGACAATTCCATGGCTCTTGGAAAGTTTACCATAGCGCGAGCCTATTGTTCCTTCGTTCTCGGACGTAATAATGTTGCCACCGGAACCAACAGCAGCTGGGTATCGACTGAACCTTTAATCGAGGCCGGAAATGGTGCCTCTGGTACTTTTAATAATGCCATGACCCTGTATAAAAATGGCAACATGACTATTTCGGGAACCCTCACACAGAGCAGCGACATACGTTTGAAAACCAATATCGGTCCACTCGGAAATACACTCAGTTTGCTTGATTCGGTTCATCCAATCCGATACGAATTCATCAATCAGGAGATGCATCCCGGAGGTACACAAATTGGATTTTCGGCTCAGGAAATTCAGAAAAACTGGCCCGAACTGGTTCGTGAAGATGCCAGCGGATATCTATCGGTCGATTATGCCGGAATGACAGTTGTGCTGTTGCAGGCAGTGAAGGAGCAGCAGGCTATGATTGAATTGCTCAGGCATGAAATTGAACTTCTTAAACAAAAATAGTATGAAAACCCTCGTTTTTTTATTCACACTGATTGCCGCTTCTCTGGCCGGACAATCACAAACGGTGTGCAGCAGTGCCGGCGCAGTTTCGCAAAGCGCAAACATTTCACTCAGCTGGACTTTGGGAGAAACTTTGAGCGGTACTGCCCCTTCGGCTTCGGTGATCCTTACTCAGGGATTTCAACAACCCTGGATGAGTGTGACTGCGATTCGCGAATCGGAAACTTCGCAGTTTCTCGTGTATCCAAACCCTGTACAGCAGATGCTGAACATTGATGGTGATTTGAATGGATGCTCGGTATCGCTTTTTGATCCGGCGGGAAAGCTGATCATGCTTGAGCGTCCTGATGGACAGAGTTATGAACTTGATTTTGGAGCAATGAACGCTGGCATCTATATGCTTGTAATTCTGACCGAAAACGGACTAAGACAAAGTTTCTCAATTGTAAAACCATAAATGAACAAAGCAATGAAAACGAATATGCTTTTAACCCTGATATTATTCTTGAGCGTCATGGTGCAGGCACAGACGCCACAGGGTTTTAATTATCAGGCAGTGTTGCGAAACAGCAACGGTGCAGCATTGACCAATGCTGATGCAGAAATGCGATTTTCACTCATTGATGAACAGAGCAATGTGACCATTTACATCGAGACACATGATCTTCATACCGATCCCTTTGGTTTGATCAAGACGGTGATTGGCGAAGGTGCGGTTCAGTCGGGCAGTTTTGGCTCTATCGACTGGTCGTCCCCAGTGCTGATGGTCACAGAATTATCTGAAGGCGGCATCTGGTATGCCATAGATACGTCGCGGTTGCTGAGTGTTCCCTATGCCATGTATGCCAAAGAAGCTGGTAATAGTTTCAGCGGCAATTACAACGATTTGAATAATCAACCCGATTTTTCAGGCTGGGATATCAATAACGCTGATGATTTCGACGGACAATACAGCAGCCTGAGCGGAGCGCCGGCCAACGTGAGCCATTTTGTAAACGATGCCGGATATCTGACCGCCGAAGCCGATGGTTCTGCCAGCAATGAGTTGCAGATTCTCAGCATCAGTCACGATACCATCTTTTTAACGAGCGGAGGTTTTGTTAAGTTACCGGCCGGTTTCGACGGACAATACACTTCACTTTCAGGTGCACCGCAAAATCTGAGTGATTTTAACAACGACATGGGCTTTATGACTGCCGATGAGGACTCAACCAATGAGCTGCAAACGCTAAGCATCAGCAACGATTCGCTAAGGATTTCTGAAGGTAATGTTGTAAAACTTCCCGGAGTAAAAATCACAAGTGCATATGTTAACACGATATATGTATCAAGCTACACCACAAGCCCTGGAAATAACTTTTTCAAATTGGGAAACGTTACCACATTTGTAAAGGAAAGTTCAAAATCGGTCATTGAAGTCCTGCTAAATACGCATTCCTACGTTAGCAGCATCCCGTCTTCAACACATGTAATGTTCCAAATCCGCATCGACGATCAGCCGGTCGGCTCTTATGATACCGACTGGACCATTTTTTCGGGAAACACCTCATACACCAATACTTCCGTTACACGTATTTTTAGCAATCTGTCGGTCGGCACGCACACGGTAAGTATTTGGGCAGGAAATTACAATGTAGGTGAAACAGCAAATGATGTTATGGTAAATCCGGGCGGCTACTGTAGCTCAAGAATAATCATTAAAGAGTACTTTGCACATTAGAAAATCAGTTTTAAAACAAAGCATAAAATATTCTTCCCCTGCAAGCTGCAATTCCTGGTTTTGCGCGCAGCTGCGCGGGGGGAGTTTTTTCTATAAAAGGGTCTGATAATATGCCATGCAAATCTGCAGCAGTGATGCAGACCCGGCCAACACATTTGTTGTTATTAACCAGGTTTTTGACAATTTCTGTGTGGTGACTTGCGAGTTTTTCTCAGCTGTTTGTTTCAGATGCCTGATGTAGAAGGCAGATGCAGTGAATCAGAATGGATAACCGATACCAAAGCTGAAATTGCTGTTTTTAAAGGCCTGATTAAGGCTCACCCAGCGACTGCCGGCGGGCAAAGAAGGGTTGCGAAGTGGGAAAGCCCCATCGACGCGAAAGATGAAAAAATCGAAATCCATTCTCAGTCCGATTCCGGGACCAAAAGCGCACTGGCTGAGGAAAGATTTGAACTTAAACTCACCCCCGGGAAATTCGTCGCTTTTGTAAAGATTCCACACGTTGCCGGCATCAACAAAGAGCGCACCTTTGAACCAGCTGATGATTGGAAAACGGTATTCGAGACTGCCGACCAAGCTGATGTCACCGGTACGGTCGAAGGAGCTTGTATCGAAATAGCTGCCGGGGCCGAGTGATCGGAACGGCCAGGCTCTGATGTCGTTTGAACCAGAGGCAGAATAGCTTTTCTCGAAAGGCATCAGGACGCTGTTGCCAAATGGAAGTCCTGCGCCAAGAAAAGTGCGGTAGGCAATCACACTGTGTTTGTTGAGAGGGATATAGTTTCTGAAGTCAAAATCAAATTTTACATATTGTGAGTAATTAATGCCCAGCACACGGTAAATCTCGCCCTGAAGGGCGCTGTTGAAACTGTTGAATGCCCAGAACATCGATCCGGCTTTCTCGAAATTGAATTTCCAGTAATTATAGGGTTTGTTTTTTCGCAAGTGCTGGTTGCTGCTGGTAACCGACAAGCCGAGACCGGGAATAAAGTGGTCTTCGTAGCTGTAACGGATGGTTCTCGAGAATTGTGAAATGCGTATGGCAAATAGCGAATCAGGAAAGATTCGAACCAAATTCATTGGAGCATAAATTTCCATGACCCGTTTATCAGACTCTTTGAATTCGAGCGACGCTTTAAGGTGACTGATGTAGCGTTCATAGTCTGGTCGAAGCTGATAGCTGAATCCGGTGTTGAATTTTAGAGTGGGACGGCTGCTTTGCGAAAACCATTTGCTATTGAAGGGCATGCTGAGACCGGCAGAGGTGCTGAATTCGGCAGAGTTAAAAGGCAACACACCAATTTGTTCATCGTCGTCGGAGATCACAGATTTTTGAAGCTCAAGGCCGCCTTTAACCTTGAAGTTGAATTGTTCAGCCCCATGAAAGAGGTTTCGGTTTTTATAGACCAGGTTGCCTGCGGTTCCAAGGTTGCCTGAGGAATTCGTGCCTTCGATCTCGGCATTGAGAGCCTGAACGGGCGACATGCTGAGTTCAACAAAAGCATCGGAAGGAACAACACGCAGACTTCTGTCACCTGTGGTATCGGGAATGAATCGGATATTGATGTATTTAAAGACGTTGAGATTGCTTAATTCGGCTTGTGTTTTATTGGCCTGTGAAAGCACAAAATAATCGCCTTTTTTGAAAAAGATTTTGCGTGCAATGGTTTTGGGTTTGATTCGCATCGGCCCGGAAGTGAGAAAATACAAGGTGTCAGTACGGTGCTTTAGTTTTTTGATGAAGACCGTGGTGTCGTAAGTTCTGATATCAGTGCTGGTGATCGAAAACTCAGGAATGACATACACCCGGCGAATGATGTATCGTCGGTGATTGTAGAATTCGATGGAATCGTTTGACGTCTTGTTGATCCGGTAAGGTCGGTTGACGATCATCCGAATGTTCAGGCTATGGTTTCCAAGAGCTGAATCGATTTCGTAGCGGATATATGACTTGGAGAAAGCGTAGTAACCGTCGTTCTTGAGATCATCGTTGATACGCATACGTTCACCTTCAAGCTTATCTTCATTATAAATGTCGCCTTCCCTGATAAGAGAGCGTGTTTTGCCGCTTTGCCAGTAGTTGTTAATCCCCGGATCGCTGCTGAAAAATTCGATTTTGCCGATCGTATAAGGTTGGCCGCCTTTGATTTGATAGCTGACTTTTGCTTTGGTGTGTTTGCGGTTGAAGGTGACCGAATCGGTAATAACAGCATTGAAGAAACCATGCTTGTTGCAGTATAGTTTCATTTGCTTTATGCTTTGAGTGGTCTGAAGTGAGTCGAAAAGCACGGGCTCTTCACCGACGGTGTTCATGAGCCAGCTGCGAAGACCTTTTTTGGCTTTGGCCAGCTCTTCGGTTTCATTAAGGTCTAAGCGTTCTTTCTTTTTCTGGTACTTAAGACGGATTTTTTCCTTATCGGCGGCGGAGGCTTCAGATAATTTTTTCTGGCCTTCGATGATGATAGCGTTTTGTTTCTCTCTTTTCAGTGCAATCTTTTTGCGGATTTTCTTTTCCCGAATGGCGGTTCGGTCTTTTTTGGCTTTGCCCATGTTATAAACGCCGGTGTGAAGGCGCATGCCGAGAAACTTGCGGTTTTCCTTTTGTCTGATCAGACCATCGAGATCGTAGTAGTCGAGTTCGCTATGGCTGATTTCAAGTCGGGTTTTTGTGAGCAGTGTTTTACCGGGGTTTTGCCGGATGGTGCTGCACGACTGAAGCAGAAGAAACAGCAGAGTGAATGATATGAAACGGTAAAAGTGCCTATTCATACCTTAATGATTCAATGGGGTCGAGCCTGGCTGCCCTGGCTGCAGGAAGTAGACCTGAAAGGATCCCCACGACCAGCGTAAGAAAGAAACCGAGCAGGATCCAGCCCCAGGGAATGACAAATGAGCTGTCGAGCAGCAGGCTGATGAGATTTCCGGCAAGGACACCCAGAAAAATGCCGAGAAAACCACCAAGCTGTCCAATGAGAATACTTTCGACAAGGAACTGGGTCCGGATGGCTTTGCTGGTGGCTCCCATAGCTTTTCGCACCCCAATCTCGCGGGTTCGTTCCGAAACACTGACCAACATGATGTTCATCAGACCAACCGATGCTCCAATGAGGGCAATAAGGCCAATCAGGGTTGCAGCCATGGTGACATATGATATGTTGTCGAGAAGCATATTTACCATGCTGTCACTTTTGCGGATCTCGAAATTGTCGACCTGTCCTGTTTCGAGTTTCCTGATGGGACGAAAGACCCCTGTGGCTTCACCAATGGCTACATCGAGCAGCTTGGGGTCGGCGGGCATCACATTGATGCGAAAAGATACAGGAATTTGATTGAAAAAGCGGCGAACAGTGGTCACCGGTATCATGCATGAATTATCGCCCGAAAAGCCAAAACTGCTGCCTTTGCTTTTCATCACCCCAACCACCGTAAACCGAACAGGCCCGATGCCAATTTGTTTTCCAACAGGGTTTTCCCCACCCGGAAAAAGGGTTTGGTGAATTTCGGAGCCGATGATGGTCACGTTCCGGCCGCGAGTGATTTCCTGTTTCGAGAAATTTCGGCCATTTTCGATTTCCTGACCGCTGGTGATCATGTAATTTTCATCGATGCCCAATACCGCAATATTGGGATTTGATTTTTCGGCCTTGTATCTGACCGTGGCAGTGTTTGTGGCAAAGGTGAACACCGAAATGACTGCCGGGAAACTGTAACGGTCTATAAATTCGTTGGCCTCAAACCATGTGATCCTGTCGTATTCGACACGGTTTTGGCGTCCTCCTCCGCCTCCGCGCATCGAGACGTCGGTGATGGTGAAGGTGTTGCTCCCCATGCGTGTGAAGTTGCTGCTGAGGCTGTATTTGATGGATTCGGTTGCCGTAAGAATACTGATGAGTGCCATGATTCCGACAGCAATGATGAGCACGGTGAGTACAGTTCGTAGCAGGTGGCTGCGGACTGATCGCATGGCGATGTTGAAGCTTTCGAAGATTACTTTCAGGTTCATCGGCCGCTGGGTTTTTGGAATCAAAAGAGCGTCCATGCAAAAATAGTTAAAATATGCATTTGGACCGATGTTTCAATGATTATTGTATTTGATGCTTGCTGGTCGTGTTTTTCGGTGATTTTTTTGAACAGCAGTTCATCTCTTGTCCGAATTGGAATTTTAAAACCCTGGGTGACTGGCGAAAAGCATTCGATGCTTTGCTATACATTGATACCACATTGTTATTATTGTGGCCGGAATTACGATATCATGCCCATTGTAAAAAATGGGACTCAAAGTAACTCTTTGCTTTTTAATCGTTTGATTGAATGGACAAACGAATGCAACAAGACACTGCCAATAAACAGCGATGCTGTTAGCAAACGTATTGTCTGAAAAAACTGCTATTCTTTTTTGCCGTAGGCAAGATCACCTGCATCGCCAAGACCAGGAACAATGTATGCCTGCGCTGTCAGTTCTTCGTCGATGGCTGCAGTCCAAATGTGCACTTTGCGGTGGGGCAGGTGTTTTCTGACATATTCGATGCCTTGTGTACTTGCAATGACGGTTGCCACATGAATTTCGTCGGGTTGGCCAAACTGCAGCAATTCCTTGCATGATAGCACCAGTGAGGATCCCGTGGCGAGCATGGGGTCGCACACAATGAGTGTTTTGTTGTCGAGTTCGGGGCAACTGACATATTCCACCTGAATGGTAAACCTGCCGTCTTTGTGGTGTTTTCTGAAAGCAGAGATGAATGCGCTTTCAGCCTGATCGAACATGTTGAGGAATCCCTGATGAAAGGGAAGACCGGCACGTAGAATGGTGGCCAGCACGGGCGTCTTTTCGGGCACCAGCACATCGAGTTCGCCAAGTGGGGTGGTCACTTCGCGAGGTCGGTAGTTTAGTTTTTTGCTGATTTCGTAGGCGAACACCTCGCCCAGACGTTCCATGTTTCTGCGGAAACGCATGCTGTCCTGTTGAATCTGGATGTCGCGTAATTCGCTGACAAACTGATTAACAACAGAATTTTCCTTGCCAAGATGATGCACCATATGCGCTGGTTTGAGGTGATAAAAGTAATGAAATATTCAAAGAAAAGTCTTTCAGGAATTTCGCTGTCCGAAATAATGATAGAAGCCGGCAATGGCCTCAATGCCGTTCAAGAAGTTTTCGACCGGAAAGTTCTCGTTGGGCGAGTGAATGGCGTCAGACTCGAGTCCGAAACCCATCAGCAATGACTTGATGCCAAGAATCTCCTCGAAAGTGGAGATGATGGGAATGCTGCCACCGCTGCGTGTTGGAATAGGTTTTTTGCCAAAAAGATCCATGAGTGATTTTTCTGCTGCCTGATAGGCAGGGATATCGATGGGCATAACATAGGCTTGTCCGCCGTGTAGAATATCGACTTTGATCTGTACGCTTTCAGGCGCGATAGAAAGAAGATGGTTTCGGATGAGTTCTGCAATTTTATGATGGTCCTGATGGGGAACAAGACGCGATGATAATTTTGCAAAGGCTTTCGATGGCAGAACCGTTTTGCTTCCTTCGCCTGTGTATCCACCCCAGATGCCGCACAGATCGAGGGTTGGCCTGATTCCGGTTCGCTCGACAGTGGTGTAGCCCTCTTCGCCTGCAAGCATCTTGACGTCAATGGCTTTTTTATAGTTTTCTTCGTTGTATGGTGCCATGTTGAGGGCCATGCGCTCTTCGGGAGATACCTCCATCACATCGTCATAAAATCCGGGGATCGATATTTTTCCCTTCTCGTCGGTAAGCGATGCTAAAAGTTTACACAGCGTATTGATCGGATTGGCCACTGCCCCTCCAAAAAGTCCGGAATGAAGATCGCGGTTGGGTCCGGTGAGTTCGATCTGCAGGTAAGTGAGTCCACGCAGACCAACAGTAATGCTGGGGATGTCGGGAGCGATCATTCCTGTATCAGAAACAAGAATGACATCGCCCTGAAGTCGTTCTTTGTTGTTGCGACACCAGTTGGCCATCGAAGGACTTCCAATTTCCTCTTCGCCTTCAATCATGAATTTGACATTGCATTTCAGGGAACCGCTTTTGACCATATATTCAAAAGCTTTGGCATGCATGAATCCCTGCCCTTTGTCGTCGTCAGCACCTCTTGCCCAAATTTTTCCTTCTGAAATCACCGGCTCGAAGGGATTGGTGTTCCACAGGTTGAGCGGATCAACTGGCATCACATCATAATGCGCATAAACAATTACTGTGGGAAAATCAGGATTGATGATCTTCTCGCCATATACCACCGGATTTCCTTCGGTAGGGCACACTTCGGCCATGTCGGCTCCAGCATCGAGGATGGCCTTCTTCCAGTATTCAGCCGCAGCAATCATGTCGGCTTTGTGCGAAGTCTCGCTTGAGATAGATGGAATACGAAGCAATTCGGTCAGTTCACCGAGAAAACGTTCTTTGTGGCTGTTGATGTAATTCCTGACGTCGTTCATAGAAAATATTTTTAACAAAAATAATCAAATTTCGTTTGTCTGAAAAGCTTTTTATACAAATGGAGAACAAAAACAGTCATGAAGTGGTGATTTTGTGAAATAAAACGCATAGTTTTTACTTTATTTTTGTACCTTTGTCTAAATAAAAATTTTTTCATGTATCGTCTAGCCGCTTGTTTTTCAGTTGCTTTGCTTGTCTTCACTCTTCAGGGTCACTCCCAGATTACGGTCAGCAGTACACTTACCCCCACCCAGCTGGTTCAGGATGTGTTGCTGGGCAATGGTATTTCAGTGAGCAATGTGACTTTCACAGGAGGAGCGGCGATGCGCGGCACTTTTAGCGGCACTTCGAATCTGGGAATTGATGAAGGGATTATGCTGGCCACAGGCGATATCAGCATTGCGGTTGGTCCCAATACATCGACCAGCAATTCATTGGGCGGTGGAGTGTCTGGCGACACACAACTCGACGCCCTGATTGGTGGCATCACATACGATGCTGCAGTGCTTGAGTTCGATTTTGTTCCCTCGTCGGATACCGTCAGATTTTTTTATGTGTTTGCAAGTGAAGAGTATCCTGAATACGTCTGTTCAAATTTCAACGATGTATTTGCCTTTTTTCTGAGCGGACCTGATCCTCTGGGCGGTGTTTACAACAATCTGAACATTGCCCGGATTCCCGGTACAACCATTCCGGTGGCTATCAATTCCATCAATCCCGGGGTTGAAGGCACATCGGGGTCGCCCGGAGGTTGTATTTCACTGGCCTATTCATCGCTGTATGTCGACAATACTGCCGGTGCAACTATTGAATACGATGGTTTTACTACCGTGCTTGAAGCATCGGCCAATGTGGTGGCATGTTCAACCTATCACATCAAAATTGCCATTGCCGACGTGAGCGACGGCAATTTCGATTCAGGCGTATTTCTGCAGGCAAAGAGCTTCAGCTCTCCGGCTGTGAGCATTTCGGCTGTTGGATCGTCCTTCGACTCCACCATGGTGGAGGGTTGCGGGGCTGCAACATACATCTTTACACGTGGAGGCGACGTCAGCAATGCCTTCACCATTGATTACCTGATTGGAGGCACAGCCATCAACGGAATCGATTATACTGATCTGGCCGGAAACCCGATTCCGAACAGTGTGAGTTTTGCTGCAGGCGAAGATTCGGCGTTCCTTTATATCGATCCGGTGAACGATGCTCTGGCCGAGCCAACGGAAACCATCACACTGTCGATTCCTCAGGTGGTGAGTTGTGCAAGCGATACGTTATCGGCTACCATCTATGTCACCAATGTGGATCCAATGATGATCGCCCTTACCGGCGACACTCTGATTTGTCTCGAGGAAGGTGAAACATCGACCTTGAATGTGGCCTTTACTGGCGGTTATGGTCCTTTCGAGTTTCAATGGGATCATGGTCTCGGTAACAGTCAGCAGGTGATGGTCGCACCTTTTGAAACGACCATTTACACCGTGTCAATTATCGATTCTTGTGGAAACGAGTCGGCGGTTAAAACCATTCGCGTGATCAACGAATGCGATATTCTTGTCACCAATGTACTGACTCCAAACGGGGATGGGCACAACGATGTGCTTGTTTTTCCCAACCTTGAGATGTTTCCCAATTCCGAGTTGCTCGTCTTTAACCGTTGGGGGAAGCTCATTTATCACAGCAAAAGCTACGCAAACGACTGGTCTCCTGCTGAATTTGCAGACGGGACTTATTTCTACATTCTCAGAAAGGCTGCCGGGTTTGAAATTCCCGCGCAGGAATACAACGGAACCATCACGATTCTTAAAAATAATTAATCAAAATGAAAAACTTTGTTTTTCGATCGGGGGTATTGATACTATTGTTCACCGCAGCCATTCAAACGGCTACTGCTCAGCTCACCGTTACATCGGGACTCACCGCTGCGCAGTATGTCGATTACCTTGTGGGCAACGGAATCACCTATAGCAATGTCACCTATACCGGTGACGTGAATTCAATCGGCCGGTTCCAGACCGGTGCAACGCCTACCAATTTGGGTATTGGAACTGGCATTATCATGTCGACCGGCTATGTAAACGGTGCCATGGCACAACCTGCAATTGGTAGCCCTGTATCCAATTTTGTCAGTTATACCACCACCGGTGGATCTGATCCTGATTTGCAAACACTGATTCCCGGATATACCATTAACGATGCTACTAAAATTGAATTCGATTTTATTCCGGTATCGGATACGGTTAAATTTCGATACGTGTTTGGCTCCGAGGAATACCCGGAATGGGTCGGAAGCTCATTCAACGATGTGTTCGGCTTTTTTATTTCCGGACCCAATCCTCTCGGAGGAAACTATACAAGTTACAATATGGCCCGTATCCCGGGCACTGCCCTTCCAGTCACCATCGATAATGTTAATTCGGGTTCATATGCTACCTACTATGTCGATAATCAGGCAATGAGCGGTCAAACCATTGTGTACGACGGATTCACAACGGTGCTAACTGCATGGGCACGTGTGACCCCATGTCAAAACTATCATATTAAACTTGCCGTAGGCGATGCCGGTGACGCTGCGTTCGATTCAGGTGTTTTTCTCGAAGCGAACAGTTTTAGCAGTCCCGTGCTGAATGTATCAACCAATTATGTGAACGACACCCTTCTTGGTAATTTTGCCATGGAAGGTGGCTGCAACGATGTGGTGGTTTGCTTTTCGCTATCCGATCCCACGCCAACCAATTTCACGGTCAATTATGCGCTCCAGGGAACAGCAACCAACGGAGTTGACTATCCAACCATTCCGGCAAACCTTACCATTCCTGCCGGCAGCGACTCGGTGTGTATGAACATCAGCCCCATTGCCGATGGCCTTGCCGAAGGAATGGAAAATATTGTTTTTGTGCTTCAGAATCAGATATCATGCAATACCGTTTCCGACACCATTGTCATCGACATTATTGATTATGATTTTATGCAATTGAATATGTCGTCCGACACCACCATTTGCGGCGACACAGCTTTTATTTCAACCCTGGCCATGATGGGTGTTCCTCCCTATGCCTACGCCTGGGATAATGGCTTGCCAGCCACGACCAGCCATGTGGTTAACCCAACGGCGACCACGACTTATACGGTCACAGTAACCGATTACTGTGGGTTTGATATCACAGGCGATGTAACTGTCACTGTTGGTTCGGGCTTTGCCGATGCAGGACTGGATAAAACGATCTGTAACGGAGAAACGGCGACCCTGACAGCCAACAGTTCAATAACCTATGTATGGAGTACCGGTGATACGACACAATCGATTGTTGTTTCGCCAACGGCAAGCACTCAGTATTCGGTCACGGTGGCAGGCACCTGCAGCGGCAGTGATTCAGTGATGGTGTTTGTGAATCCCCTTCCCGTTGTTAGTGCATTTGTTGATCCAGGCTGGGTTTGTGCAGGAGATTCGGCTGTGCTGACTTCTTCAGGGGCACTTCAGTACACTTGGCAAAGCAATCCAACCGATGTTTCACTTCTGCAGGTTCCGGGCGGCACCAACGACTGGTTTAAAATTGCCCCGGGGGGCACAACCACCTATTATGTGACGGGAACCGATGCCAACGGCTGTGAAGACGACACTTTGGTTCAGCTAGTGGTTCATCCCGCACCGATTGCATCATTTTTTACCCAACCTCCCATTGCATCATCGTTCGATCCAACTTTTCAGTTTTACGATAACTCACAGGGAAGCCCTGTGATCTGGAGGTGGATTCTTGAAGATGGCTCGACCTACGATGTGCCTGAGTTTCTGCATCAGTTTCCGGTAGATCAGTATGGAGATTATTCGGTATATCTGTACGTTGAAAATGTTTACGGTTGTTACGACACCCTTTGGGGCTCCGTTTATGTAAAACCTGATTACACTTTGTATATTCCGAATGCCTTCACGCCCAACGAGGATGGAATTAACGACCGTTTTCATATCAGTGGTATCAATTTCCCGCAGGATGAGTTTACCTTCAAATTGTATGATCGCTGGGGAACGCTCATTTTTGCTTCTTCGGTTCCATCGTTTGAGTGGGACGGCAAAGTAGACGGAAGATATGCACCCACCGGAGTGTATATTTACAGGATTTATTATCGCGATCCCTCAGGAAACTACCAGATGATTCAGGGTGAAGTGAACCTGTTCTATTGACCTGTTATTCGTCAGTTGCATTTTCTGTAGCAAACAAATTGTTTTTACCTTTGCGGTAGGAAATCAAATTCTATTGTTATGAAAAAGAGAGTAGCCATCAATGGTTTTGGCAGGATTGGAAGAATGACGTTTCAGGCTCTTCTCAGACTTGATCAGGTAGAGGTTGTGGCCATTAATGATTTGACCGATGCACCTACACTGGCTCATTTGCTAAAGTATGATTCGGTACACGGTCGTTTTGGAGGTAGCGTTTCCGCTGAAGGAAACAATCTGAATGTGAACGGAAAAACATATACGATTTATGCCGAGAAGGATCCTTCGCAGCTTCCTTGGAAAGAACTTGGGGTAGACATTGTGGTGGAATGTACCGGCAAATTCAGAAAACGTGCGGATCTTGAAAAGCACACCATGGCAGGTGCCCGAAAGGTTGTGCTAAGCGTTCCTGCAGATAAGAGCAGTGATGTTGATCTGACTGTTGTATTGGGTGTCAACGACCATTTATTAAACGGCAATCAGGTGTTTGTCAGCAACGCAAGTTGTACTACAAACTGCCTGGCTCCGGTTGTGAAGGTGCTTAACGATACTTTTGGAATTGAATATGGTTTGATGGATACGGTTCACTCCTATACAAACGACCAGATTATCCTTGATGCTCCTCATAAGGATTTGCGCAGGGCAAGAGCCGCTGCAATGTCCATTATTCCAACAAGCACAGGCGCTGCCAAAGCCCTCGGCCTGGTGATCCCTGAAATTACCGGTAAGCTCGATGGTATGTCGATGCGGGTGCCTACACCTGATGGTTCTGTGGTTGATCTTACCCTGACCATGAAAACCGATGTAAGCGTTGATCAAATCAACGATGCCATGAAAAAGGCAGCCGATGGACCTCTGAAAGGTATTCTGGAATATACCACCGAACCAATTGTGAGTGTGGATGTGATCGGTAATCCTCATTCTTCCATATTTGATTCCAAGCTCACACAGGTGATTGGAGGAAAACTGGTGAAGGTGATTGCCTGGTACGATAACGAATTTGGCTATTCACAACGGCTGGCAGAACTTACTGTCCGCCTTGCCAATATGTAATAGGGATCAGGCATGGATACGCTATATCTCATTCTGATTGTGATCGGTATCATGGCTCTGATTTTTGCCCTGATCGGCATCAAGATGTTCCTCAAAAAGGGGGGTGAATTCAAGAAGCAATGTTCTTCGGTTGACCCGAAAACAGGTCAGCGGCTTGGTTGCAGTTGCGGAGGTGGTGATCATTCCTGCCACAATGACTGATTCCTTGGCCTATATTACCAGACGCGAACAGTTCAATGCTGCTCACCGACTTTTTCGCGAAGATTATTCAGACGAAAAGAACAGTGAAGTGTTTGGTAAATGTTCCAATCCTTTATGGCATGGCCACAACTATACACTTTGGGTAACAGTGAAAGGTCCGGTGAACCAAGATACAGGATTTGTAATGAATCTGCGTGAGTTGAGTCAAATCATCCGGAAAGAAGTGGTCGATAAGCTTGATCACAGAAATATTAATCTTGAAGTCGATTTTATGAAGGGAAAGCTTGCTTCGACCGAAAATTTGGTTGTGTCTGTTTTCAGGGTTCTGGAGCAGGCACTCGCAGGTTATCATGGCGTAGCTCTTCATTGTGTCAAAATTCAGGAAACAGAGAATAATTCGGTAGAATATTACGGTTAAAAACAAATATTATGTGCCCTCCGGTGATGAAGCATGAAAACATGATGGATAATTTTTCGTCCGACGGCTACACGCGTATTGATCAGTATGATGAAGAAACGTTAGCGCAGCTGAAGGTTCATTATCACAGCGTATTGCATTTGCTGGGCGAGGATCCGGAGCGTGAAGGGTTGCTGAAGACCCCCGAACGTGTGGCCAAGGCTATGCAGTTTCTCACACACGGTTATCACACCAATCCCGAGCAAATCCTACGTTCGGCCATGTTCCGCGAAGAGTATCGCGAAATGGTTATAGTAAAGGACATCGAACTGTATAGCATGTGTGAACATCATATGCTTCCGTTTTTTGGCAAGGCACACGTGGCCTACATCCCTAACGGGTATATTGTCGGACTGAGCAAAATTCCGCGCATCGTTGATGCTTTTGCGCGCCGCTTACAGGTGCAGGAACGCCTGACAACCCAGATAAAGGATTCCATTCAAAATGTACTCAAGCCTCTTGGCGTAGCCGTGGTCATCGAAGCACATCATCTCTGCATGATGATGCGCGGTATTCAGAAACAAAACAGCGTAACTACTACCTCTGATTTTACCGGCGCTTTCAGACGTGATGAGACCCGCGCCGAGTTCATGCATTTAATTGGTGCTCGCTTGCACTGATGCCTCTTCGCAAAAAAATTTCTAACTTTGAAAAAAATACAGACATATGGACAATCACTTTTCAAATTCTGAACCGCAGGTATTTACCCGCGAAAGTGCTGGAATCAAGGCCGGATTTGTGGCAAACGTGTTTGCCTGGATGTTCAGTGCCCTTATCATCACAGCTGTTTTGGCCTGGGCTTTTGGCACGCAGGAATCACTGATTCGCTTGCTTATCAGCATGAATGGCCCGACCCCTCTTGGATGGATTGTAATGTTTGCCCCTGTGGGCCTCGTGTTTTTGATGTCGCTCGGCTACAACCGGCTTTCAGCCCCGGCCCTGATGGTCGTTTTTATTATCTATTCCGCTCTGATGGGTGCCAGCCTTGGTTTTATTTTCTGGGCATATGAGTTGGGAACAATTTTCCTCGCTTTTGGTATCACAAGCGGCATGTTTGCTATTATGGCGATAGCTGGGTATACCACGAAAATGGATTTAACCCGTTTTGGCAGTATCATGATTATTGGATTGGTAGGAGTGGTGATTGCCAGTGTGGTGAATCTTTTTATGCGAAACGATACCATGGATCTTGTTATCTGTGTGGTTGGTGTGTTGGTCTTCACCGGTCTCATTGCGTACGATATGCAGAATATTAAACGCGATGGACAGTATGCAATGGCCAATCCCGAGGCAGGCAGGAAGATGGCCATCATGAGTGCTCTTCGTCTTTATCTGAATTTCATCAACCTGTTCCTGATGATTTTGCGTTTGCTGAATCGTCGCTAATTTCTGAATAATACTGTTTGGGCGCATGGTTTTCATGCGCCTTTTTTTGTGCATGAATGTGTGGTGATTTGTCTGATTTTACGCTTTGAATCACATGAGTGTTATGAGCGGCTTCAAACGATGACAACATCGAATTGCATCCCCAAAAACGCAATATAATATATGTATCGGAGAAAGATTCGAGTCTTGACACTCAAAGCTGGCTTAGTTTTGCCTGATGGCTTCGACAGGGTCGAGTTTCGAAGCCCTGTAGGCCGGAATGAGACCGGCAACCAAACCAATGAGCGCTGATACCACCATGCCCAGAATGATGTTTCCCTGACTCAATGTGATGGTGAACCCCATGGCGCTTGTGGCAAGAAATGTGAGCAACCAGACCAGTAAAAGTCCAAACACTCCGCCGAAGAGACTGAGAAAAACAGCCTCGACGAGAAACTGAATCAGAATGAACAATCGTTTTGCGCCCAGAGATTTTTGAATACCGATGATACCAGTTCGCTCCCTGACCGAAACAAACATGATGTTTGCTATCCCAAAGCCTCCCACAAGCAGCGAAAAGCCTCCAATAAGCCATCCGGCCATGGTGACAATGTCGAAAATACCCGACAATCCTTCGGTCAGCAGGCTGGGTTCGTTTACTGCAAAATCGTCTTCAACTCCGGGTTTTAGTCTTCTCAGGCTCCTCATCACCCCGGTGAGATCGTACACCATTTCTTCGTTGGGGATACCTTTTTTCCCTTTTACAGCAATAAAGGTGTTTACAACCTGTTCGTTATCTACATCGGTGATACGGCTCAGAAAATGGTATGGGATCATGGCAAGATCGTCGTTGCTGTTGCCAAAACTGTTGTTGCCTTCTGACTTCAGTACTCCGATAACCTGAACTTTTCGGTTAAGGATTTTTATTTCTTTTCCTAGCGGTTCGTTTTCGGTAAATAGCTTTTTTGCCACATTGGCTCCGAGAACTGTAACAGGAACCCCATTGTTGAGCTCACTCGGACTGAAATATCGACCCCTCTCCACATCAAACACAAACACCTTGTTGTAATCCTCATCAACACCTGCAATGCCGACAGCCTCGACACTGTTGTCACCATGCTCAAGATTACTTTGGGTCGAAGCCATGAAAGTAGCGTGTGTGATTGTGCCGGCCCTTTGCCGAAGTTGTTCTGCTTCGCGAAAAGTGGGTACGGGTCGCTGCAGATATTTCCACCATGCATAATCGGAATCGAACGACCATGGCCATTTTTGTACAAAAACCACATTGCTGCCAAGCGATTCAATGCTGGTAGTAATTTGTGTTTTCATTGAATCGACAATGGTAAATACAATGATGACACTGAAAATACCGATGGTGATTCCAAGAATGGTCAGCAGTGTGCGAAGTCTGTTCACCAAAATGGCGGATATCGCAAAAAGAAAACTTTCCTTTATGAGACGCAGAAAAAGCATGATGCAAATCTATGGAAAATTTAGGCAACAGGACTGCGAAAAAAGATGGAGCAATGAATGAATAAACACAGAATCCGTTTTTGCCTTTAGACCAAATCGATTTCGACCCGGAAAATCCTTCACTAACGGGTCAGCCTCTCAATTATTTTGTGCCTGTTGCTTTGCGGAATTTGTCAAGGAGTGACTGAAAATCTTCCGGAAGACTGCTTTCGAAATATAGGGGCTGCCCGTTTGGATGAACAAATCCAAGCACCGCAGCATGTAGAGCCTGCCGAGGCATGATGGCAAAACAATTGTCGATAAACTGCCTGAATTTGGTGGTGGGATTTCCCTTCAGCAAGGCCTTGCCTCCATACATTTCGTCGGAAAACAGTGGGTGGCCGATGTGTTTCATGTGTGCCCTGATTTGATGGGTACGGCCCGTTTCAAGCCGGCATTCAACCAGCGTGGCAAAGCCAAAGCGTTCCAAAACCGAAAAATGCGTTACCGACCATTTTCCTTCAGATTCCGAATCATACACGGCCACCATTCGTCGGTCGCGGGTGCTGCGTGCCAGAAAGCCTGTGATGGTACCTTTGTCGGAGTCGATATCGCCCCACACCATGGCATGGTACACACGCTTGATGCTGTGTTCGAAAAACTGCCGGGCTAAAAAGGTTTGGGCGTATTCTTCCTTTGCCACTACCATCAGCCCGCTGGTGTCTTTATCGATGCGATGCACAAGCAGGGGTTGGGCTTCGCTGTGATCACACTTTTCGTAATGATACAGCAAGGCGTTGATCAGCGTCCCCGTATAATTATTGTATCCCGGATGAACAACCAGCCCGGCTTGCTTGTCAATCACAAGCAACTTGTCATCTTCGTAAACCACCTTGAGTGGTATGTCCTCGGGGAGCGTTTCGTAAGAAACTGGCGGGTGAGGCAGCACAATGCTGATGACCTCGCCGGGCTTGACCTTATAGTTCGGTTTCACCGGCTTGTTGCCGCATAATATACAATCGGCTCTGGCTGCATTCTGAATTCTGTTGCGGCTCACATTGGGCAAGCGATCGGTAAGAAACCGGTCAATCCGCACCGGAGTCTGTCCTCGGTCGACTACCATGCGGAAATGCTCATACATCTCGCGTTCTTCGTCCTGAAGATCGTGGATGTCTTCTACAGCATCTATTCCGTCAGAATCCATTTGATGTGTGTTGCAGGTAATCCCTGTTGCTCGATGCGAATGGTGTAAAAACCGGGTATGAACCCATGTGTGTCCATGGATCCACTGTGTACTCCACGATGAATCAGCTTTCCGTTTAAATCGAACACACTCACTAAAACTGGCTCAGTTGTGCTGAAGAATACAGAGCTGCCCGTTTGTCCCGGATTTGGATACAACACCACCGACTCAGGGTCGGTTTCCGGCAGGCCAGCCCAGGGATCAGGGTCACTTCCAGCAATGAGTCTGATCATGGGTGTGCCTTCGTAAAGGCTGTTGTACCATGTCCCGTCTACATTGTAGAAAAAACGGTCATTGCGGTTGGTGTTCCGGTCGAAGCCAAGATTAAGCACATCATCGGTGGTTTGTTCCCAGCCGACATACACTGTGCCATTGACTGCCAGAGGACTATCGAGATAATAGGTGTGAAATCCATTGAGTCCGGCTTCAAATTCAGGTCTCACTCCACCCTGCTCATAAATGATGTCTCCCGGTTGACCTCCGTCATCGTCCCAGATGGTGAGATAAAAATAGATCTGGTTGGCATCATTGACCGTTCTGTTGAAAAACATTTGCACAGACTGAATGGTGTCAGGTACATTGAAATCAAACTGAAAGGCAGCTTTCCCTCCATTAATGCTTAATCCATAGCCTCCTTCGGCTGTACCGTCATCGGGTGCAAAGAAGTTGTGAAAGCGTTGATAGAAAGCCACCGTGTCGTTGTAATGCTCCGGGTCGCTGATGGTGGCTGTGTTGATGCATAGCTGAACAAGAAAGGCATTGTATCCGGGCAGCCCTGAAGTGAAAACGTAGGGAACCGGATTTCGGAAAAAAGTGGTGTCGTTGCCGGCAGCCAGATTTGCAGCACTCAGGCCTGAATTATAAGCAGGAGAAGTACCGCTGAGATCGGTGATCACCAGTCTTTCGGTTACATTAAGCAATGACGCCGAATAATTCATGTAAGGTTCGCTGATGCTGTCGGCCATTTCGTTGGCACTTGCTGCCAAAAAATGATTCCAGGGCATGGCGTAATAATTTTTCAGTAAGGTTTCGTGCCTTGCTCTGAAAGCCAGATCGGAAGGAATTGTATCGGTTTTTTCGCGGTCGCTGTCAATTTTAATATAGTCGATGTTCCAAAAGTCGGCATTCGAAGCCCATGTTGGAAAAGAGAGATCGGCATAACTGGCAGTGTTGCGAAACCGAAACCTGAAATTCCCGTCGAGATAAACGGGATCGGTGAGAGCGATCATGATGCATTTCCATGGCTGTCCGTGCAATGCAAGAAAACTGTTGTATGACATGCCTTCCACCGACCAAACCTGCTGCCACTCACCCGAAGTGGCATTGAAAAAATCAAGATACAGCGAATCGTCAGGATCAGGCATCTCGCCATACCCCTGAGGCTGGTAGAAAAAGCTGAAATAGATGCTGTCGGCAGGCGTTGAAGCATGAGGAGTGCCAGTAAAAACTGAATCTGTGCGTATGGCAAGTGAAGTTAGGGTGTCGGCTCCAAAAGCAAACGAAGAACCATGAGCGTACAGGTATCCGTACTCATCCAACCCGTCGAGGGTCGCAACCCCAATGCTGACAGGTTGAATGGCAAAACTGCTACCGATAAAAGCCATGCTGTCGCTGAACCTCGAAGCATCGGGATAGATGAAGGTGTGAGAGAAATCCTCAAGAAAGGGCATTTGCAACGTACCGGCTTTTATTTTCAGGTGTGGTTCCTTTTGCGTTCCGGCAAGCACCTGATTAATGCCCGGAGGCAACAAAACCTCCTGAGCCATGGTGATGGTCGCGAGTAGAACAAAAAAGACAAAAACAGCACTCTTTCGCATACACATGTTTATTTATTCGTACCAAAGATCTATAGAAGACCCAATGTTGATTTCCTCGTCTTTGCCATAACGTGGATCCTGCTTAACAACCCGCACATTAATCGTGTCGTCGGGATTCATAAAAACTTCGGCTCCTACATTCAGGCCTGCTTCGTTGATCAGCTGAATGGCTTTTTCGCGGGTTTTGCCCACCAGCTTCGGAATGTACACTTTTGCATTGCCTTTGCCCTTGCCAATCACAAGATCTATCACTTCGCCCTTGTTCAGCACCGTGCCCCAGGGAATCACTTTACCATTGTGTTTTGCCTTAATAATTGTTTGCCCGACATCAGGGACATATTCTTTTTTTCCTGTTTTCAAACCGTGGGTTTCAAGCAAAGCCGCCGCCTGACGTGCCGTAAGGTCGACCAGGTTTGGCAATTTGGTTTTTTCAGGCTGAAATGCGATGATGGTAATGTAAACCGTACGCCCTTTTTTTACATGCGATCCGGGCAATGGTAACTGACTGACAACCGATCCGGGGGTTTTGGTGTTGTCGTAAACCGAATCCACAATCTGAAAGTCATAGTGTCTGCTTTCTCTCATTTCTTCAATTTCCGACATGGTCTTTCCCGAAAAATCAGGAACCTCGATGGATTGACCATGGAAGGTATACAACCTTAAAAAAAACAAGGTAATCCAAATGAGCAGCATGGTCGCCAGAGCAATAAGCCCCAGATGCTTCCAAAAATGAATCGTTTTGATAAATCCCAACACTTTCATAGGCGCAGTATAAACATTTAAATTGCTGATTTATTGTAGTACAGCAATCTTTTCTGCAAAAATAAGAAATTATCGCTGCTCATGTCCTAAACAGGGCTCAATAATCCTTAATTGAGTGCCAATCGTGTCGTCGCGTGCTGCCTCAATGCCGTAGGTGCTCAGGTCGGTCCATGGATACCACAGCAAAATATAACCGATACCAAATCGTTTTAGCTGCGCTTCAGCACTGTCCGATCCCAACGGTTTCATGTCGCCATAATAGCGCCACCCTTCGCGAAACGATAAAAACAGGCTTTGACCATATTCGCCTGCTGAAGCAACCCGCGACCCTTGAGCAATTTGATCAATTTGCTCACTCAGTTCGACAATGTCACGGTTGATATGCTTTCTACGTATCAGGTCTTCGACAGGCGATTTAATGAACGAAGCACTGAACACCAGGCCGGTTGAAATCGCGAGCATTCGCGCCGGTTTAATCTGTCTGACGAACAAATCGGCAAGCATGATGCAGCTGTAAATCATGATATAATCGAGCAGCCAGATGTATCGTAGCTCGAAAAACACCAGCAGGTAGCCTCCTGCGAGCAAGGCCGCACTCATCCAAGGCATAAAAAGATTGTGCCGCAGAATTTTGCGGTGATGATGCAGCAGAACCATTATCACAAGAACGATGATGATTGCAGATAATAGGGTGAAATGTTTCAGCAGGTCTTTCAGGTGGCCGGCATTATGGAACACAACTCGTTTCTTTGAATTCCAGAATGAATCTTTGTCCGGCTGACTCGGCCATGACTTTTCGACAAGACTGACATCGTACCAGACCGAAGTGCAGTGTTGAACTGAAGGCTCATTCAGCCCGCTGTGAATGAAAGGATGCCGCAGAGTAAAATCAACCGGGCTTAGCAGGTTGCTGTTGTATTTGGCTGCGCTTCCCGTGGTGAATTTTCCGTAGCTGAGGCTTAATGTGAGTACCCATGCCAAAGCCAGAAGAACAAATGTGCCCAGCGCTATGAGTCCGGAGCGAATGGCCATTTTGCAACCCGGTTTATGTGGAAGAATGACCATGTCACGCAGACAGGTTAAAATCAGCCATGCCACAAAGAATGGAAGTCCGAAGGCTTTCGTGAAATATAGTGCAGCTCCAATTATGCCAATGCCTGCAGCTCTTTTAACAGGATGAATGCTGCGGTTGCGATGCAGCCATAGCAGCCAAAGCACCAGACAGGTGAAAAGCAAGTCGGCACCAAAGTAAAGCAAGGTAAACCATGTGGTTACCGCAATAATGGTTGCCATGCCAATGATTGCAATCCCTTTGACTCGCGTAAACCGGCTGATATGAAGTGAACTCAGCCTGATGATCATCGCACCCGCAAACATCAGCACCACCTTTCCGGCAATGGTTACCGGCAGTCCTGTCCATAGCAAAGGGACCATAAGCCACGATATCAGCGGACTCCAGTAGGCATTTATGGCTTCACCAAATCTGAAGTGTGCATAATTCTGTGCAATCTCGTAATATGAAATGGCATCGGGGTTCAGTTCGTATTGATACCATGGCCATAGAAAGACACAAATGATTAAGTAGACCAGTATCCACCAGCCCCCTTTGTTCATGAATCTGCTCAGGCCATTTCCTTTTCTCATGTTGCTCTCAGATTAGCCTGAACGGATCCCAGTCGGCAGCAAATGGATACTGCCGGCGATATTCGGTCAGTTTTGATGCGTTGAGTTCTACCTCGATGATTTCAGATTCATCGTTATTTCCTCCACATACCCATTCTCCCCAAGGGGCAGCAATGCCTGACCCGCCCCGGTATGTCCAGCCATTGCCATCGGTACCGGTTCGGTTGATGCCTGCCACATAACACTGGTTCTCGATGGCTCTGGCCATCAGCAGGGTGCGCCAGATGTCGTGCCGCGCTGCAGGCCAGTTTGCCGATACCACCATCAGGTCGTACTCATAGTGCTGACCGTTGAAACGATTTCTTGCCCATACGGGAAAGCGCAGGTCGTAACAAATCAATGGCCTGATGTTCCAGCCCCGGAATGAAAACAAAGCCGATGCCTCACCTGCTTTGTAATTCTCGGGTTCGCGGCCCGGACCAAACAAGTGACGCTTGTCGTAATGCTTTACTTCGCCTTCTGGCACGGTCATGTAAAACCGGTTGACCCAGCGCTCATGTTCTTCGGCCACCACACTCCCCGCCAGAGCAGCCTGATGTTTCACTGACATGTCTTTCATCCATGACAGCATACGCTCGTGATGCGCTGCCCCAAGCGAGGCTGGATCGGGCACAAAGCCGCTGCCAAACATTTCCGGCAACAGAAACAAATCGTGGCGTCCTTTCACGTTGCCAAACATTTGCCCAAACAATGCCCTGTTGGCCGCCTCATCCTTCCACACAGGCGAGGCCTGAAATAATACGATGTGTAGGTTTTTCATAGTCTTTCGTATGCGAACATACAATTTTTTTTCGGATGATTTTTTGAAAATTCGCACAATCGATATTCTAATGAATTCTCTTAATAAAAAAGCCCGCCCGCAGAGCGGACAGGCTGTTGAAGCTATGATGAAAACTTGCTCTTAGTTGTAAGCCACGATCACATCGAAAGAACCGGTGTAGAGACCAGAAG
>CAZLHV010000003.1:0-43558 GCA_964559205.1 uncultured Bacteroidaceae bacterium
CGCAATCGGGTCATTTGGACAAGGAATGGGTGACCAGGACATTGCAGCAACCTGGGCCAAGGGATCGGTCTGGTTTAAAGTTCCGGAATCGGTTAAAATCACTTTTCGCGGAAAACGTCCAGCCGGTGTGTCGGCAAAAGATATGGTGCTGAATCTTTTATCAGTGTTTGGCGCCAACAAACTGCTGGGTTACTCAGTCGAATTCTATGGTGAGGCCATTGATGAACTTTCGCTTGATGAGCGGATCACCATTGCTTCCATGGGAACAGAAATGGGCGCCATTATCCTTATGTTTACGCCTACTCCACTGGTTGTGGCCGAAATTGAAAAACTGAGCGGTAAGAAATTCGACGCTGTTCATGCTGATCCGGATGCAGAATATGTTATGACAACCGAAATTGACGTTACCAGTTTTAAGCCAATGCTTGCACTGCCTGGTCATCCTCATGATAACGAAAGCGTTGAGTCGAAAAAAGGAACCAAAATCGATTCTGCATTCATAGGCAGTTGCACCAATGGCCGCATGGAAGACATGCGTGTTGCCGGTGCCATATTAAAAGGACGTAAAATCGCCCCGGGTGTCGTTATGAAAATTGTTCCTGCAACCGATGATATCTGGAATCAGTGCCTTGAGGAAGGGCTCATTAAGATATTTAAAGATGCAGGTGCTCTCGTTTCCAATGCTGGATGCGCCGGATGTGCTGCCGGTCAGGTTGGCCAAAACGGACCTGATGAGGTAACGCTTTCTACAGGCAATCGCAATTTTGCCGGAAAACAAGGAAAAGGATTTGTTTATCTTGCCTCTCCGGCCATTGTGGCGGCCAGTGCTGTAGCCGGTTTTATTACCACGCCAGATGCCATCCCCGAAAAGCCTGCTGAATTTAGCAACACAGGCAAGTTCGATACCGCAAAAGCTGTTGGAAAAGAACGTGTATCCAAACCCAATGTGGTTGAAGGTCGTGTTTGGTTTATCCAAAAAGACGACATTGACACCGATATGATTTTCCACAACCGGTATCTTACCATCACCGACATTAAGGAAATGGGCCAGTATGCTTTCGACAACCTGAAAGGCTATGAGGATTTTGCAAAGAAAGCACAGGCAGGCGACATTGTGGTCACCACAAAAAATTTCGGTGCAGGTTCCTCACGTCAGCAAGCTGTTGATTGTTTCCTTTCACTCGGCGTATCATGCATCATCGCTGAGTCATTCGGAGCCATTTATGAACGCAATGCCATTAATGCTGCCATGCCCATTCTAACTTACAAGCCTGGTCTGATGGAAGAAATTGGTTTGAAAGATGGCGACACCATCAGCGTGAATTTTGAAACCGGCGAACTTATCAATAAAACCTCGGGTAAATCGACAAAAATAAATCCGTTCTATCCGGTGCAGCTTGAGATTTATCAAAATGGAGGTTTACTATAATTCAGAACCAAAATGAAATATATCATCTGGCTGATTTCTACGGGAGTGATTTTATTTTCTTCGTGCGGCGTAAAACGTTTGCAGGTCACTGTGAATAATCCGCCGCAGATTTCTCTCCCGGGCCAAATCAGCCAGATTTTTATCGTAAATAAAGTTGCATCGGGTAAAGCATCAAACGTGCATTTGGATTCTGACTTTCTATATGCAGGAGAAGCACGGGATGGCTCAAATAGTATAGCTGAGGCAATCGCACAAACATTTCGCCACCTTAACGCAAATGAAGACCTCATCCGGTATTTGGGAAATGATGAAAACACACAGATAGAATCATTTTCTGATATGGAGCGATATTTTAACTATGAGACTGGAACCCGCAGTACGCTGGTTTTCGTCATTGATTACTTTTATGCAAGCTCTACAAAATCCGTATCAGAAAATAGCACTGATGGTGCAGTTTCGTATGAAGCAACCCGAATGGCACATTATGAGACTCGCATTTATGCGTATTACTTTAATTCTGAAAATATTCTGTTTTCAGATATTCAGGCTTACAATGGAATGGATGATGTTGTTTATACTGCATCAGGTAGCTCTGAGAAAGATGCCAAGCAAAATTTAATTTCAGCAAGAGAAGCTGCTGAATCATGGGGCCACGACGTTGGACGTGATTACAGCAATATGTTTGTGCCAGGTTCATACAGCTATAACAGGAAATTTTTCTTTGCAGGTCATTCTTTGTTTAAGCAAGCTTACACGGAGGCAAAGAATGGCATGCTGTCAAAATCGGCTGAAATTTTAATGTCGCTTACCTCAAATGAGATTGCTTCAGTTCGATCAAAGGCATGGTATAATCTGGCTGTTATTGCTGAAATGAAAGGGGATATTGCGCAGGCAGTCGAATATTTATCGAAATCAGACTGTGCCAATGCCAGTTCATATCGAATTGAACTTAAGGCAAAGCAGATGGAATAAGCGATTGGATGTGGCTGGAGGAGAAGAAACTTTTGTATTTGCCGCCGTTGATTTTGTGGAAAGTAGGTTGTTTTCAAACCTGATACTTTTTAATTAAATATTAAATTCAGCATATTTAATGCAATGAACAATATCAAGTTCAGATTATTGAGTTTTGTCAAGTCTATAATTTTACGGGTTTTGTCATAATTAATATGGTCAATGAAGATATTTGCTATTTTTGCTATCAATAATCATCTTAGAAATGGATTTGTTGGTGGTTATATGGAAAAAGCAATTTTTTCTGCTTTTTTTGATGGCCTGCAATCAAAGGTAAAGATGATTTGTGAATTTTAATTTAACAACATGCAAAAGGAGTTGAATGATTTTCTGGCAGAGTTCAAATTTGATCCAAACAAAGATTTGATCAACGAAGGCGGCTTCGGAAAGATATACAGGGCCTGGGGCGAACATGACCGCGAGGTGGCCATTAAAGTTTGCCAGGTTCAAAATCATAAATATACGCTTAAACGTGAATTTGAACTTGCATCAAAACTGGCTCGGCATCCCAATATTGCATTTTACGAAGCTGTGTACGAGTTCGATGTGCCTGGTGTCGGTATCATGGAATATGCTGTGATGCAGTATTATCCTGAAGGTGATTTGCGTAGGGTCATGCAAAACTACAAGCTGAGTGACGAGGAACGTCTCGACATCCTGAAAGGCGTTCTGCAAGGTGTAGATTTTTTGCATTCATCTGGAATCATTCACCGTGACCTGAAACCGGGTAACATTTTAATGCAAAAAGTTCAGGGAAAATGGCGTCCGAAAATCACCGACTTTGGTCTGGGAAAATCCTTTGTTGGAGGTGGCGAAGTATCGAACACATCTGCTGGCATTGTCTCGCTGTTGTATGCTTCACCAGAACAAATTCTGGGGAAAGCAACCTATACGAATACTGATTTATGGCCGGTAGGAATCATCACATATTTTCTTGCCACAGGAAGAGTTCCTTTTGAATCTGCGTTGCCAAAAGAGACTGAATCGTATCGTGCAGATCTGACTCGAAAAATCGTAGCGGGGTTAATGCCCGACGATGTTGCATCTTTACCTGAGCCTTTCAAAGCCGTGTGTCTGCAATGCCTCGTGGTTGACAATACACAAAGGGTACAACAGGCTGCTGCCTTGCTCGATATTGTACACTACTCAACAGGACTTCTCTGCAGCCAGTGTGGCGCAAAACTAACACAGGCTGCCCGTTTTTGTACGGTGTGCGGAAAAGCGGTTGCAAGAATTGAAAACAAACAAGAATCTAAACCGGTTATTCAAGAAGAGAATACAGCGGTTATCCATCCTGCGCCACAAATTGCACCAACGCCGCTAAAGACGGTAGCAGCGCCGCCTCCGACTCCCATTGCATCCAGAACAACACTCGCTCCACATCCTGTAAAAAGGAAAGGGATTTCCGCTTTCGGCTGGATATTAATTATTCTAGCTGCAGCTGCTGTTCTTGTAGTGTCGATATATTTTGTTTCAAAATCCATAAATGACTCATATGGTTCAAAAAATAATAAAGAAAAGACTAGTGAATCCGATAACAGCTCTGAAAGTGATGATCCTTTTGAAGGAATGTCAGACTACGAGATTAATCAAAAAGGGGAGTCCTATTATTCTAGAGGCGATTATGTGAAAGCCAAAAAGTACTTTAAAAAAGCAGCCAATGAAGGCTATGTGGCAGCAAAAAGGAATTTGGGAATTCTTTATATGACTGTGGATGGAGATTATGATCGAGCATTTAATGAATTAACAGAAGCAGCCGACCTTGGCGATGCCGACGCCATGTTTAATTTGGGATTGATGTATGAACGCGGATATGTTGATGGATATAGTAATATGGATATGGCGAACTATTGGTATGAGATGTCGGGGTATTCTGGAACTGAATACGATGCAACTGAATACTAAATAATTATATTAATTTGGGATGTTATGATAGGAAAAGTTGTTACAGGGTTCACAATTTTGCATAAACTTGGCGAAGGCGGCATGGCCGAAGTATGGTATGCTGAAAATAAAATTAAAAAACCGGCAGCCATAAAAATTCTGAAAGACGAATTTACCAAAATGCCCGAAGTGGTAAAGCGCTTCGAGAATGAAGCCACAACCATGGTTGCGTTGTCGCATACGAACATTCGGCAGGTATATGATTATGAGCTGGTCGATAACCGGCCATGCATTATTATGGAGTATCTTGAAGGCTCCGACCTAAAACACCGCCTCAACAATGGAGAAAAATTTTCTGACGCTGAATTGCAAAACTGGTGGAATCAATGTGTAGATGTGCTGAATTACACGCACAAACAGGGCATTGTGCACCGCGATATAAAGCCTTCCAACATTTTCATTACCACCGACAACAAGGTGAAAATTCTCGATTTCGGTATTGCCAAGTTGATGGACAATGTAACCATGACTCAAACAGGCACCCGGATGGGAACGTTGCTCTACATGAGCCCCGAACAGGTAAAAGACAGTAAGCACATTGATTCTAAAACCGATGTGTATTCTTTGGCAGTTACTTTTTATCACTTACTTACTGGTGTTGCACCCTACGACAGTGATACTAGCTCTGCATTTGAAATTCAGATGAAGATTGTTACGGAAGAATTGGATTTATCAGCTTTACCCAAGCATTGGCATTTGATTTTGCTACCCTATTTACATAAAAATGCTCAAGAAAGAGCAGAATTACTTCATTTTAATCAAAACGATACATCAGCCATTCGTTGTTTTAGAGAGAAAGAAACGATTATTGATAGTGTACCTTTTCAGGAGAAAGAAAAAAAGAAAAAAGAAGAAAAGCCCCTCGAAAGTGCTGGCAAGCAGCCAGAGAAACCAATTGATAGAAAAAAGAAAAATAAATGGTTGCTGCCCATTTTGGGCATTATTGCCATATGTCTTATAGCTTTGCTTATTGTTTTGAATACGGGTGGGAAAAGTAGGAAAAGCAATTCAGAAAATATAGATAAACCCGAAAGCCCTTATGCAAATATTGTTGATGAGATAGAAAACAATATGGTATTTATCTCTGGAGGTACATTTATCATGGGCAGCCCTGAAAGTGAACCCGAAAGATTTGACTGGGAAACTCAGCACAAGGTAACAGTGAATGATTTTAAAATGAGCAAATACGAAGTAACTTTTGATCAGTATGATGCCTATTGCGAAGCTACCGGAGCAGAAAAACCTGATGATTTTGGTTTGGGACGTGGTAGCCTGCCTGTAATAAATGTTAGCTGGGATGATGCAAACGATTTTTGTAACTGGCTAAGTCAAAAGACCGGTAAAACCTATCGATTGCCGACCGAGGCTGAATGGGAATATGCCTGCCGTGCAGGTACAAGTACGCCTTTTTATACGGGCAACACTATTTCGACCTCGCAAGCAAATTACAATTTCCCTAACAATGGCAATGCAAAATACGAAGATTTTCACAAGACCTTACCAGTAGGTAGTTTTATGCCGAATGCGTGGGGTTTGTACGATATGAATGGGAATGTGTCAGAATGGTGCAGCGATTGGTACGATGAGTATTCCACAATGGCACAAATTAACCCACAAGGCCCTTCATTGGGGATGTTCCGTGTTTGCCGCGGTGGCAGCTGGAACGGAGCTGCGTTCAGCTGTCGGTCCGCATACCGCGGAAATATCTTTCCAGAGCACCGCAATTACGATCTTGGTTTCCGCATAGTCTCCCCCAAGGAAAATGAAGAACAAGCTGCTAACCAAAACAATATTGCTAATCAACAAAATTCTAACACCAGTGCACAAAACAACACCAATTCAAACATTAATAATTCAAGTAATACAAGTCCAAATAGCAAAAAACTAAAAATAGGCGACACCCATGCAGGCGGTATAATATTTTACCTCGATGAGACAGGGCAGCACGGCTTGGTTTGTGCCCCGTACGACCAAAGCGCTGGTGCTGAATGGGGTTGCTATAAAACTGCCAAAGGCGGCACTGCCACATACATAGGCTCGGGGCAATACAATACCCAACAGATTGTAAACACTTGCTCGCAAAGTGGCATTGCAGCAAGAATATGCAACAATTTGGTACTCGATGGCTACACCGACTGGTTTTTGCCTTCTAAAGACGAATTGAGCCTAATGCATAAAAACCTAAAACAAAAAGGTTTGGGTAATTTTCGTTCTGGTTGGTATTGGAGTTCGAGCGAGTACGCGGGTCTCGAGACGGGCGGCGCGTGGGGTCAGATTTTTTCCGGTGGCTACCAGGACTACTACGCTAAGAACGGCCCAAACTATGTACGTGCCGTTCGGGCTTTTTAACTATTTACAGCGAAGCGGTCGAAAATTTTCAGCCAAGCTTGTTCCATTCAATCATTTTTTCAATCAAATCCTATCTTTACAAATTAAAAACTACATCGACATATGATAGCCTCCTGCGGAAATTGTAAAGCCAAACTTCAGCTCGAATTGCCAGCTGATTTTAACGGCAATTTGGTGAAATTCAAATGCTCGCAATGCGGCAAAATGAATCAAGTCGATTTGTCGCAGGGTAAAGTGCCTGAAACTCCAAAGCCACAGCCGGTGCCTCCAAAGCCCGAACCCAAGCCCATTCCTCTGCCCGGAATTCCCGGATGGCTGGTGGTACATGATGAGCAGGCACCTGTGCAAACCTTCGAGCTGAAAATTGGGAAAAACACCGTTGGAAGGATTTCGGAGAAAAAACCATCGGATATTATGATTGATACGGCTGACACCTATATGAGCCGCTGCCATTTCACCCTCGAAGTGATCAAGCAGTCATCCGGAAAATTTGAATATCTGCTCTATGACAATAAAAGCATGAATGGAACCTTTCTTCTTTCGGATCAAAACAAGCGTCTTGGCGCAAACGATCAGTTTTTCATTCAGGATGGCAACACCATTCAGGCCGGCAGAACCAAAATGGTGCTCAAATGCGGCGATAAGGCGTCCAGCATGAAAGAGGCAGAAAAAACCGTGGTACAAACCGATTATTCAAAAACCATCATCATTTGAGCCATGACATATTCCATTAAGCAACCCGCGGCCTTGAACGAGATCGGTCAGCGAGAAAACAACGAGGACAGCATTTATCCGAAAGCTGGTGAGGCCAATCATCAAAATCATTTCTTTCTTGTGTGCGATGGGGTCGGAGGTGCCGAAAAAGGTGAAGTGGCCAGTGCAACGGTTTGCAAAACCATGGCAGCGTATCTGCTGGCAAATACAAATCCTTTGCCCGACGAAACGCTGCTCATCAATGCTTTCGAAGAAGCACAACTTGCATTAGATGCCTATTTGGCCGATCATCCCGCGGCGGCAGGTATGGCAACAACACTCACCCTGCTGTCGCTCCATGACAACGGAGCCTTCATTGCATGGTGTGGTGACAGCCGTGTTTATCAGATTCGCAATGGAAACATCGTTTTTAAAACCGACGATCATTCTTTCGTGGCAGAGTTGGTGCGTGGCGGCATCATTACACCTGAGCAAGCTAAAACACACCCACAGAAAAACATGATTACACGCGCCATGCAGGGGCACGGATCCAAAACGGTAGCGCCCGAGGTTTTTCATCAAACCGATGTTCGAAGCGGCGATGTGTTTTTTCTGTGTTCTGACGGCGTTTTAGAAAGTGTCGAAGATGAACAGCTTTGCGAAATTTTCAGCGTGGCCGATGACATGAATGCTGCCATGAGTCGCATAAAAGAAATGTGTTCAGAACTATCTCGCGACAATTTTTCGGCATATGCCGTGCAGATCGATCAGGTTGATGGTGTAACCATCGCACAAGAGAACAGCGAAAACGATGTGCTGATGGTTCAGGCAAAAGTGATTGAAGAGCATTCTGTAAAAAAAACGAAAAGTAAGCAACATCAAAAACGCGAATGGAGTCTTTTTGCAAGAATCGGACTGGTGGTTCTGCTTCTCGGAATTGTTTTCGCCATTTATTATGTTGGAATTCGAAAGCCTTCCGGTACAGACAAAACGGTAGCAAACGACAGTACAAAAACTGAAACTGTAAAGCGCCCTACAGCTGAAGAGCAGATTGCTAGAATTAAAAGCATTATCGAATTTACCGAACAAAACACCATTGCTGATAGCTTGGATACCGCTAGAGCAATCATGAAAAATAGCATTGTCGATCAAAATGACATTGCTGATTTATCGAAGCAGGTTGACGATCTCGATTCCTTATGCCAATGGCTTGCGCAGGCTCAGGCTTTGCATGCCGATGTGTCGAAAAAGCCAAATGCTGCCAAGAAGAAATCGCTGAACGAACTCATTGACCGAATTGTGGAATTCAACAATCCCTTTGAACTTGACTTGGAAAATTTTAAGGTCGAAGCGAATAAACTGAAACCAAAAAAGTGATTTTCAAAGGTAACAATGGAACAGTTGATCAATAAATTTCTTACTTTAGCAAATCCATAGAAAACCAGCATGCAGAAAAATATTTTTATCACAGTGTTGTTTTTTTTGTTGTTTCTGTTCTTGGATTCAGCGGTTCAGGCGCAATGCACCAGCGGAAACTGCAGCAACGGGCAAGGCACATACAAGTATGACAACGGAACCTATACGGGAGGTTTTGTAAACAGTTTGCGCGACGGACAAGGCACCTATACCTATAATGATGGAAACAAATTTGTAGGCACGTACTCGAAAGGAGAGAAAGTGTATGGCACTTTTTATTACAAAAGTGGCAGCACCTATACCGGTTATTTTAAGAATGACAAGCGCCATGGGTATGGAAAAGCAGTGAGTGCCAGTGGCGTTGTTAAAGAAGGCGAGTGGGCCAACGGCGAATATGTCGGACCTTCAAATCCCGTGGTGCTATATGCTGTTGTGGTGGGTATTTCCAATTATTATGGCAGCGACATGGATTTGCAGAATGCGGATGACGATGCCAATGATTATTATTCCTATCTGATCAATCATGGAGCGAATGCTGCTAACATCTTTCTACTTACCGATGCAACTGCCACAAAGGCTGCCATTGTCAATGCCATGACGGTTTTTTCCAAAGCAGACAACAACGACAAAATCATCTTTTATTTTTCCGGTCATGGCTACGACAACGGATTTGTCCCAGCTGACTACAATGCAGGATGGCCGTTGCTCACGCACAGCGAGGTTCGAAACGCCTTCAAATCGAGCAATGCATCGTTTAAACTTTGTATTGCTGATGCCTGTTTCAGCGGAAACATACGCACCGATCAGGGCGAAAGCAGCAACCCGTCAGGTGGTGGCAGTTTTGACGATAACGAGCAAATTGCGGTTTTCATGTCATCACGATCCTACCAGACTTCTTCCGATGGTAATGTTTTTACCGGAAATGGCTTGTTTACAGAGTATTTGCTGAAAGGGTTGAATGGTCAGGCTGATTCCAACAGCGATCAGTTTGTTACCATCACAGAGTTATACACCTATGTGCGCAACAGCGTTGTAGCGGTTAATCCCAATCAGGTGCCGGTTTTATTCGGAAAATTTGATTTGAATGTTGTGATGTCGAAACTATAGTCGTATGGAGAAAAAAATGACGCTGGGTCGTGCTGCCGACAATATGTATGTGATTGACCAACCTGCTGTGAGCGGACATCATGCGCTAATCACCATGATAGGCCCTGAGCAATTCAGCATCGAAGATCTGGGTTCGACCAACGGCACCTTTGTTAACGGAAACAAAATTAAATCGGCCAACGTTTCCTTGCACGATAAGGTCAAGCTTGGGAATGTTGAAATTTCACTGGCAAAAGTATTTAGTCTTGAAAAGGCTATTACAGGCAATGCTTCCAAAAACACCGCTAATCCGGATCCGACAAACATCAATCCCACGATAAAGCAAAAAATTCCGAACGATTTTCGTCATGAATTTGCTTCATTGCGTCAGGTTTTTCATCAATATACGCTTAAACGACAGGAAATTGTCAAAAAATATAACATGAAGATGGTTACCACACGCATTGTCATCAGCGTATTGCTTGGTTTGGCTTCGTATGTGGTAATCAGCAATGTTTCAGATCCTGAATCGCCCATTAAATACATTGTATCGCCATTGGTGATGGGCTTAACCATGGGTGTTTCGATGATGGCCGGAAATAATCCAAAAAAGGAAGAGGAACTAAAGGCATTGAAAATTGAACTTTTCAGAAATTACGTCTGTCCCAATCCAAAATGCAAAATGCAACTTGGTGAAAAAGAATGGGAGCTGTGGGCACTCAATCACACCTGCCCAAAGTGCAATGCCATTTGGTGCGATTAACCGAAAACAAAAAAAAAAACACATAGTCATGAGTGAAGAAAGCAACGTCAATCTGAATGACAACCAGCAAAGGAAACCACTGGAAAAAAGTTTCGATCAGCCCCGCCCGGGCATGGTAACCCGTAAGAAAGCACAAACATCGGCCATCATTGCCGGCGTGGCGGGTGTGGCAGTCGGTGCCGGAGGCTTTTATGTTTCTCAAACTCTCCTCAACGACGAAGACGTGGTTGAAGCCGAAGTTGTGAGCGCAAGTGCAGCAGGTGCAAGCGGCAACCAAAGCGCCTCGGTTGGCTCCGACAGCCCCGAAGCGGATCTCAATCATATTAATTTTGGCACTGAAGAAGACAGTGAACAAGAGCTGGATCTTGGCGCCGATTCGGTCATGATTGGCGATCAGAACGGATATGTAAATGCCGTTTTAGTAGATACCAACAGCGATGGTGTTTATGATTCTTCGGTAGTAGTTGAACCGATTTACGACAATCAAAACACTCCGCCACCGGCAGCTGAACCCGTTATCGGCCTTGCCGATGCCAGTGCAGACACCGATGGTGACGGATATGTTGATGCAGTGCTTGTTGACAGCAATCAGGACGGCGTATATGATTCATCGGTAGATCTGAAAACTTCGGACGAACTGCCTGAAGACGGTTCGATTGTGTATGCGGAACCCGAACCCGCAAGTGTGCTCGATATTGCCGGAAGTGTATCAGACGACATGAGTTTCAGTCAGGCCTTTGCAGCGGCCCGCGAAGAGGTGGGTCCCGGTGGCATTTTCTACTGGCATGGAAAGCCCTATGGAACCTATTATGAAAACGAATGGAATGCCATGAGCGAAGAGGATAAAGCCGATTATTGGGATTCGGTTTACAATACCACTACTGGAAGTCAGGATGTTACCCCGCCTGCTCCAGAACCAAACGAAATACTCGATGTGGCACATACGGTGAGTGATGATATGAGTTTCAGCGATGCTTTCGCAACAGCCCGTGAGGAAGTAGGCCCCGGCGGAATTTTCTACTGGCACGGAAAGCCTTATGGAACCTATTACGAAAACGAATGGAACGCCATGAGCGAAGAAGACAAAGCCGATTACTGGGATGCCGTAAGCCACACCACTGCCTCTCAGGATAATGGTGCCTATACCGAGTTTAACGATCCGCAAACCGATGTGATGTCAGATAATCATGGAGCAGATTTTAATGATGCCGACTCCAACGACAGCGATCCCTTCGGCGACGATTTCGACAACAATGCCAATATGAACGACTGGGCTTAACTCACCTTAAAAAACTTCAAACGATGATTACTCAAGTTCGTTGCGGAAAGTGCAACAGCGCACTGAAATTCGATGCCACCAAACTAAAGGAAGGCGTGAATTTTCTAAAATGCTCAAAATGCAGCACGCTGAATAAAATTGTGCGCAGCATTGACAAAGACACCCGGCAACATATGGAACAAAGCTTCCCTAAGAAGGAGAAATGAGACAGATTCACAAGCTATAATATAGATTTGCTGCAACAAAAAAACAGTTTGGTTCAGCCGCACATTTCAAATCATTTGAGAGCTCATCCAGAAATAGGAGATGAGAGTTTTCATTATAGATTTCATTCATGTTAGCATTTGAATGTCATTTTTTTCTACATTTGACCATCTTTTAACAAAGCATTATGGCAAGCAATGACTTCTCAGATGCCGGCATGGAATCCTTGCTGGCCGATGCCATGAAAGCAGGGTTTAACCGGCCTGCATTTAGCGACTACGATGGCGGCACATTGACCTTTGGGCAAGTGGCCAATGAAATCTATAGATTACATCGGGTGTTCCGAATGTGTGGCATCGTCAAAGGCGACAAAATTGCCTTGATTGGCAAGAATACTTCCCACTGGTGTGTGGTTTATTTGGCGTCGGTGACCTACGGAGCGGTGATTGTCCCTGTTTTACCCGATTTCAGGCCGGCTGATATGGAAGAGATTGTTAATCACAGCGATTCTGTTCTGCTTTTTTGCGAAGACTCGATTTTCAAAACCCTCGATCTGGTGTCGATGCCCCATATCAGAATGGTTATTCGTATCCGTGATTTCTCGGTTCTTGCTGCGAACGACGCTACAGCGGTTGCTGCCTACGACGGTGCCTTTGCCAGACACCTGAGCGACTTTCCCAACGGCATTTCATCTGAAATGATTTCATATGAATCGCACCAGCCTGATGATTTAATGGTGATCAGTTATACATCTGGAACAAGTGGTTTTTCTAAAGGGGTGATGCTTCCATATCGAAGCCTCTTGGCGAATGTGGTTTTTGCCCGCATCAACATGCCACTTAATGCCGGCGATCGCATTCTGTCGTTTCTTCCACTTGCACATGCCTACGGTTGTGCATTTGAATTTCTATTCCCTTTTACGCTTGGCTGTCACATCACTTTTCTGGCCCGAATTCCATCGCCATCAATCATCATCGAAGCGTTTGGAAAGGTGAAACCCAATTTAATCCTGTCGGTGCCACTGGTAATCGAAAAGATCTTCCGGGGCCGAATTCAGCCGGTTATTTCAAAACCTGTTGTGAAAGTGTTGTTGCATATTCCATTCATAAGGAGGGTTTTACTGAATAAAATCCGGGCTAAGCTCACTGCAACTCTTGGCGGGCAATTTCGCGAGCTGGTGATTGGCGGCGCGGCATTTAATGCGGATGCCGAAAAGTTTTTCAGAAAAATGCGTTTCCCGTTTACCGTTGGTTATGGCATGACGGAATGCGGCCCGCTCATTTCCTACCGCGGTTGGAAAACCACGGCTCTGCATGCTTCAGGAAAGTTGGTCGATGAGCTCTTGCTCAAAATTGATTCGCCTGATCCTGTTCATATTTCGGGCGAAATTATGGTGAAAGGAACCCATGTCATGCTCGGGTATTATAAAAAGCCCGAAGCTACCCAAGCCATGATCGACAGCGAAGGCTGGTTGCACACAGGCGACATGGGTACAGTGGATGCCGACGGAAACATTTTTATCAGAGGACGGCTCAAAAGCATGATTCTGAGCGCTTCGGGTCAGAATATCTATCCCGAAGAAATCGAAGCGGTACTGGCCAACTATCGCCTGTTTCTCGAGGTGTTGGTGGTCGAACGGAAAAACAGACCCGTTGCGCTGGTGTTCCCTGATTCTGATTTCATGAAAAAGCATGCCATCACAGAGGATCAACTGCCTGCTAAAATCAAGGAAGCCATCAAGGAAGCCAATCATCATCTGGCAACATATATGCAGGTGGCCGATTTCGAAATCATGAAAGAAGAATTCGAAAAAACACCGAAGAAGAGCATAAAGAGGTTTAAGTATCATTAATCAGCAGTGGACATGATTGAACACCTTCGATGACTGGGCTATTGCTCCAACCGCAATTCTGCGCGATCAATGACCAGTCGGGATGCACATTGTACCTAAAGATTTCTGATAAATCACAGTGCAAAAACAGGCTTTAAATTCTCCTTGCGAAAAAATCTTTGCATATTGACAAAATCCCTCCTATATTTGTTTGACGTTATTCAATTAATATCAACCTGATGCATAAAACATTGATTTTGATTTTTTTGTTTATGGTTTTCAATGGCACTTTGAAAGCGCAATCGACCTCATTTCGCTCATTTCCAGATTCAGCCATGTGGCGGGTCGACTATGATGTAAATGAACCATTTCAGTTCTATTATTTCTGGGATGCCTATTTTCATTATTTATTATTAGGAGATACCATAATCAATAATATGCAATACAGGAAATTGTACCGATCATATTTTTATGTAACGAATATCAATGTATGTGATCCCTGGCAAACTCCCCTATGTCAACCACCAGTTTATCTTGGGGCGCTGCGGGATGATCCGGCTGCAGATCAAACTTTTTTTGTGTATGATGGAATGACTTCCGATTCATTGTTGTTTGATTATACACTTCTGCCAGGCGATACAGTTAGAGGAATACCCGGAGCACAGTATGATTATCTGGGAGTTATCGTTCAATCCATTGACTCTGTTCTTATTGACGGCAATTATCACAGAAGATGGAATCTTGATACCTGTAACAGCCCATTCGCGGTGCCCTTCATCCCATACATTATTGAAGGGATTGGAAGCAGCTCGGGTCTCATCGATATGATTTGCTCATACTCAATGGACTTTACTAATCGCTATCTTGTCTGTGTGAAAAAAAATAACAATACTTTATTTGAGACCGGTTATGTTTCAGCATTCGGATGTAATCCAATTACTGAAGGATTTATTGAAAATATCGATACAAGCCCGATTCATTGCACAAATCCGAATTCAACGGAAATCATCATCAATTCTGATCAGTACCTGCACAGTGCTTCTATGCAATTATTCAATTCATCAGGTCGTCTAGTAATGCAGATTCAGAATATCTCAGGTTATTCCTTTGTGGTATTACGAAACAGTCTCCCCGCAGGGATATATTTTCTTAAATTGAGTCAAGGCAACAATTTTCTCAGTGCTGCTAAGGTTGTTTTTATTGATTAATTGCTACTCAGTTTCAGTTTTCTGTTATGCAAAACAATTATTAAACAGAGCAGCAGCTATGACAGAAAAACAAAATCGTCGCTTTAATTCCGCTTTGCAAAAGAGTAAGAATCTACTGCCCATGGCATGCCTTGTATGCTATGCCTTGTGCGCCAATGTATTAGCATATTAGCACTTTTAATTGTACTTTTGCATTCTCAAAGTAAAATCAAAAAACAACGACATGAAGTTACTTGAAGGTAAAACAGCCATCATTACCGGTGCTGCCCGCGGCATTGGACAATCCATTGCAAGGATGTATGCACAACATGGTGCGAATGTCATTATTACTGATCTTGCTGTTAATGAGGAGACTGAACAGTTTTTGGAAGAATTGAGAAGCATGGGAGTGAAAGCTGCTGCTTTCGCCAGCAATGCCGCCTCGTTCACAGATTGTGAGCAACTGATCAACGATGTTGTGATGCAGTTTCCGGTGATCGATATTCTGGTCAACAATGCAGGAATTACGCGCGACAACCTGCTATTAAGAATGACGGAGCAAGACTGGGATGCAGTGCTCACAGTCAATTTGAAATCGGTCTTTAATATGACAAAGGCGATTCAGAAGGTGATGCTGAAGCAGCGATTTGGATCAATCATCAACATGAGTTCGGTGGTTGGCATCGAGGGAAATCCAGGACAGGCCAACTATGCTGCTTCGAAAGCCGGAATGATTGGTTTTACGAAAAGCATTGCGCAGGAATTGGGATCCAGAAGCATTCGTTGCAACGCGATTGCTCCCGGGTTTATTGAAACTGAAATGACAGCTAAACTCCCCGAGGATATCCGCAACAATTGGATTAAGGACATTCCATTGAGCCGCGTCGGATTGCCTGATGATGTAGCCAATGTTGCCGTTTTTCTCGGAAGCGACCTTTCGTCGTATATCACTGGTCAGGTGATCAGCGTTTGCGGCGGTATGCAGCAATAGTTTACCATGGGCCTTATTTCCGCATATCCGGTCTGGTTCGTACTTTTGTGCGTAATTGCAGGACTGGCATATGCATGGGCTTTGTATTCCGGTTCAGGAGGCAAAAAGTTCAGGCGCTTGTACCGCATTTTACTTTCCACTGTCCGGTTTCTGGTGGTTTTCTTTCTGACTTTCTTTCTTCTTGAGCCTTTGCTTCGACTCAATCAGCGTGTATCTGATTCTCCAGTGCTTGCCATAGTTTCCGATCATTCGGCATCGATGGTTGCTTCTTCGGATTCAGCTTTTGTAAAAAACAAAATGACTCCCTTGCTCAAAGACTTTGCTGCTTCGCTTGGAGGTGATGTTGAAACAGTTTTTTACGAATTTGCCGATTCACTCAGACCGGCAAGCGATACTGCGGCATTCCTTGGCTCACTCACCAATTACAGCCTTGTTTTTGAAGGATTGCGCAACAGATATGTCAACCGAAATCTTGTAGGAATTATTTTTGTGAGCGATGGCATTGTTAATTCAGGTGCTTCACCCCTTAGCGCAGCCAGCCAAATTTCTGTCCCATTGTTTACCTTGCCTGTTGGCGATACATCCACACGTCTCGATGCAGCTGTGAATTCACTTACCGGAAACCGCGAGGTCGTTTTCAACAACTATTTCCCGATCGAGTTCAGCATCATTGCCGATCAGGCTGATGGCAAACCTGTGCAGGTTACGGTTACCCACAACAACAAGGAACTATTGAAACAAACCATCGAAATACAGGGAAATCGTTTTGCTAGGCTCTTTAATGTGAAAGGAATGGCCGATCAGAAAGGGTTAAACAAGGTGGTTGTTTCAATCACTCCTATCGATGGAGAGCAAAATGTAGTGAACAACCAGCGTGTTTTCTATTTTAATGTAGCAGATGAACAAAAAAAAGTGCTGATCGTTTCATCAGCACCCCATCCCGATGTGAGTGCCATTCGGAAAACACTCGAAGGCAATCTTAATTATCAGGTCACAGAAGTCGTGGGTGAACAGAATACCCCGGCCTTAACCGATTACGATCTGTTGGTGTTGCATCAGATCCCTT
This sequence comes from uncultured Bacteroidaceae bacterium, assembly GCA_964559205.1. Taxonomy (GTDB): domain Bacteria; phylum Bacteroidota; class Bacteroidia; order Bacteroidales; family DTU049; genus GWF2-43-63. The sequence goes on from CAZLHV010000003.1 coordinate 17,250, forward strand.
CGTCCGGTGCACGCAGTAATCAGATTCCCGATATTGCCTCTAAATCACGAATTCCGGTTTGGATTATCGGCGGTCAACAAACCCACTGGGCTTCATTAAACGCCATTAAGTCGGGTGTATCGGTTCGCCTTAGAGGGAATTCAGCCAGCGATGTAACTGCTGTGGCCAACGAAAACTTTCCTCTTTTTTCTGTGTCCAGGCAGGAATCAGATTTTATCAAATCAATGCCGCCTCTTCAGGTTCCGTTTGCCGATATTTCTGTTTCTGCAGGTGTCGACATTTTACTTTACCAAAAAGTGGGATCTGTGGTGTCGTCACAGCCACTGATTTGTTTTTCTTCGGTAAATAATCAGCGTTGGGCCTTTATGATCGGCGAAGGTTTATGGCGTTGGCGCATGTACGATTATCGGACTAACCGCTCACACGACCGCTTCGACGCCTTTGTGTCACGAATGGCTCAGTTCCTTTCGCAAAACGCCGACAGAAGCCGTTTCAGGTTACTGTATGAGCCTACCCACACTGAACTTGAACCTGTTCGCTTTACTGCAGAACTTTATAACGAGAATTTTGAACTGGTGAATTCGGAACCGGTAGATCTTGTGATGATGAATGAACTTGGCCATGAGTTGCGATTTGCCTTTATGCCTGATGGTTCCGGATATGCCCTTAATTGTGGCAGGCTTCAACCCGGTGAATATACATTTACTGCTCGTGTACGAAGCACCAAATATCCCTATTCACAATCAGGCAAGCTCACTGTCGATCGCTATAACCCTGAACTTGCAAACATGAAAGCCGATCATAACCTGCTCAGGCAGTTGTCGCTGCAAACAGGCGGATTGATGGTGCATCGCGACAGCTTAGATCAGATCGCTCAGTTTCTTGATGAAAACAATCGCCTGCAATCCAAATATCATTACGAGGAGAACTATATCGATCTGCTCGAGTGGAAATGGCTTCTGCTCATCTTACTGGCACTGATGTCGCTTGAGTGGATCATCAGGAAGCGTGAGGGGTATTATTGAGATACCCGAATGACTGTTTCTCTGGTTTTACGATCTTAAACAAATCAGCTCCCCTGATCAGAATCCGGATCATCCTTACCGATAAGCTATTTGAAAATGAAAACGCACTCCATTATACCCGTTTTTCTTCCTGAGCTGGGTTGTCCCGGGCAGTGTGTTTTCTGCAATCAAAAGCATGTCAGCGGTAGAGAATTCGTGCCTCATGTCAGTGAAATACCAGCTGCAATTCATCATCGATTGGAAAGCATGCGCCGACAAAACCGCTTCATTGAAATTGCTTTTTTCGGCGGATCATTTACTCTATTACCTATTGAGCTTCAGAGGCAGTATCTTATTTCGGTGCAGCCCTTTCTCGAATCTGGCGAGGTAAAACAAATCAGAATCAGTACACGCCCTGATGGTATTGATGACCGGGTATTGACCATGCTGAAGAAGTATGGGGTTAGAACCATCGAATTGGGAGTGCAGTCGTTTGATGATGATGTGCTTGGATTATCTGGCAGGGGATATAGTTCGTCGGTAATTTGGGAGGCTGCTGGGCTCATCAGGAAGCATGATTTCGCTTTGGGAATGCAAATGATGATTGGATTACCCGGAAGCAATCGACAGAAGGATATCGGCACAGCACATAATGTCATTCGTTCAGGGGCAAGCGGGGCACGTATTTACCCAACGCTGGTGCTTAGAGATACCGTACTCGAGAAACAGTATTTGCAGGGCCTGTACACCCCGCTTGGTCTTGAGGAAGCAATTGAAACCGGTGCTGATGTGCTGGAAATGTTTAATCAGGCAGGCATCATCACTTATAAAGTAGGGTTGCACCCGGGCGAATTTTTACATAACGGTAGTTTTCTGGCCGGGCCTTGGGTGCCGTCTTTTCGGCAGCACGTGCAGGCACGAATCTGGAGGAGAAAAATTCTGGAACTTGTTTCGAAAAAAAATCCACCAAAGGTTCTGATTGTTCACCCTTCTGATCTCAATTCGTTTTTAGGCCCTCAAAAATGTAATGATCAGTTTTTCAGGTCAGAAGGCATTAATTTTATCATTCAGACCAGTATTGAAGTTAATAAAGGGAGTTACAATGCAATTTATTCTTGACCACCGGGCTGAATCTTTGTTTCAAGCTTTGAGGCAATTTGGCCAGATTTCTTTGTTTCATGCTGAAGGAATGGTATACCCTGCGATAAACGGACATCCCGATGTTTTTATCACCCGGATTGATGACCTGTGGATGATCGCCCCAAATACGCCAAAAGACATTGTTGAGCTTTTCGAGAACAACGGTATAGTTTTCATGAAAGGTGAAAAAGCTGTGGGGTTCAGGTATCCTGATACTGCCCGTTATAATGTGTATACTGACAGGGATGTTGCCATTGTTAGCAGGCATTGCGACAATGCTTTGCTTCAATTGGTTCAAACGAAAAACGTACTAGTGGTGAATCAGGGATACATTGCCTGTAACACTTTCCGGATTGGCGATGTTTTTCTTACTTCAGATGCAGGAATCGAGAAAGAGCTTATTGCCGGTGGCTATACTGCGGCCTTTGTGAAACCTGATCGGATAATCCTTCCTGGAACTTCAAACGGATTCATTGGTGGAACACTGGGAAAGACAAATCAAATGGTTTTTTTCAGTGGATCTGAAAATTGTTCCTATGCATCATTGCTTTCCGAATTGTGCATTTTGGCAGGAAGTGAGCTGGTTTTTCTGGGCAAAGGAGAACCGGTGGATGTTGGTGGGATCATTGTTCTGTAATCGATAACTCCTTCAATGAGAAATTGAATGGATGAATCGACCAGCCTAAGGCAGCGATACAGTCAGCTTTGCCAATTCACCCATCTCTGTCAGATTTGTACCCTGTCGACGATTGATTTGATCGCTTACCGAGGTCACTGGTGGAACAAATACCATCCGAACATTGTTTTCGGCAATACTTGCTTGTTCGTCGCCGGAAGTGTGTAAATAACTTCCTGAATGAATGTAAACCGGCACCTGCTTAATGATTGTATCGGTGATGGCAGATGTGATAGGAATGATGCGTTGTGGTACCACAGTGGCCATCTGGGCCTGTTTGGTTGAGGGTGGAATGCGAAGCCAAAGCGATAGAATCATCGCAGCAGCAATGCCCGAAGGCCACCAGATAGAAACATGACGTTTATAGAATGGACTTTTCGAGGTGCTTGTCGAACTCTGATAACGCTTCCACACTTCATCAGCACCTGCTATTGGTGGAACTGTCGCGTTACTTTCATGAAACATGCCTTGGGCATCTCTGTGAATCTGTTGCATGCGCTGATAGCTTTCATGGTCAGATACATATTCCAATGCCAACTGCAACTCTTCATTGCTGAGATCTTCATACTTCTTCTCAGAAAGCAGATTTTCAAAGATTTCGTATGTGCTTGTGTTCTCGTTCATAACCATTCGCTGATTTTTTCGGGTTTAACCTGTTCTGATATTTTTTTCATGGCATAAAACAACCTCGATTTTACAGTGCCTTCAGCACAGCAACTCGCTCGCGCAATTTCCGGAATGCTTAACCCGGCTGCATGTCGTAAAACAAAAATGGATTTTACTTCCGGATCGAGTTTTTCAAGAATCTGATTAACAAAACGACTTGACTGACTCAGGTCTATTTGTTTTTCAACCGTTGGCTGTTCCCAGGGCTCGGCAGCAGAGTGTGCATTTCGAAAGCGCTGTGCCATATCGCTTTTGCGAAGATCATTTTTAAAAAGATTGTATGCAATGGCATAAAGCCAGGGAGCAAATTCACTGTGGCCATCGAATGAACCTGCCGATTCAAGCACTCTGAGAAAAACATCTTGTGTGCGGTCGTCGGCTTGCTCATGATCGAAACGATACATGCGGAGAAAAAAGTACCTGATGCGCCCGGCCCATCGACGATAGAGTTCTTCAAAAGCATCCTGACCGGAATGCTTCAGCATACTCATAAGTTGCTGATCGCTTATTCCGGTCAGGTCGCTGCGGTTTTTCTTCATGAATCAGTGATTTTCCCTGAGATACTGATCAATGTAGATTTTATACTCTTCGTTTCCGGCCCGTTTGGTAATCAGGCGGAGTAAATCCCCCAAACGTTCGGCCTGGCCCGACTCACCACTGAGCCGATAATGGTCGTACAGCTGAAGAAACGCCTGAATATAGTTAAGCCCTGAATAATCCACTATTTTTTGCGAGACATCATTCCCAATTGGCATCCTGATGTAGTCGAGAAGCATGATTTGTTCGTAACTGCGACGCATCACAGCCATGTTGTCGTAACGTACTGGGCTGTATTTGCTCACCAGGCCTTCCTGATAAAGACTGTCCGAAAGTGTGGCGTAGTGATCCTGAGGAACTGAATTACAAATGTAAACCGGCCTGCTGCTGTTGCGGCAAATGTGATCGACAATCAATGCATTGAAATTTCGCCAGTTTGAAGTGTCCTGTTTAATATTAAAGGGTTTGATGCCGCATTCCTGAAAAACCCGGTTACGATACTCCTCAATCATGATCAGGCTGGTATTGATGACCCTTACATCTTTTCGCACACCGTATGCGGCTTGCAATGTCCATTTGGGATAAGTGTCGTTGTCACCTCCGGTTAATACAATAGCGTTGCTGTCGAGTGGCATCAATGCATTGTAATTCCATGCCAGCAGCCCTGGTGACGAAGGGGCAATGACCTGCTGATGCTTGAGCACTTTTTCATTTTCGGCATATTTTCCGTTGATCTCATAATAAACGATAAGATCTGGGTAAATCTCTCGCCGGTTAGAATCAATCTCGTATGCCTTTAGCAAATATTTACTGTTGGCCGGATTGATGCCTTCGTTGTAATACATCAGATAATTATATTCATATGTTTCCGGAATATACTTTGCCATTTCATCAAGAATGGACTTAAAAACCTTATAGTCCTCTTCATCAAGAGCATATTGAGGTTCACCACACATCACATGTTCATAGCGCGTTGCAAGATAATAATACATCCATGCACTTGCATTCTTCTTGTTTTTTTTGGTTTCCTTTTGCCAGAGCGCAGCCTGAGTAGCATACCAGCTGCAATCGTGCTGCTCAACAACAAATGATACAATTTTCTGTGGGGTTTGTGCAGTCAGGTTCATGCTGAATGCGAAAGCCAAAGCTAAAATGATTAGTTTCTTCATTGGTTCGTTTTTTAGATCATACACATTTGCCTGACAAATCGTTCAAATGTACGGCGTTTTTTTTCAAATCATGATCATGAAGTTAGATCATAAACGCCCAAAAATACAATCCGGCTCGTTGTTTCAATACCAAATGCAAAAAGCAAGCATTGTAATTTCTTAGTGCATTTTGTTTCACCACCAAATCTTATCTTTGCAAAAACTATTCATTATGTCTGTTTTAATTGCCCCTTCAATTTTGTCAGCCAATTTTATGCAACTTGGAAAAGAAATCGAGATGCTGAACAAAAGCGAAGCTGACTGGATTCATGTGGATGTAATGGATGGCGTTTTTGTGCCGAATATTTCCTTCGGCTTTCCAATCATTGAGCAAGTGGCAGCAATGGCCACCAAACCTCTCGACGTGCATTTGATGATTTCGCAACCCGATCGCTATATTGAACGATTTGTCGATGCCGGGGCCACATATCTAAGTTTTCATTACGAAGGTGCATTACATCTTCACCGAACAGTCCAACAAGTCAAAAACAAAGGTGCCAAATGTGGTGTGGTTCTGAATCCGCATACCGGTGCCGGAGTGCTGCTTGATATCATGTCCGATCTCGACTTCGTGTTGCTGATGTCGGTCAATCCAGGCTTTGGAGGACAATCATTTATTGAAAATTCATTGCGAAAAATCGAAGCAGTGCGTAAACTACGCGATGCGCTCAATCCCAATTGTCTGATTGAAGTGGACGGTGGCATTCATCTGAAAAATGCGGCCTCGGTTATCAATGCTGGTGCCGATGTTCTGGTAGCCGGAAACGCTGTATTTAAAGCAGATGATCCTGAAAAAGCCATCCGTGAACTCAAAAGTGCAGCTAACTCCTAGTAGGATCCGGTTGAAAGCATGACCAAAGTACAGGCATCAAGACATTCGATGCCAGCTTCCTCAGCTTTTTTCCACAATGTGTCGTTTTCCGTTCCCGGATTGAAAATAATTCTCCGGGGATGTAAGCCAAGAATATAATCTTCCCACTCCTTTTGTCGCTCGGGCCCCAGATATAAGCTTACCGTATCAATGTTGCCGGGTTCCACTTTTTCAGTAATGATTTCGTGTGTCCCGATCGTCCCTTTTTTGATGCCCATGGGAAACACCGTGTGCCCATAATCCGAAAGCTTCAGAGTCGCAAGATATGAATATCTGCTGGGGTTAGGACTCGCCCCAATGATCAGCGTGGGTTTGTCGGGCGCTTTCATACGTTGTGGTGTTGATAAAACAGGAAGGAATTCTAACATATGATAACAAAGATTTTAGAAAGTTAAATGCAATTTTCGGACAAAACGACATTTTTATTAAATATTTTCTGCCAATATGACCATTTTAGAAACACTTCAATCGCTTTTCCTGACTGTATTTTCAGTGGTCAGATAATTGATAAAGCGACCACGCAAAAAATTATTACGATGAATCTCGAATCATTTACCATCAAAAGCCAGGAGATTATTGCCACTGCTTTTCAGAAAGCTTTTGAAAATAAAAATCAGGCAATTGATGATGTACATATCTTAAGTGCACTTCTCGAGGAAGATCAGCAGGTTTCACCTTGGCTCTTAAAAAAGTTGGGTGTCAATGCACAAATGATCCTTCAGGCAAGCAACCGGGAACTTGAAAGTCGCCCGAAAAATGGAGGTGGGCAGCCCTATTTAACGCCTGCTGGGATGAAAACAGTTCAACAAAGCATGGCCAAACAAAAAGAGCTGGGCGATGAATTCGTGAGCCTTGAACACATTCTGCTGGGTCTTGTTGAGAGTGATGGCACTGCCGAGCGAATATTAAAGGATGCCGGAGTGAACGAAAAGGACCTGAAAGCCGCCATTACCGATTTGCGCAAAGGCAGCAAAGTAACCAGTCAGGGAGCTGAAAGCAATTATCAGGCATTGAATCGTTACGCACGCAATCTAAACGATCTGGCTGCCACGGGAAAACTCGATCCGGTGATTGGACGCGACGAAGAAATCAGGCGGGTGCTACAAATCCTTACCCGACGTACCAAAAACAATCCGATCCTGATTGGTGAGCCCGGCGTTGGCAAAACAGCCATAGCCGAAGGTCTTGCACAACGGATCATAAGGGGTGATGTGCCTGAAAACCTGCGCGACAAAGTCATTTATTCGCTCGACATGGGCGCACTCATTGCCGGCGCAAAGTTCCAGGGTGAATTTGAAGAACGTCTTAAAAGTGTGATCAAGGAAGTAATTGACAGCGATGGACGTACCATTCTGTTTATCGATGAAATACACACCCTTGTTGGGGCCGGTGCAAACCAAAGTGCCATGGATGCTGCCAACATTCTGAAGCCGGCACTTGCACGTGGTGAACTGAGGGCTGTCGGAGCCACCACCCTGAAAGAATATCAGAAATACTTTGAAAAGGATAAAGCGCTCGAACGCCGCTTTCAGGTAGTTTTAATCGAAGAACCCGATCAGGCTGATTCCGTGAGTATCCTTCGGGGTTTGAAGGAACGTTACGAAACACATCATCAGGTGCGCATTCGCGACGAAGCCATTCTGGCTGCTGTTGAGTTGTCGCATCGCTATATCACTGACCGTTTTCTTCCAGACAAAGCCATTGATCTGATTGACGAAGCTGCCAGCAAGCTACGCCTCGAAATCAATTCGGTTCCTGAGGAGCTCGACGAACTGGAGCGACGCATCAGACAGCTTGAAATTGAACGCGAGGCCATAAAACGGGAAAACGATGCCGCCAAACTGGGGCAACTCAACAGTGAAATTGCTGTGCTTGGCGAGAAACGCAATATGCTTACGGCTCAATGGAAAGAGGAAAAAGACATTGTCGATCGCATTCAGGATACAAAAAAACTGATTGAAGATCTGAAATTTGAGGCTGAACAAGCTGAAAGAGGTGGTGATTATGGCAAAGTCGCTGAACTGCGCTATGGAAAAATCAAAGATGCCGAACGGCTGCTTGTTGAACTTGAAGAAACAGTCAGCAACCGTAAATCAGGAAAAACGCTTATTAATGAAGAGGTAGATGCAGCGCAGATTGCAGAAATTGTATCGCGTTGGACTGGCATTCCGTTGAACCGTATGTTGCAGAGCGAAAAAGAAAAACTGCTGCATCTTGAGGAGGAACTACACAAGCGTGTGGTGGGCCAGAATGCGGCCATTGAAGCTGTAAGCGATGCTATCCGAAGAAGCCGAAGTGGTTTGAACGATGAAAAGCGTCCCATCGGTTCATTTATTTTTCTTGGAACCACCGGAGTGGGTAAAACTGAGCTTGCCAAAGCACTTGCCGAATACATGTTTAACGATGAAAACAGCATGGTTCGCATCGACATGAGCGAATATCAGGAGAGGAATAGTGTGGCAAGGCTTATCGGGGCGCCTCCGGGATATGTGGGGTATGACGAAAGCGGTCAGCTTACCGAAGCCGTTCGCCGAAAACCTTACAGCGTGGTGTTGCTCGATGAAATTGAGAAAGCTCATCCCGACATTTTTAATATTCTTCTGCAGGTACTTGACGAGGGCCGGTTAACCGATAATAAAGGTCGAACCGCCAATTTCCGGAACACCATCATCATCATGACCAGCAATCTGGGATCGGAGATCATCCGCGATCAATTCGATGAGATGGAAGCGGGTACCGAAGCACAAACATTCAGAAAAACCCGCGAAGCAGTCTTTGCACTTTTGCGTAAAACCATTCAACCTGAATTTCTGAATCGCGTTGATGAAATTCTGATGTTTAAGCCTCTGCAACCTTCAGAAATTGAAGAAGTTTTGAAAATTCAGCTCGAACATTTACGAGAAACACTTCGAAATCAGGGAGTTGATATTACCTTCAGCCCATATGTGGTTGGCGAGCTTGCCCGTGAAGGCTACGATCCGCAACTGGGAGCCAGACCTGTCAAGCGATTGGTTCAACGAAAAATCATCAACGAACTTTCAAAACAGATGCTGGCTGGCACAGTACAGCGCAACAGCCGGATTGAGCTCGATATCATTGAAGGGAAATACGTTTTCTTACCAGCATAAGCTAAATTTTCCGACTCAAGCTTTTTGGTAGGATTGATATGCATGCGATCATAGGCAGTCTGGGCTGCTGCGTCTTGGTGACAGTGTAAATGGACCCAGATAATCAACCAATGTTTTGATAATGCTTCATGATTTTTTCCAGAAGAATGTCAGCGTGCTTTTCGTTGGATTCATGAGTCCAGCCTGCGATGTGTGGGCTTAATATCACTTGTTCGCTTTTTGCGAGCCAGGTAAACTCAGGTGGAAGCTCTTGCTGAAAGAAATGTTCGAAGCTGTAATCCTCCCATTCCAGTACATCGAGGGCGGCTCCCAGCACAAGTCCTGCATTGATGGCTGTGATCAGGGCTGATGTTTTGCAGACCATGCCGCGCGATGTGTTGATGAACCATATTGGCTTTTGGAAGGAATCGAAAAATTGTTCATTGGCAAGATATGTAGTTTCTTCGCTCAGAGGAACATGAAGGCTGATGACGTCGCATTCGTTAAACAAGAACTGCATGGGTTTTTCCTCAACCAAATCGTTTCCAAAATTTGATTTATATTTATCGTATGCCAATATCCGGCAGCCAAAACCGCTTATTTTTCTTGCAAAAGCACTCCCCATGTTGCCATACCCAATGATTCCAATGGTTTTGTTGCCGAGTTCTACTCCTCGGTTGGCTTCGCGTTTCCATACGCCCTGCCGAACTTCACTGTCGGCACGCCGAAGGTGATTCATGAGCATTAACAGCATCCCGGTGGCATGCTCTCCAACGGCATCGCGATTGCCTTCCGGACTATTGAAACAGGCAATACCTTTTGCGGTGGCATAAGCGACATCGATGTTCTCCATGCCAGCTCCGGCACGGGCAATAAAGCGTAGGCTAGGTGCGCAATCCAGCAAATCATGGCTGATGCTGAATTTGCTTCTGATGACAAGCCCTTCGGCATCAATGATTTCAGATTTCAGCTCTTCAAATGTTCCAGAAAAATGACACACCTCAAAACCTTGTTCTTCGAGTCGCAGCGGGAGCTTTGGATGGGTGCTGTCGAGAAAAACTACTTTTCTGCGGGGGTTCATGAGGCAAAGATAAGTAAAAATTAAGGCTGATGTTCATCATGACTGAATACTTTGAATACGAGATGTTTGACCTGTTGCTGTCATTCAGTGCATGAATCATTCAAAAATTTCAATTACTTTTGTTGTAAATCTATCAATCGCTGTTTATGGCAACATTACTGCAGAAGCTATTTGGGAGCAAGGCCGACAAAGACATGAAGGAAATTGCTCCATTTGTCGAGAAAGTTCATAAGGAATACGAGCATATCAAGCAGCTCAGCAACGATGAGCTTAGAGGAAAAACCATCGAATTCCGGCAAATCATTTTCGATGCCGTACGTCCAACCGAAGATGAGATCAAAGGGCTTCGGGAACGAATAGAAGCCGAATATGAAATGGATATTTCGGAGAAGCAGCGCATTTATAGCGAAATAGAGAAGCTGGAGAAGAAAGCTTATGACATTACTCAGGAGAAACTGAATGAAATCCTGCCCGCTGCTTTTGCGGTTGTTAAGGATACAGCCCGCCGGTTTAAGGAGAGTGAACAGATTCAGGTAAGCGCAACTGAACTTGACAAAGAAATTGCTGCCCATCGCAACCACGTTGTGATAAAGGGCGATCAGGCGTTCTGGAACAGCACCTGGATGGCTGGTGGAAATGCAACCACATGGGACATGGTTCATTATAATGTTCAGCTCATCGGAGGCGTTGCTCTGCACTGGGGAAAAATTGCCGAAATGGCTACCGGTGAAGGAAAAACTCTTGTGGCAACCCTGCCGGTTTATTTGAATGCACTTCCGGGAAAAGGCGTCCACGTGGTAACAGTCAATGATTATCTCGCAAAACGCGACTCGGAGTGGATGGGAGTGTTGTTTGAATTTCATGGTCTTGTGGTGGATTGCATCGATAAGCATGAACCAAATTCCGCATCACGAAAAAAAGCATACCGGGCTGATATTACTTATGGCACCAACAATGAATTTGGTTTTGATTACCTGCGCGACAATATGGCACGCAGTGTTGAGGAAATTGTTCAGCGTGGTCATAATTATGCCATTGTGGATGAGGTCGACTCCGTTTTGATCGATGATGCCCGAACACCATTAATCATTTCAGGTCCAACAAGCAAAGGTGATCATCAGGAATTTGATGTCCTTAAGCCTTACGTGCTTAAAATTAGCAATGCTCAGAAGAACATCATCAACAATTTCCTCGCTGAAGCAAGACAGCATCTTTCCAAAGAAAATCCGAGCTCAGAAGATGAGAAATTGGGGGGTGTTGCTCTGCTGAAATGTTTTCGCGGTTTGCCAAAAAATAAAGCATTGATCAAGTTTCTCAGTGAGTCGGGTATGAAGACCCTCTTGCACAAAACCGAGAATACCTACATGGCTGAGAACATGAAGAATATGCATCTCATTGATGATCATCTGTATTTTGTCATCGATGAGCGGCACAACTCCATCGAACTCACTGAAAAAGGGATTGACTTGTTGACAGAACAGACGGGTGATCCAAAGTTTTTTATCCTGCCTGATATTGGCACTGAGCTTGCCGAACTCGAAAAATCGGACATGAGTGATACCGAAAGGCTTGAAAAGAAGCAGCTGCTTCGTCAGGACTATGCCGTAAAATCTGACCGTATCCACACAATGAATCAGTTATTGAAGGCGTACACGCTTTTCGAAAAGGATGTGGAATATGTGATTATTGACAACAAAATTAAAATTGTTGATGAGCAAACCGGCCGTATTATGGAAGGAAGGCGTTATTCCGACGGTCTGCATCAAGCCATTGAAGCGAAGGAGAACGTGAAAGTCGAAGCCGCAACTCAAACCTATGCGACAATCACGCTTCAAAATTATTTCAGAATGTATAAAAAGCTTGCCGGTATGACGGGTACTGCCGAGACCGAAGCAGGTGAACTCTGGAACATATATAAGCTCGATGTGGTGGTTATCCCTACAAATCGTCCGATTTTACGTAAGGATTATAACGACATGGTGTTTAAAACCAAGCGTGAGAAATTCAATGCCGTTATTGATGATATTGTCAAACTGAAAGAGGCTGGACGTCCAGTTCTGGTTGGAACAACGTCGGTCGAAACTTCTGAATTGCTGAGCAGAATGCTCACCATGCGCAAAATAAAACACTCGGTGCTCAATGCAAAATTGCATGCCAAAGAGGCTGATGTGGTGGCTACTGCGGGTCTTGCAGGAACAGTTACCATTGCCACAAACATGGCTGGTCGTGGAACCGACATCAAACTTGGAGCAGGGGTGAAAGAAGCAGGTGGCTTGGCAATTATAGGTACCGAAAGGCATGAATCGCGCCGGGTCGATCGACAGCTTCGTGGTCGTTCTGGACGTCAGGGTGACCCTGGATCATCTCAGTTTTACGTCTCACTCGAAGATGATCTGATGCGTTTATTCGGATCTGATCGGATTGCGAGCATCATGGATCGACTTGGTCTGAAAGAAGGCGAGGTAATTCAGCATAGCATGATCACCAAAGCAATTGAACGTGCACAGAAAAAAGTAGAGGAAAACAATTTTGGTGTTCGCAAAAGACTGCTTGAATACGACGATGTAATGAACTCTCAGCGGGTTGTGATATATAATCGCCGCCGCAATGCATTGTACGGTGATAAATTGTCGATTGATATTGCGAATATGTTTAGCGATGTCTCTGAAGCCATAGTTTCAGAAACGCAGGAGTCGCGTGATTTCGACCAGTTCAGCTTCGATGTCATGAAAACATTTGCCATTGAACCACACGTCGACGCATCGGAATTTTTCTCATCCAATCCGGGAGTCATTGCAGATGCAGTATTTCAAAAGGCCTTTTCTGAATATCAGCAAAAGTGTGAAATAACTGCTGCTCGCACTTACCCGATTATCCGCGAGATTTTCGAGAATGCCAACCGGAAATACGAGGATGTTGCCATTCCTTATACCGACGGAAAGAAAAATTTCACAGCCCTTGCAAGCATTAAAAAAGCTTTCGAAACACAGGGCAGGGAAGTGATGCGCGGCTGTGAGCGTGGGGTAGCCTTAGCCATTATCGACGATGCTAGGAAAGAGCACCTTCGTGAAATGGATGATTTAAAAACCAGTGTTCAGAATGCCGTTTATGAACAAAAGGATCCCTTGCTTATTTATAAATTCGAGTCATTTCAGCTTTTTAATCAAATGCTGACTAAAGTGAGTAAGGATTTGCTGGGATTTTTATGTCATGGACGTGTCCCACTGGCCGAAGATAAAAACCTCAGTGAAACACAGGCTCCTACGCGTGTCGAGAACCGGAACCTCAAAACGGGTCGCGATACAGCTGTGCCCGGAGCTCAGCACCCCCGATATCATGACCCAAGTGCCAATACTGCAGCTAAGGAACCAGTAAGGGTTGAGAAGAAAGTAGGTCGCAATGATCCTTGCCCCTGTGGAAGTGGAAAGAAATATAAAAATTGCCACGGCCGCGACGAATAATCAATATGGTAAAGCGCACCCAAAAAAGGAATGCATTCAGACCCTGGCTGCTGCTGCCTGTTCTTGCACTGATCGTTTTCTTATTTACCCCTCCGGGCAAAATACTTGTCCGCATGATGGTGGGGGGAGGTGACGACAACGGTGAACCCGCAAAAGTTTCGGCCATTGGAATCCCTTTGCCAGATGGTTACAGCGTTTTTGGAATTGATGTTTCGCATTATCAGGCTGACATCGACTGGAAAAGAGTATCCTCATTTCAGAGCGGTCCTTTTCAGGTGAATTTCGCCTTTATCAAAGCAACCGAAGGTGGCAGCCGAAAGGACCCCCGCTTCCAGAAAAACTGGAAGGATGCAAAAGCGAATGGCGTTCCACGAGGTGCATATCATTATTTCAAGCCATCGCGTGACGCAGCATCGCAGGCTGCATTCTTTTGTAAAACCGTGGTAGTAAGCAAAGGTGATTTACCTCCAGTGTTGGATGTCGAAGAAATCCCGCGTGGGATGAGCAGCAGGAAACTGCTTGAATCGGTACTTGTCTGGCTGCGTATCGTCGAAAAACACTTTGGTGTTAAACCCATTATTTACACAGGGGCCGATTTCTATCAACAGCATTTTGATGGTACTGCCGTTGACCAATATCCGCTTTGGATTGCTCATTATTACGAAAACAAACCTTCTGCAAGGTCAAACTGGAAATTCTGGCAATTTAGCGATAAGGCTTCAATTGACGGCATTTCGGGGCCGGTTGATGTCAATGTCTTCTCCGGGTCTTCCGATGAGTTGGTTCTCATGCAGTTCGATTAATCGAAATACAGATAATAATAGGCTTCCACATTGTCAAGATAGGCCCCGTCAAATCCTGCATCAATAATCCTTTTCATATAACTTTGGTCGTTGCCGTACACAATATCTTGCCAGTCTTTGTCCCAAAAACGCACCCAGAATTCATCACCATACCCTTCGTATGGTTTTCTTATCCAGCCCGGGTGGTGTAGTCGCCAGTTCTCGTTCCAGTAATACCGGTAGTTTTCGGCCGATCCAATGCTGATGTAGGCCAAAATGAGCCGCTTTCCACCACCCGCCTTGTATCGCATCCTGCTCAAATCGTTGGCTCCAAAAGCTTGATTGTCATAAAAAAGATCAATAATCACCACATCAAAGTTGCTGGCAGCAATTGAATCAATGAAGGCATTTCGGGTCGGATATGCAGAGCCGCCAATTAAATACAGGTAGTTTTTTGCATCACCAAGCGTTTGAATATCGTTGCTGTTCTCGCCTGGTATGGTGTCGGGAATATAATCATAATAGTAGTTTTGCTCATCTCTGACAAAACACAGGAATCCTTCGTTTGCATTCATTTGATAAGCATGAGAAATATTGGCGTCATTCTGTACCATCTCCGATACCAGCACCGGTTTATATTGAACCAGTTCTCGGAGCATCTCCAGTCGTTCAGCGTCTGGCTGATAGGTATTGAAATAAAACAACTCTTCAACCCCAAATCCATCAATAGCATTGAGATATTGCCAGTTGATCCCATCTTCCTGCCAAAGGTATTGAAAAGCCAGTTCAGGACCGTTCTGAGGAACAACAATAAACCCGGGTTTGTGAGCGCGCGCATATTCCGAAACAGCAATGACCATCTCCTGCATTTTTTCTCCAGCCCGGTCACTCCGGCGTTCTTTTGAGCATGAAACAATTAATATGCAAATAACTGTGTATAAGCAAGCCTTCATGATAAGTGGTTTCTGCAAAATTATAAAGAAATGTAAAAAAATAAATAATTAAAATATAATCATTATATTTGCTCAAAATATAATCAATGAGTCATTACCTACCAATAAATCTCAAACTGTTGCGAAAGCGCAAGAACATGACACAGGACGAGCTGGCTATTGCGCTGGACATGAAAAGGTCAACCCTGAGCGGTTATGAAAACATGGTAGCTCAACCGGGAATTGACGAAGTTATCAGAATCAGCTCGTTTTTTCACATCTCCATCGACTCTTTGCTGACCTCGGATTTTTCGTCAATGAGCGAGTATCAGATTCGGCAAATGGAAATGGGCTCTGACCCATACATCAGGGGAAGCAACATCCGGATTCTTGCCACTACAGTCGATCGGGAGAACAACGAAAATATTGAGCTGGTGGAAGAGAAGGCTAAAGCCGGCTACAAGTCGGGATTTGCAGATCCTGAATATATCAAGGTGTTGCCAACTTTCTCCCTGCCATTTCTCAGTGCAAGTAAAAAATACAGAACATTTCAAATCAGTGGCGACAGCATGCTTCCTATTCCCGATAAGGCCTTTGTGACAGGCGAGTTCATCCAAAACTGGAATCTCATGAGGGACAGACAGGCCTATATCATTCTGACCATAGATGACGGAGTAGTGTTCAAGGTTGTCGAAAACAAACTTCGTTCTGAAAACAAGCTGGTTCTTTATTCACTGAATCCTTTGTACGAGCCGTATGAACTATCCGCAAGTGACATACGTGAAGTCTGGAAATTCGTTCATTACATCAGTCCGGAGCTACCCGAACCAGTCCTTCCGCGAAACGAGCTGCAAAATACTGTTGCCGGCATGAAACGCGACATCGATCTAATCAAACGCAGAATGAATTTATAAGCTGGTTTGGAAGGTTAGTTGGCTATTCTGACTTGAAATAACAATGATATAGCTTTGACCTGGTGTTAAAGTGACGTTGCTTAGGCTGTTTATCCCTTCTGAACTCTCCACTTGCAGCGATAGAAAGTTTTGTCCTGCAGTATTCCAAATATTTATCTCTGTTGTTGCTGGTTCACGACTGTGCCAAACCAGATCAAGCATGTTTCCCGATGTGGCCACCACCAGATCGCTCAATATTTGTTCATTCTCGATTAATTTCTGTGCAACTGTATTAGAGACAACCCTGCAGGTGCCATCATGATCTTCCAGAATTAATCTGAATACTGCGTCACTATACTTCTTGTCTATCACCCTCAGTTCATAGTCCTGAACCGAATTGCTGTTTCCGCTTGCACTTGTTCGGTCAATATGCTCCCAAACACCTCCATAATTGGCTTCTACGATAAATTCACGTGCATTTGTTTCGCTGACTGTGATCCACGATAATTCGATCCCCGATTCGGACACGATTCCGCTAAAATCAAGCAATTCGCATGGCAGAGGCGACATTGGATCACCCATGTATTCATGGTAGGTATCCATAGTGTTGATGGTCACGTCGACAAAAGCCCAGGGATTCGGTTTGTCAGGGTCTTCGTCCTGAGCCTGCAATGCTGATGATAATAACATGAGCAATCCGAAAAAGGGTAAAATCGCTTTCATAATGATCGTGTTTGAAGCATGCAACAAATATGGTGGTATTGATTCCCAAAAAACAGAGCCCTTTTCCCTGAATTATCGGCGTATTTGCATGATTCATCGGCCGTGTTTACCCGATCAAATCCCCGTGTTTATACGTGTTGACTCGGCGCCCACTGCTGATTATGAGCAGAAAACAAGAAAATTAATATTTGTTTGAAGGTTGATTTGCAGGAGTATGCAATCATTTTGTACTTTTATTGAATGAAAACACATTTTATTTTACCCCTGTGCTTCATTGTGGTCAGTCTGTTCAGCAAACCGGCCCAAGCTCAGCATCGCCGGCATATATCTGAGCGCATTGCTGGTCAGGTGAGTGTTGCATTGCACTTTGATTCTCTGTCGTTGCAGAGCAGGGAGTACCTGTCGGATCGTTTTCTGCAACCAAGCCTTCATGGTTTTGGATCAACAATGAAGCCCGGCTTGCCCATGCTTCCGGTTTGGTTCGATTTTATTTTGGTTCCCGACACCAATGCTACAGTTGTCATTCATCACCAAACCACCGAGGTCATCTCAGGTAAGGCCTGGCCGTCGCCCATGCTGTTTCCTGATGCATCTAACCGCAATCCGGAGTTTAAGTTCGATAGCTCGTTTTATCTTTCTTCTGTAACCCCTTTCCCTTCACAGCCGGTGATGATTGACCGGTTTATTCGGTTTCAGAGTCAGTTGATTGCTGTGGTTAGAATATCACCTGTTCAGTATCAACCTAATGCCGAACAGTTTGTGTTTTACAGAGATTTGTCATATAGCATTGTGTATGGCAACGCATTTCATGCCAAGGCAACTGCATCGCAACAACGCCAATTGTCGGGCATTTGCATGAATCAGAAAGCAGTATCAGAATTGCCAATCAGGGCGATAAACCCCGATTTACCCGATTATCTCATTTTATCACACCCAATGTATACCAGCGCTGCAGATTCGCTCGCTGCCTGGAAGTCACAGCTTGGATATCAGGTGAAAACAATTCTGAATTCCCATTGGACCTCAGCATCGATAAGCGACACCATTCAACAATATTATAGCCGCAATGGTTCCGATTTGCGCTATGTGACATTGCTGGGTGACCATGAAACCGTTCCGGGAAAAAATGTTTATGATTCGTCTGCGTTCTTTGTTTCTGACCTCAAATATACTTGCATGGATGGTCCCGCAGATTATTTTCCTGACCTTGCCAGAGGAAGAATTAGTGTTAATGATCCAGTTCAGGCCATGAATGTGGTGTTAAAAATCATCGGCTACGAGCGAAATCCGGTGAGCGACCCAGTTTTCTATTCCAACGCGATGGCATGTGCTTATTTTCAGGATGATGACGACAACACTTATGCCGACCGACGTTTTGCACAGACAGCTGAGGACATTTACCAATACATGGATACGATTCTTGGATATCAGGTAAATCGTGTATATTATACCGAATCGGGAACGACCCCACTATATTGGAATGACGGAACCTACAGCAATGGAGAGAATGTGCCAGACTATCTGCGAAAACCAACTTTTGCATGGGATGGCGATTATATGGATATTGTATCAGCCATCAATTCAGGTCGTTTTTTAGTCTGGCACAGAGACCATGGATATGAAGACGGTTGGGGCGATCCAGCATTCAGTTCTTCTCAGGTGACTGCTTTGGCCAACAGCAATAAATTGCCCCTGATCATGAGTATTAATTGCCTGACAGGCAAATATCTGGCCCCTCAGTGCTTCAGCGAAGTGCTCCTAAGAAAGCAAAATGGCGGTGCTGTGGCCGTATTTGGGCATGCCGACGTAAGCTTTTCGGGTTACAACGACGGACTTATTCTGGGAATTGTCGATGCCATTTTTGCAGTTCCTGGACTGAATTCGGTCTTTACCGGCTCGTCCGACGCCCCCGGTACCATTACCACTCATCCAGCTTATCTTGAGCTTGGCGATGCCGGGAATCAGGGTTTGCTTAGAATGACACAAACATGGGGCGACAACTGGGGTTTGGAAGAATACACATACCACCTTCTTCAATACTTTGGAGATCCTTCCTTGCGGATTTTTACCCGTCAGCCCCTGGTTTTCACTGCATTGTCTCAGCCTTCGTTAAACTGCAACGATTCTTCATTCCTCATCCTCTCATGTTCTATTGATTCTGTGTTGGCCACAGTTGTTCAGAATGGTGTTTTGCTTGGCAAAGGAATGGTTTATGGAGGCTCAGCGAACTTTGAGATTCAGCCTGCTCAACCCGGTCATGTTTCCGTTACATTGAGTAAACCAAACACCGTACCTCTGGTTATTTCGATTCCCGTGTCCGGAACCTGCATCCACGGAATTGCATCCGTCTCTCCTGAGTATCCTTGTGAAAATCAGCCTGTTGTATTCGAAGCAGTTCAGTACGGCACGGCTTCAACATGGGAATGGGATTTTGGTTTAGCAGCATCACCACAGTTTGCCACTGGTCCCGGACCCCATCAGGTTGAATACACAAATGCCGGAAACTACCCTTATACACTGCTATTGTCCAATGGTTCCTCCGCGCAAACAATTCATGGATCGGTTTCGGTTTCTTCAGCATGTACATATTTGCTTACTGTGAATGATACCCTTGAAATTAATCAATGTTCAGGTTTTTTGGAAGACAATGGGGCAATGTACCCATATGCACCTTCTCAGGAATCAGTTTGCATTGTACGTTCGCCTGGTGCAACCGGGATGTTGATAGAAGCTTATATGATTGACATTCCAGGGGGCTCCGGCTGCAGCGAGGATTATTTAAGGATCTACTCTGGTGAAGGTACTGGAGGTTCTCTGCTTGGGCATTATTGTAATGCAGCCCCGTTCACCACACCTCTGGGGGTGAGCAACGATGTTTTTACTGTCGTCTTTCACTCCAACGATCATACGCAGGGACAAGGCTTCAGGATAGGTTGGAATTGTACTTCTTCAAATCTTCCGCCACAGGCAGCTTTCAAGGGTGACATCATTGACGAATGCGCCGGTGAAGTTGCTTTTGTCGATACCAGTTCAAATCAACCTACCGCGTGGCTATGGGATTTTGGAGATGGAACCACCGATAGCGTGTCATGTCCCGTGCATCAGTATGCTACAGCAGGCATCTATACGGTTTCATTAATTGTTTCCAATGCTTATGGAAGCGACACCATAATTAAAAGTGCATATTTGTCTATCGCTCCTGCAAATACCCCATCAACTACTGATGCTCAGCGATGCAATGTGGGATCGCTTCAGCTGTCTGCTTCTGTTACCGGCGCACAGCTCTTATGGTACGACACAAACAGCTCCTTATTCCCGGTAGGAACAGGAGTATCTTTCATCACCCCGGTGCTTCAATCAACCTGTACATATTATGTTTCTTCGGCTTTTGAAGAAGGATCTGCTTTTGGAGGCAAAGCCAATCAGTCGGGAGCGGGTGGGTATTTTACTTCAAGTAATGTTCATTACATGATGTTTGATGTTTTCGAACCCCTGATGTTGAAATCGGTGGCTGTATATGCCGGGGCATCAGGGAACCGTACTTTCACCATAACCGATAACAGCGGTGACATTGAGTGGTCTGGAACGAGTAATTTACCTGCCGGATATAGCCGGGTAAATATCAATACCGTTTTGCTCCCAGGTGTAAATTACCGGCTCAACGGACCTGGGTCGCCAAACTTGTTCCGTAATGGTGATCCATCGGGCCCTACTTTTCCTTATCCTTATGATGTTGGTGGAAAACTGCAGATCACGGGTTCGAGCGCTGGCTATCCGAATACCATGCGATACTATTATTATTTTTATGACTGGGAAGTAGCAGGCTTTTGTGAGTCGGCACGGGTACCGGTTGAAGCAAGTATTATCCTGCTGCAACCTTTGACTGAATGGCCCGACGAAATCGAGGCTTGCTCAGGCGATACTGTGATGCTTCAGGCTTCAGGATCCGATACATATGAATGGTTGCCAAATGGCGACACAACATCATCGGTGCAGGTGATCACGGATGGGGTTTATTCCGTTGTGCAAAGCACAGATTCTTGTACCGTTACGTCCAGTCAGGTCAGTATCATATTTCTCCCTTCTGCTGATACGATATCCTTTTCCTATATAGTAAATGGTAACGATGTGATATTCACCCCATCTGTTACAGGTCCGGATTTGCTTTGGGATTTCGGCGATCAGTCTTTTAGTGATGAGGTCAGTCCGCTTCATTCATATACATCATCGCCATATGGTCATGTGGTGACACTAACAGCATATTCGCCATGCGGCACAGTAAGCATGAATGATACCATTGAAGAAATCACCTGGATTTCAGAATCCGGCAGTCATCTCATGGTTAATGTATATCCTGTCCCCGCCCACGATGTGCTAAATATCGTGAACAGGGGAGGTGGATCCATCTCAAATGCATATTTATATGAAGTCAGTGGAAGACTTATAAAAAGCGTTTCATCAGATGGAGACGAAGATATTCAGCTAAAGCTCAGTGACATTTCCTTAGGCTATTACTTGTTGAGCGTAAGAATGAGTGATGGTCAAACAATCAATTTTTCGATCATCAGACAATGATTAACTGCATTGATGCTTTGTTTGAAATGCACGAGAATGAGAAAGCATTGCCGGCTTATCAGGTTTTTCAGGGTGAAGTATTTGTGGCCGTTAAGGATGCTGATGACCACATAGGCATTGCCTCAAAACCCGACATTCCTGATGATAAAGCGATTGAATCGGAATATATCGGTCGGGTGATTCTTCAGGCGAGAATAAGCGCGCTGGTCAATCATAACTGTATTTGCCGGCCATATACAGAGGTTTCTACAGTGATATCAGAGAAAATGACTGCCGGGCGTATCGTAATGGCTGGATATATTGAACCACTTTATCGAAAGTTAATTCAGAAAGGCCTCTCAGTCGACGCCTTTGATTTTCATAAAAGCCAGCCTGAGATTATGCCAATGTCTCTTATGAGTGACTATTTAAGAGATGCGGAAATATTGCTTACCTCAGGAACATCGCTTTCGAATGGAAGCTTTGGAGAAATGAACAGCTTGCTTCCTGAAAGTGCAAAGATTTATATTGTTGGCCCTTCGGTTCCTTGCAGCCAAAAACTATTCTCATTGTTTCCGCGGATTGACGGATTGTTTGGCAGCTATGTGAATAATCATGCCATCATTCAGCGAATTACAGATGGATATGGCATGCGTGAGTTATCATCTCACTTACAGAAAATATCGCTGTTGCGTTCGGAAATTACATTTCAGGATATGTTCGGATTGGGATAGTCAGCATCACATTTTGCCTGACCGGAATGCCGTTCATCACTGCCGGAATAAATTTTAGGCTTTCTACAGCTTTGACAATTTGCTCATCAATGCCATATCCAACGCCTTTGATGATGGTGAAGCCCTGTGTTTTACCATCAAAATTAACATCGAAGCTCAGAAGGACTTCATCGTCAATATTTGCAGATTTTGCTTCAGCAGTATAGGCAATTGCCTTGTATATAGCAGCATACATGTCCGCATCAGTTCCATCGTAATGAGCTTCGCCAGTGTAAACCACGTCCATATTCTGAGGATCAGAATACTTTGTGGAATCGGTAGTGGGATTCACCTGAGCAGAAACTGCCAGCACAATCCCGGACAACAGAAGAAAAATAATTGTTTTCATGGCTCACTTTTTGTTAGATTTGCTTTTTCCAATAATGTTGCCAAAAATATTGAACATGATCAGGGGGAGTTTTCTGCGAAACGCTTTTATTAAGACATTAATAATAACCTTTTGGTTTAATATCTCCCAATTATCCGGACAAACGAATGAAGGGATTTTGCTTGACGGAGCCTGGTTAAACGATATTGACATGGTGCGAACAGCACTTTTGAATGGAGCTGATGCAAACACCAGACACTCGGATGGAGCAACTGCTCTTCATTACGCATGTATGAATGAGAATTTTCAAATGGTGCATGTGCTGATTTCTGCAGGGGCCGATCCTTCGGTGGCCGATGACAAACTGAATACGCCATTGCATGTGTGTGCATCAAATGGCAATGATACAATTGCAGAATATCTTATTCTAAATAATGCACCAATCGATGCAAAAAACAGCAATGATATCACTCCATTGATGCTGGCAGTTCAGAACGGGTACTATGTTTTTTCCGATATGTGTTTGTATTACGGAGCGTCGATTCATCATCGAAGTGCAGATTCAACAGGTCTTGTGCATCAGGCAGTGCTGGCGCAAAATCATGAACTTTTGAAGCTGTTGATTTCACGAGGAGCTGAGGTAAGCAAATGTAATCAAAGTGGTTACACCCCATTGCTTTTTGCAGCGCTCAACAATGATACAACATCAATGAGTATTTTGCTTCATGCCGGAGCTTCCCCTGCATATCAATGCAATATGGCCTATAGCCCTGACTTGCTGTCAATGGTTATTCAAAGAGGGAATACCGATGTGATGTCGTATTTGTTAATGAAGAAGTTGGTGCGAAAAGATAGCATGATGCGCTATCGCGATGAAGCGATCAGGTTGAACGATTATCCTATGAGAAAGGTACTCAGGAATTATGGTGTGCCGATATCGATTAGACCAATACTTCACGGCATTACTTTAGGTCATTTGTGGTTATTGAATTTCAAAGATCACTTTTGCGGATTCAATATGTTCACAGAGGAATTAAAAACGGGGTTGGGTTTTTCGATGGGCTTTGCAACAAGGCTTTGGAACAAAAATGTACTCTATCTGGATGGATCAACTTCCACCTTGTTTCAGTTAAAAGAGCGAAGAACGATTTTATTTTTTGGGCAGGAAAAGAGCTTTGGGCTAGTGAATGCAAGGCGAAATTCGCTCAGAGTATCGCTTGGAGTAGAAGAACAGTATACATGGGCAAAGTGGGAGGGGGTGGTATTTGACCCATTCAAGGGCTGGATGATTGCTCCAAAGGCCGATTTTATCTGGCGAACTCCACAGAGCAGGTTATCGATTGGGGTCCGCTGGATTGATTTTGAAAGCAATTTACCCCGACTTTATTTTTCTTTAGGCGGAGGATTAACCATTCCTTATAACAACTAGTCATGAAAGCATTTTTGTTGTGTATACCGTTGTGGGTATTTGTGTTGTCTGCTTGTGTAGACACCAATGATTCGGAAGATTGTTACTATGATGATTGTCAAACAACTTATCCGTATACGGGGACATTACGAGTGAAGATTTCCCTGAATGGGGCAAGCACCAGTGTCCCGATTAAAATTTATGCAGGATATTATGGCGAAGGAGAATTGATTGAGGAGGATACGATGTATTCCGAGACAAAACACTACGAATTGCCATCTGGGGTCTACTATTCGGTAGCCGCCACATACAAAACGAGTCAGGGCGATATTACCGTAGTTGATGGGGATAAAATAGATGTTGAATCAAGGAGAGAATGTGATTCAACTTGCTATTCGGTTCACGATGCAAAAGTAAATTTGAAGTTACAGTACTAAGTTCCGGGCATTAACATTTTAACCCATTTCAAGCTAAACAGAGCTACAACAAAACAAAAGGAGTTGTGTATCAATTATCGTTTTAAATTGTGGTTGAAAACCACTTCAAAATAATCCGGATTCCAGAAGTTTGAAAACTTCATATGATCATTTTGTTCATTCATTTTATTTCTGAAAATATCGGTATGGAATTCATTTTTAAGGATCATCCAGGGCAATTCTGAGCAATAAAAAGTAGAGGAGTCGGAAATATCAAAAGCGTGATCAAATGCAATTCTTTGATCGAGGTAGGCCAGGGCTTTTTTGCTGATTCGGGCACGGGTTGAGTCGTCGGCACCTTTAAATCGGACGACCATGATCGAGTTTCGTTGGCTGTCGCGGACAAAGCGCTTAAAGGTTTGCTCTTGCACTCCATCCCAAGGAGAGAGCGATTGAGAAACGCAGTGAACGATCCTGAAGCCATGGTCGGCTGTGTCGCTTTTAACAAGCACCGCCACATGAGACACATGAAATTCCTCGTTCATCGAATTAGCGATGGCATCACTCACCAGACCATAACCGTGACGCAGGATAAAGTCGCCGTCTTTCAGCATGGCATATTCATCCGGGGTCAGATCATAGGTTTCATATTGCTGCTTTTGCTCGCTTCTGAGATCGTATGTCACCAGAAATAAAGCAAAAGCAGCAATGAAAATCAGGATTGTTGCAAGCCCTTTTCTCATTGCTGCTCTATGTTAAGAAATAATCTCTTAGTTTTCTTCAACTACATCGTCAGTAGCTGTGCTGTCGTCGGTAACAACGTCTTCTTCGTCACCTTCGTCTTCGTTGCTGCCAGCTTCTTTTGGGAAGTTAGAAACTTTCCAGTTTCCGTCAACTTTCTTGAGGTCGATGCTGCCATCTTTTCCGTCTTGTTTGTAGGTACATGAAGCTGCGTCTTCTTTGGTGTCGCATTTCATGTTCTCAATTTTAACTTCTTTAGCTTCGGGTTTTTCGCCGCCCATTTCGCTCATAGAAGCAAAACTTTCAAGGGTTTCAATGGTTTTCACTGCATCACCAGTAGCAAGTTCTTTAGCTTCTTTGTACTCACTTTTTGCAATGTGGTTGAGGAATTTTTCTGCAACTTTTTCAGGAGTGTTGGCATCACTACCACAGCTGGTAAAAGCAAAAGCGATAACGGCTGCTGCGAGAACGCTGAAAATCTTTTTCATTTTTTTGAGGTTTTGGTTAATAATGAAACTTGGTTTACAGGGCAAAAATACAACAAAGATTTGAATTGGCAAGTATTTTTTTTATCTTTATCAATATTTATGATTGCAGATGTAAGAAATATTGATTTCTCAAAACCTTTGCCGGGTTCCAGGGCGCACCGGACAATGAGCCCTTCCGGCAGACTTCCTATGCCCTTTGTTTTTGCAGAACGTCCAGTTTCGAGCGCTGTCATGTTGTTGATATACAGAGAGGAAAACGAAGATCGATTGGTTTTTATTAAACGCTCGAGGTATCCTGGGGTGCATGGTGGGCAGATGGCTTTTCCAGGAGGCAGGGCAGAGGAATCGGATACAGATTTGTGGCAAACAGCCGAACGGGAGCTTCGTGAAGAAACGGGTATATCGTTGCCAATTAGACGTTTAGGGCAACTCAGCTCCCTTTACGTACCTCCATCAGGATACATGATACACCCTTTTGTGGCTTATTGTGACAGTGTACCCCATTTTACACCCGATCAGA
>CAZLHV010000004.1:0-2183 GCA_964559205.1 uncultured Bacteroidaceae bacterium
GAAAAGGCTTACGTAAACATGATGCACAGCCTTATCGTGCATGCGGACCTGTCACAAAGGAAGAATACGAAAGCCGCACCGAACGCTACGACAAGCAGCTGAAAGAACAGGTTGGTTTTGATCCGGAAGGCAAAAGCACAGAAGAGAAAATGGCAAAACTCAGAGCCTATCGCGAAGATCGTTACGAGCAACTGCTCGATGCCGTTTACAACCGTCGTGGCTGGAACAAAAATGGAGTTCCTAAAGTTGAACACCTGAAAGAAATCGGCATGGATTTGCCAGAGGTAATTGAAGCGGTTCAGCCTTTTCAATAATAAAAAAAAGCCCTGAAAATCAGGGCTTTTTTATTGTTGAGAAAGGGCCTTAGCTTAGCATCATGGAGCCGATAACTGCAATTGCCATGACGAGGATATAAATGGCCCAAAGCGCGGTTTCTTTCACGGTGTTCATGGCTTTAGTATTTTTAAGGTTAAACATTATTGTGCGGTTTTGTAAGATAAAGATATGCTCTCAATAGGGCTTGTTGAAATACTCATTCAGTCATTGGCTGTTTCGGGTCAGTTTTCGTAGTGTTGTGTGAAAATAGAATATTATATAATATAAGGTATATTGAATATTTCGTTATATATTGATCGTTTTGTTACGATGCAAATAGTTGTAAAATAGCAATATAGTAAAATCAAATAAATTTAGTACTATGTATAGCATAGAAGTAAAAAAACATCAGTACCTTTGTCACATGAATGAAGAAAAAATCATAGCACAACTTCGCAAAGGTGTTTTGGAATTGTGCGTCTTGAAAATGTCCGATGACCGGGCCAAATATACCGGGGATTTGCTCAGTGATCTGAAATCGGCGCGGCTGCTTGTGGTAGAAGGCACGCTGTATCCACTGTTGAACCGTCTGAAGGATGACGGTTATCTTGATTATTACTGGGAAGAGAGCAGTGGAGGGCCTCCGCGCAAATACTACCGTTGTACCGACAAGGGCAGGGAATACCTCGGCATGTTGAAGTCAGGCTGGGCTCAATTAACAGAATCTGTAAACACGATTTTAAATCAAAATATATGAAAAAGAGTTTTTCAGTGAACATCGGTTACCGCTTGTTCAATATAGATGAAGATGCGTATGAATTGCTCAGCGAGTATTTGGCGCAGGTGAGATCACGATTAGGCGCCGAAGAAACCGACGAGGTAATTCGTGACATAGAAATCAGGATAGCAGAATTGCTGAGTGATCGCACGGGTGATTCGCGCCAGGTGGTTGTTCTAAGCGATGTTGAATATGTAATTGGTGAGCTTGGTGAACCTGAGCAAATTGGCGATTCTCCTGAAGGCAGCGAGAGCACAAAGCAAGAAACCAAGGATGAGCGCCGCTTGTACCGTGATACGGATGACCGCATTCTTGGCGGTGTTTGTGCAGGCTTGGGAGGGTTTTTCGATATCGATA
Organism: uncultured Bacteroidaceae bacterium; assembly: GCA_964559205.1. Classification (GTDB taxonomy): domain Bacteria; phylum Bacteroidota; class Bacteroidia; order Bacteroidales; family DTU049; genus GWF2-43-63. Next base: position 1,451 of record CAZLHV010000004.1, read on the forward strand.
CACTGTGGGTAAGAATCGCCTTTGTGGTGCTGTTTTTACTGGGCGGTTCAGGACTTCTCATCTACCTGATATTATGGTTGGTTGTTCCTGCGGCAGTCACTTCGGCCGATAAGCTTAGAATGAAGGGGAAGAAAGTCAATGTAAACAATCTCAGCAGTCGCATCCGCGATGAGTTTGATCATGTACGCAACACTTTCCGTAGCCGAAAGGGGAAAAGCGATAGTTCTGCTAGTCGAAAAACCACATCTGCTTCGGGTCATAGCATCATTGAAACACCGGCATTCCGCTCTTTGATTCATGCCGGAGCTGTGGTATTTGGCCTTTTTCTGATCGGTTTTGCTTTGATGCTGTTGGCAGGGTTTATCATTGGCTTGTTCTCCGACTATGCCTTTTGGGGGCATATGCACACAAATGCCAGTTCGGCAGGGCCTCTCGATTTATTGTTTACAGTTTCCGTAAATCCCGTTTGGGGCTGGATTGGACTGTTCTCATTACTGGCGGTTATTTTCGTTCCTCTCATTTCCATGATTATTGGCGGACTCCGGATGATTTTTCGTTTCCGTTTTCCAAGAAAATGGTTCAACCGTATTGTCATTTCTCTTTGGGGACTCTCATTTGGCGTACTTGTGACAGTCATTATTTTTCACACAGTTCATTATTCCCGTTCTGTGTATGACACCCGTTCGCAGGTGATTCCCCGTTCAAACGCTACCATTTTATTTGATTTCCCTGC
>CAZLHV010000004.1:2193-15815 GCA_964559205.1 uncultured Bacteroidaceae bacterium
TGCAGACCAATTGAGGCAGATCACAATGGCAATCTTATGATCCAGAATGCTCCCGATGGAACCGTGCAGTTTTGTGCATACCCTGAATTGGAATTTGTTCCCGAATTATACGATACCTTGATTCGCATGCAAACAAACGTGAGGCATTCGGGTAGTTTTCGTTCCGAACCTGTCACCATTTTTATCCCTGAAATCATCGACTCGGCACATGTGATGATTAAACCATATCTGCCATTGAGTACAGGAAGCATTAGCCATGTGTCTGTAAATGTGTTTATTCCGGTTGGAAAAACCATTATGTTGTCTGAAACTATCAGACAGTGGCTTTATCGTAACAATCGACTCGATCACATTCATCTCAACCAGACGTATTTTACCATGACCCGTGAAGGGTTGCGACCTGGCACAGTGCAGTAGTTTTTCTGCTTGTTCAATCGGCACACTTCATTAATAAGGAATGGGGTGTGCCGTTTTATTTTTATCTTTGCAATGATGCCCAATCACATCACTTTTCTTGGGACAGGAACTTCGACGGGTGTACCTGTTCTCACCTGTCAATGTGAAGTTTGCCGGTCGGATGATCCGCTCGACAAACGCCTCCGCACATCGGCATTCGTCGAGTTTAATGGGCTAAAACTGATGATTGATTGCGGACCTGACTTCAGGCAGCAATTGCTGAGCAATAGGATCGATGATTTCGATGCAGTGCTGATTACCCATGGTCATCGTGATCATATCGCTGGACTTGACGACATCAGGGCTTTTAATTATATCAGAGGAAAAACCATCGACATTTTTGCAGACTTCCGAACAGTTGAATCAATCAAAACCGAGTTTCCCTATATATTTAATCCGGGCGATTATCTGGGGGCACCTCGCATCAATCTCACCGTTATCGGACAGGAGCCATTTGTGATCAACAATCAAACAATTATTCCCATACCGGTACAGCATGGCGAAGCGACCATTCTTGGATTCAGGCTGGGAGGGCTTGTGTATGTAACCGATGCCAGCAACATCAGTGTGGCTTCTCAGTCGCTCATGATGAATGCTGATTTGCTAGTACTTAATGCATTGAGAAAAAAGAAGCATGTGTCGCATTTTTCGCTCGACGAAGCCATTGATATGGCTCTGAAGCTTCGACCAAAAAAAACTTTGCTGACCCATATCAGTCATTTTTTGGGATGTCATCAGGATGTAAGCAAGATGCTTCCAAAAGGGATTGGTCTGGCTAGCGACGGGCTGAAGATTCAATTCTGACATTCCCCTTTTTAGTGGATGAATCAACGCAATCAATTGTGTTATCTTTGCAAAAAAAAACAATGAAGAGATTCTTTCTTTTACTGATGATGCCAGCTTTGCTATTGGGCGGCTGCTATTACGATGAAGGTCCGGTCATCAGCCTTCGTACACCTGAAAATCGTTTGGTCAACAAATGGGAATACCAAAAGTTTAGAATGAATGGACAGGACATCACTGATACCTATCGCAATAGCTGGGTTGAATTCAAAAGCGACAAAAGCGCCACTTTTTTCGAAGACACATCCTACACCTACTATGCTACGTGGGAGTTTTCCGACGACTTTAAAACCCTTTATCTCGACTGCATTGATGACAGTGGAAATGTTTGGTCACAGGATTACTACATCCTTAAGCTTCGTGATAAGGAATTATGGATGGAGAGTGACCTTGGATCTGTGACCAACTATGTTGAATTAGTAGAATTCTGACAAACCAAAAACCAAAACATATGAAATCAATTGCAATGCTTCTTTCTGTATTCGCCATGATGGTATTTCTGACATCGTGTGGTGGAAAAGAGAACAAGGAAACCGAATCGAAGGATTCGACGAAAACCACCGAGCAGACCACACAGAATTTGAATCCTGACCAGCCTTTTGGAGTTGAAAACGGCATGCTTGAGTATAAAATGACCACCTTGGGTATGGAGTCCAGTATAAAAATGTACTGGGCCGATTTTGGCAAGAAAACCTACACCGAAACAGTTGCCATTGGAATGAAATCGTACATACTGAACGATGGCAAGATGGTGTACTCGTGGAATGATATGACCAAAACAGGCACAAAGTCGAAAATTGACACCAAAAAAGCAGAGAGCATCAATTATCGCAATCTCGACGATGCTGCCCTGAAGCAGTTTAACATGAAAAAAGAAGGTACTGAAACCATCAAAGGTAAAGTATGCGATGTGTATACGATGGAAAATGCCGGAGCAAAGGTGAAAACCTACATCTGGAACGGTTTGCTCATGAAATCCGAAACAGTGGCCATGGGAATGAAAACTGTGATGGAAGTTGTTGAACTGGTTGAAGGAGCCGAAGCCCCCGCCGGTGCATTTGAATTACCAAAGGGAATAAATTTCACCGATCAGATGCAGATCCCTGAGTAATCGAATTAATTCTCCCAAAGCTGCCTTTTGGCAGCTTTTTTTGTGTCATTTTGGCAGAATTTTAAATAGCAGGCCATTTCGCAATGTCAACAAAGCAGCTTTTTAAGTCCTCAGTTCATTTGGTATTAATCTTGACAGGGGGGAGCCCGAACAAATAAAACAATATGGGAAAGATAATCGGAATTGATCTTGGAACCACCAATTCATGTGTGGCTGTTATGGAAGGAAGTGAGCCAATTGTGATTGCCAACAGCGAAGGCAAGCGCACCACACCCAGCATGGTGGCTTTTACCGATAACGGAGAGCGCAAGGTGGGCGATCCTGCCAAACGGCAAGCAATCACCAACCCTACGCGCACTGTGTATTCGATTAAACGCTTTATGGGTGAGACGTTCGACAGGGTTTCAAAAGAAATTTCACGTGTTCCTTATGCAGTGGAACGCGGAAGCAATAATACGCCGAGAGTTAAAATCGACGACAGGCAATACACACCTCAGGAAATTTCGGCCATGATTCTGCAGAAAATGAAAAAAACTGCCGAAGACTATCTTGGAATGGAAATTACCGAGGCGGTGATTACTGTGCCTGCCTACTTCAATGATTCTCAGCGACAGGCAACTAAAGAGGCCGGAGAAATTGCCGGACTGACCGTGAAGCGCATCATTAACGAACCCACTGCTGCAGCTCTGGCCTATGGCCTTGACAAGAAAAACAAGGACATTCGCATTGCCGTATTCGATCTTGGTGGTGGCACATTCGACATTTCGATACTCGAACTTGGAGATGGCGTTTTTGAGGTAAAATCGACCAATGGAGACACTCATTTAGGCGGTGATGATTTCGATCAGCGCATTATTGACTGGCTTGCCGACGAGTTTAAAAAGGACGAAGGCGTTGATTTGCGACGCGATCCTATGGCCTTGCAGCGGTTGAAAGAAGCTGCAGAGAAAGCAAAAATTGAACTTTCGGCCGGACCGAGTACAGAGATAAATTTGCCCTACATTATGCCGGTCGACAATGTGCCCAAACACCTTGTAAAAACCCTCACTCGCGCTAAATTTGAACAATTGATTGATGATCTGGTGAAAGCAACCATTGAACCATGCCGCAAAGCCCTTTCTGATGCAAATTTCAGTGCAAATGACATCGACGAGGTGATTCTGGTGGGAGGTTCAACCCGCATACCAATCATACAGCAGGTTGTGGAAGAGTTTTTTGGCAAAAAGCCTTCAAAGGGTGTGAATCCTGATGAAGTGGTAGCTGTTGGAGCCGCCATACAGGGAGCTGTGCTCACAGGTGAAGTGAAGGATGTGCTTCTTCTCGATGTAACACCTTTATCTTTAGGCATTGAAACCATGGGCAGTGTGATGACTCGTCTGATCGAAGCAAATACAACCATCCCCACGAAAAAGGCTGAAACCTTTACAACAGCAAGTGACAACCAGACATCGGTAGAAATTCACATTCTGCAGGGCGAGCGTCCAATGGCAAATCAGAACAAAAGCATCGGGCGTTTTCACCTCGATGGCATTCCACCGGCTCCGCGAGGTGTGCCTCAAGTCGAAGTAACCTTTGACATCGATGCAAATGGAATTTTAAATGTTTCGGCAAAAGATAAGGCAACAGGTAAATCGCAGCAGATTCGCATCGAAGCCAGCAGCGGATTAACCGACGACGAGATTAAAAGAATGAAAGCCGAAGCTGAAGCGAATGCCGATGCCGATAAGAAAGAGCGTGAGCGAATCGATAAAATTAATCAGGCCGACAGCCTTATCTTTAACACGGAGAAACAGCTTAAGGAATACGGCGATAAAATTCCTGATGATAAGAAATCGGCCATCGAAGGTGCACTTCTTGAGCTAAAAGAAGCTCATAAAAGTCAAAATCTCGCCACAATCGACGAAGCATCAGCAAAGCTTAATGCTGCATGGCAGGCCGCATCGGAAGAAATGTACAAAGCCACTCAGGCTCAGGATCCGGCAGCCAATCAGCAGGAGAACAATCAGCAGGGCGGATCGAATGAAGAAGTGACCGATGTGGACTTTGAAGAAGTGAAGGATAAATAATTTTGAGTGTTTTTGGTGATGCCGGTGCTTCTGAATGCTTAGAGGCACCGGTTTTATTTGTGATGAGCAGAAAAATGTTGCTAAATTTGCCATCAAATACGCGACCATGATTCCATTTTCGCCGCCGCGAACAGATCAAAAGACCATCGATGCTGTTGTTGAAGTGCTGAAATCGGGTTGGATCACCACCGGCCCAAAGACAAGGCTCTTTGAACAAATGATTGCAGCGTATGCGCAGGTGCCAGCTGTCCTTTGTCTCAACAGTGCATCGGCCGGACTGGAACTGGTGCTTCGCTGGTTTGGAGTCGGACCAGGCGATGAGGTGATCATGCCAGCCTATACCTATGCAGCCACAGCCAATGTTGTCGTTCATTGTGGTGCTAAACCAGTCTTCGCAGATTGCAGTCCAACTGATTTCAATATACATGCTGATGAGGTGAAAAAGCACATCACGCAGGCGACTAAAGTCATTATTCCGGTCGATATTGCTGGTTTCCCGTGCGAATACAACCATTTTAACGCTCTGGTTTCTGACCCTGAGGTAAAGTTGTTGTTTACGCCATCAACCCCTGAACAGCAGATGCTGGGCCGCATTCTCGTCCTTTCAGATGCGGCTCATAGCTTTGGCGCCTGGTATCATGGCCGCAGGGCTGGATCGCTTACCGACATCAGTGTGTTTTCATTTCATGCGGTGAAAAATCTCACCACCGCCGAAGGAGGAGCGATATGTCTCAATCTTGACCATCCTTTCGACAATCAGAGCATCAAACAGCATCTTGCCATTAAGTCACTGCATGGTCAGAATAAGGATGCTCAGGCAAAACTAATGCCCGGCAACTGGAAATACGATATTGTCGAAGCCGGTTACAAATGCAACATGACTGATATTCAGGCAGCAATAGGCATAGTAGAAATTGAGCGCTATGATGATGATATGCTAAAGAGACGAAAGGAAATTTTCAATTTATACTCCGGTTTACTTGCTTCGCATCCCCTTGTTGAGCTGCCTTTGGTGAAGAACGACTTTTCTGAAACATCCTATCATGTGTTTTTACTTCGCGTGAAAAATATCACCGAACAACAGCGCGATAACATTATTCAGAATATCTTTCATCGTGAAGTAGCTGTAAATGTCCATTTCAAACCATTACCGCTGATGAGCTATTACCAGAATCTGGGATATTCAATCAGCGACTTTCCGGTTTCATACGATAATTTTAGTCGCGAAATATCACTACCTGTATATTATTCGCTTAGCGATGATCAGGTGAAAGAGGTTGCGGCAGCTGTTTTGGCTTCTATCGATTCAGTGTGTCATGATTGCTAAACGGCTGTTTGATATTTTTTTCTCTGTCACAGCCATTCTGCTGCTCTTTGTCCCTGCACTTTTTTTGGCATTATTGATTGTGTCAGGTTCGCCGGGCGGTGTTTTTTACCGTCAACTGAGGACAGGTAGAAACGGACGTCCTTTTTTTCTGATAAAATTCAGAACGATGTATTCCGGCAGCGACAGGAAAGGGCAGCTTACCATAGGCAACAGCGACAGCAGAATCACTGGTATCGGAAGGTTTTTGCGCAAATCGAAAGCCGATGAATTGCCTCAGCTTATCAATATTCTTTTTGGAAGAATGAGCTTTGTCGGCCCAAGGCCCGAGGTTCCGAAATACACGCAGTTATATAACGATGTGCAGCGGCGGGTACTCTCCATACGACCCGGGCTTACCGATTACGCGTCGCTCGAATATATCAACGAAAGTGAACTTTTGGCTGCCCAAGACGATCCTGAAAAGCATTACATAGAATGTATCATGCCCCATAAGCTTGAGCTTAACCTGAAATATATCGACGAAATGTCGATGAAAACAGACCTCAGCATACTTTGGAAGACTTTCTTTGGTATCGGTAAAAATTTATCACCCTAACCATTTTCAGTCAGATCCTGAGAGAGATGAACTAGGTGAATTAAAATGACGGGCAGTAGCAAGCGGGTTTAGCCTGATGCTTTTTTGTATTTTTCTCATCATCATCCGTTGCTTTGTCGGTTTTGTTTCGTTGATTTTTCACCAAATGACATGATGACAGAATCAGGATGAGAATCAGACCTATGAAAATCTTGGTGTAGCGCATTTTATCGTACAGGATTTGACCATAGTGGCTAGAGGAGAATTCGTTGAATTTTTTCCTTCGAAATCTGTTTGATTTTGCTGTTTATTTCGAAGCTCCATATAATCAGGAAGCGATCATGAATGATAAATTCTTCAGGATGCATAGCTGACGGAGCCATTTCAGACGGGCCGTAAAGAAAAGGTTTCAGCCAATCGGTATTTTCCATAGGTTTTTCTAACTCGATAATAAAAACAGTTCCTTTGTCGCCGCGACCTTTCAGCGACTGATATGTTTTGTTTTTTATGGTGCCGAGATTATCAGAAACCAGATCGTTGTTCTCATAAATGAGCACAGGATGATAGGCTTTGTTCAGCATTTCAGTAACCTCTACATAGCCTGCCGGTATTTCTGAAGGAAATAGTTTTAACGAGTCGACCGATTGAGCCAAGGCATTGTTTTGTTGATTGCTCAAAACAAGAATAACAACGACACTGATTTTTGTAGCAAACAGAGAGACTAATGATAAAATGCTTTTTTTCATTGACGCAGATTTTTATTACAGAGAATGGCAAGAGCGTTTTAAGCAAATGTAGTGTTTTTCTGAAACAAAAGTATCTGATGATCAGATAATAAATTATTTGCATTTGACTGAAAAGAACCTATGGCATAAGACCATTCGAAAAGCGACTTCTTTAAAAGCGCAGCACCAGAATGGTGATTCTGGTGCATGCAGTAACCTGAAGTAAAGGGTATATGGGTATAAACAGGTTTCTATTTTCGCTGAACGGTCAACAGTCCTTCCTGTGTGCTGCCATCGGCAAAGCGCAGCAGAAAGTAATAATAACCGTCAGGGGTATTTGAAGCGTCCCAATCGTTTTGATAATTCATCGACTTGAATACGAGTTTATTCGTGCGGTCGTAAATATACAGTTCCGTGTTAGGATAGAAGCTTAAATTCTTGATGTTGAAAGTTTCGTTGATGCCGTCGCCATCAGGTGAAATGATGTTTGGAATGCCAAGTTCGCAGTGGGTAAACACCACAAAGAAACTGTCAGCATACATTTCACAACCGGTGATGTTGACGTAATACAAACCTGGGCGGCTTACAGTCATTTGAGGCGCTTTCAGGTTATATTGCGGCCAATAGTATTTATAGCCTTTTTCCTTTTGTTCTGCATTTAAACGAAGACTCGACCCGGCACAACCTGTGATAAGGTAATCGCTGCTGAGATCCGGACGCGGTATGATTCGTGCAGAGATGGTTTTGAATTTCACTGTTTCATCATCTAGGGTAACCGTTACCTTATAATTACCCGTTGCATTAACATAGATACCCGGGGTTGTTTCGCCTGTGCTCCACACGTAAGAAACGGCACCAGGGATATAGGCATTGAGCAGCATGGTCGATTCAGAACAGGTATCGCGTGGCAGCATAATAAATGCATTCACGTCGGTATTGATCACGATGTCGGTGGCAGGTTGGGAAGGATCGTTTATCACTGTGATCTCACTGTTTTGACTGCTAGCAGTGAGATCTTCGGGAATGTTATTTGCAGCCAATTCTGTGATCTGACGGTTGTATTCAATGCCAATATATGATTTCACTTCATCAGATACACTGAGCTCATCAATAGCGTATTCCACTTCCGCTGTTTCGGCAGTTGCGTCAATAATCACAACCATATCATTGTTGCGATTTTCGGTCAGCTCGATAATTTCAGAAGCCTCGTCGCTAAGAACCACCTGAGGCATCTGTGATTCTATCTGATTTTGCTGCTCAACGTTTGCTGGTTTTATTGCAGGTCGGGAACTGTCGGTGAAAAAGTAAACAGCGGTTGCAATGATGACCGCACTGACTACAACGGCAGCAACTGTGGTGAAACTAAGCCCGGTCGAAGTAGCTGCGGGCGCAGTGTTTTGAATTTTCCCCAGAATATCAGAGCTAAGCTTGTCAAAATACCCATCAGGAGTATTGAAGGGATTTTGCTTTGCAGATTCTTCAACTCCGTTGAGTATTGGATCTTCTGTAGGGGTGATATTTTTACCGAAAAGTTTCATAATTCTGTCCTTTGACTTTTGAAAATGTTCAGCGTTTAATGGGATTTTAAAATTTCCTCAATTTTTTTTACGGCAATATGATAGGATGCTTTGAGTGTTCCTATGCTAACTCCAACAGCATCAGCTATTTCCTGATACGACATCGCCTCGAAATATCTCATGATAAAGACTAGTTTTTGACGAGCGGGAAGCGTTGCCACGGCTTTTTGCAATTTACGTTGGATATCGCTTCCCTGAAAATAAACATCGGCTTCGAGTCTGTCGCCAAAGTCTTCGCGCATTTCATCAACAGACACAAAAAGGTTGCTGCGTTTGCTTTTCAGGAAAGAAATGGCTTCGTTTGTAGCGATTCTGTAAATCCAGGTGTATATTTTGGAGTCTTCGCGGAATTTCTCGAGATTCTGCCAGACTTTCACAAAAGTATTCTGTGTTACATCATTGGCGTCGTCGTGATCCACCACAATGCGTCGCACAAGCCAATAGGTCTGTTCCTTGTATTTTTCGAGTAAAAGCACAAAACCACGTTGCCGAGTTTCCTCGATACGCACGAGTCCAAGAATATCGGCATCGGAGATTTTGGCCATAGAGGTTAAGACCGTTCTTTTTTACGTTTCAGTGTTGCAAGTGCCATTCCTACAATTCCGGCAGCATTCAGACCGTATTTATTCATCAGCTCTTCGGGTGTTCCGCTTTCGCCAAAGGTATCGGGCATGGCCACGAAGCCAATCGGGAGAGGACGCTCGGCAGCCAGAATGCCGGCCACAGCTTCACCCAGTCCGCCGGCAAGAACATGTTCTTCGGCGGTAACAGCACAGCCTGTTTTTGCAACGCTTTCCAGAATCAATTCCCGGTCAATGGGTTTGATGGTGTGAATATTGATGATTTCAGCCGAAATGCCTTGTGTTTCAAGTTCACGGCAAGCTAAAACAGCTTCCCAAACCAGGTGACCGGTAGCCACGATGGTGATATCGGAGCCCTCCTGCAAAAGCAATCCCTTTCCAATCACGAATGGTTCGTCATTTGGTGAAAAATCAGGCACGACAGGTCGACCGAAGCGCAGGTAAACGGGACCATCATGCTCAGCAATGGCCAGTGTAGCCCTGAAAGTCTGGGTATAATCACAGGTATTAATCACCGTCATGTTGGGAAGAGCCCTCATCATGGCGATATCTTCCATGATCTGATGTGTGGCTCCGTCTTCACCAAGCGTGATACCGGCATGAGATGCACAGATTTTAACATTCTTACGACTGTAGGCTACCGACTGACGAATTTGGTCGTACACCCTTCCGGTAGAAAAGTTTGCAAATGTTCCCGTAAAAGGAATTTTGCCTCCTGTCGCAAGACCTGCAGCCATGCCAATCATATTGGCTTCGGCAATTCCTGTCTGAAAAAAACGATCAGGGTTTTCTGCTGCAAAAGCATTCATTTTCAGCGATCCTGTAAGATCGGCACACAGGGCGACCACATCAGGGTTTTTCCGCCCAAGTTCGGTCAGGGCATCGCCAAATCCCGATCGGGTATCTTTTTTCTGACGTACTTCAAAAATTTTCATCGACACAGAGATTTAAAATATAGACAAGTTTACCCGCGTTGTGGTTGCGGATTTAATCGAAAAGCTTCTTTCGAGGGTGAACATGGACCTGTTTTGATATTTGGAGCGAAAAACCGCCACATAGTCGCCTGGTTGTAAAGCGAGCCCTTCCTGTTCACCGCTTCCCCGGAAATTATATACCCAAATCAGCTCGCTTCCGTTTTTTTGGTACAAACTTCCATATCCAGCTGCAGGGAACTGAAAAACAGCTGTTCCTGGTCCTGGAATCTCCACGGTGGTTGTGGTGCTTTGATCAATTTTGACATGGCTTACATAAGTGCGTGGTAAAGTCATGATTTCAAGATCATAGGCTCCAACCAGGTACTTTTCTTTGGTGCCGGCAAACTGACCATTGAGCGTTTCCATTTTACCATGTTGGCGCACAATGCTCACTACCTGATTGCGGTTTGAGGTGGTGCTGCTTCCGAATTTAATCTCCAGCCATCCCTGAGGGGCATCGGTGGCCACAACCGTATGAGTTCCCGGAGTCAGATGCAGTGAATCGATGAACACCGGAGGAATCGTGTGTATCTGAATGCGATAGTTTATCAAAGGATCGATGGTGAGGGTATCAGGCAATCCCTTGTTATTCATGGTGTGTATGAAATTGTATTTTGGCAAACCACTGAGCTTATCATAAAATGTCATGTTGACATTTGTTTCGTTCGGAATACCATTGATATCGAGGAGATTCACCTGGCATGTCGTTGAATTGAGGGCTTGGGAAATGACCACGTTCAAGGCATTTCTGAATTCCTTTTCGGTGGTCGCATCGAAATAAGTGCCCACACAATTAAACTGTTCGGCAAAGCTTTTACCGATGCCGATCACAAATGGTTTCAGAATGATTCCCTTGGTTTGCAGCGCCAAAGAAACAGCGCATGGATCTCCGTTGCATTCTTCTATCCCATCGGTGATTAGGATGATGATGTTTCGGCAGTTGTCTCGCGGTGGAAAGTCGCCACCAGCCTTTTCAAGTGACATGGCAATGGGGGTGGTTCCGCGGGGATTGATTGTTTTAAGCTTGTGTTTGATCAGTTCGGCATTGTTAGGGCCAAATGGCACTTCCAGACGCGTGTCATCACAATCCTGAGGTGGATAATCCTTTGTGTGACCGTAGCAACGCAGGGCCATTTCGAGGTTGGGGACCTCTTTCAGGCTATCGAGCAGATCGGACATGATTTTTCTGGCGATGGTAATTTTCATGTCGCTTTGCCAACGGCCATACATAGATTGACTGGCGTCGAACAGGAATAGAATCCTTGTAGTGATCACTTTCGGCTTAGGTTCGTTGCTTCCGGTCTGGGCCTCTGAGCTCAGCAGGAGAAAAAACACCGGTATGATCAGCAGCAATATTTTCATATGATGGTTTAGTAATCGCCAAGGGTTTCTGACAATTCACTCAGTGCGATATGCATTTGCTCGTCGTTTGGTGGTGAACCATGCCATTTGTGAGATCCTTCCATAAATGAGACGCCTTTACCCATGACTGTTTTCATGATGATAACGATGGGTTTACCGTTTTTAGTCTCTGCACGTGCCATAGACAAGACTGAATGCATGTTGTCGAAATCATGACCATCCATTTCCAGCACAGTCCAGCCAAAGGCTTTCCATTTTGCATGAAGATCGCCAAGTGACAGAACGTCATCAACCGGACCGTCAATTTGCTTTCCATTATAATCGATGGTGGCAATCAGATGATCTACTTTGTTGGCAGCAGCATACATAGCAGCTTCCCAAATCTGACCTTCCTGAAGTTCGCCATCGCCATGAAGTGAATACACAATGCTGTGGTCGCCGGCAAGCTTTTTACTGAGTGCACAGCCAATGGCCACTGACAAACCCTGACCAAGCGACCCCGAGGCAATACGAACGCCTGGCAAATGTTCGGCAGTAGTGGGATGACCCTGAAGTCTTGAATTAAGTTTGCGGAATGTGGCGAGCTCGGAAACGGGAAAATATCCGCTACGGGCTAGAACGCTGTACCATGCCGGGCTGATATGACCGTTGGAGAGAAAAAAGACATCTTCACCCTTGCCATTCATGTTAAAGGGTTCAGGCTGGTGTTTCATGACACCAAAATACAAGGCCGTAAGGAAATCCGCACAGCCGAGTGAGCCCCCGGGATGTCCCGATGCTACGGCATGTACCATTCGTATAATATCGCGGCGTACCTGTGTTGCAATGTTTTTCAGTTCTTCAATAGCAGGCATCTCTGTTAATTTTGTTTTCAAAGGTAAACAATAATTCATTTTGTGGAAGATCAGATTATCCACAGTCATATGTTGAAATTCTGTTCTTGTCAAATTCAGCCTGACAATGATTCCCTTTTTTTTATTATATTTGCTCATCAAAACGAGATAATCATGAAGTATCTGATGGTTTGCCTAGGCAATATTTGCCGCTCGCCCATGGCTGAAGGGCTTTTACGCCGAAAACTGAATAACATTGGCAGCCGCTCGGTGGTTGATTCCTGTGGCTTTGAGCCCTATCACATTGGTGATGCCCCCGATCAGCGTGCTCAGAAAGTAATGAAGGATCATGGCATTAGCATTGGAAGTCATCGGGCTCGATTGTTTCATCCTGCCGATTTCGACGATTACGATGTGATTCTTGCCATGGATACACGAAACCTTGATGATATCAGGCGAATGGCCAAAAACCCCGATCAGATGTTAAAGGTTGAACTCATTATGAACCTTCTCTACCCGGGCGAGAATAAGGTTGTTCCGGATCCATATTACGGAAACGACATGGGATTCGAAAATACATACGCTGTTCTCGACGAAGCAACCAATGCAGTGATTGACCGATACGAGCAATGATCTCAGCCTCTTTATCTGATTCACGAACCATTCATGATGCAGCATCAAGAATAAGGCATTATATTCACCATACTCCACTGATATCTTGTGAGAGTATTAACAAACTGGCTGACTGCGAAATCCTGTTCAAGGGCGAGCATTTGCAAAAGGCTGGTGCTTTCAAATCGAGAGGTGCAGCAAATGCCGTATTTTCGTACATAGAACAGGGGTTCAATGGCTCAATTTGCACTCATTCTTCGGGGAACCATGCTGGAGCACTTAGCCGGGTAGCAAGGCACGCCGGAATAAAGGCTTATGTTGTGATGCCAAAGAATTCACTGAAATCGAAAGTCGAAGCCACCAGAAGTTATGGCGCAGACATTACTTTTTGCGAACCAACCCTTGCTGCACGTGAATCAACTTTGGCCACAATCCGCGAGAAAACCGGGGCTATTGAAATTCATCCTTATGATAATGAAATGATCATTGCGGGGCAGGCGACCTGCGCCATGGAAATTGTCGAAGAATACCAACCCGATGCCATCATCGCGCCAGTTGGGGGAGGAGGACTGCTAGCCGGC
>CAZLHV010000004.1:15825-40713 GCA_964559205.1 uncultured Bacteroidaceae bacterium
CTCGCCATTGCCCATTCAGGAAAGAAAACTGATGTATTCGGTGCAGAACCAGCAGGGGCAGCCGATGCCTTTGCTTCCTTTCAGACAGGAAAATGGACGCCGTCGGTTCAGCCTGTAACCATAGCAGATGGATTGCTGACATCTTTGGGTCAGCATAATTTCCCGGTGATTCTTCAACATGTGAGTGGTATTTTGCTGGCATCGGAACAAGAGATCATTGATTCCATGCGTTTGTTGTGGGAAAGAGCAAAAATTATGGCAGAGCCTTCCTCTGCAACTGCATTGGCAGTCTTGCTCAACAATAAAAAACTTTTTGAAGGCAAAAAAGTTTGCATCATCATTTCCGGAGGCAATGCCGATTTGAATCATTTACCATGGTAAAAACCCATTCCTTGTTTCTGATCCCAACTGATTTGGGATATTATCCCGATGGAGGAATTTATTCTCCATCACAAATCGAGATGATACACCACATACGTTTTTTTGTGGCAGAACAGGCTTCGACAGCAAGAGCGGCCCTGAAGAAGTGTGCTTACCCTCATAAGCTTCAGGATATTCCCGTGATCGAATTCAACGAACACACACGAGGCGATGCATCGCTGATGAAGGAAATTGCTGAAGCCATGAGTCAGGGACTGCCCATGGGTCTGATGTCTGAAGCCGGCCTGCCATGTGTGGCCGACCCGGGACACGAAGTAGTGATGCTTGCCCACAGAATGCATTATAAAGTGGTCCCTATGCATGGGCCATCCTCGCTAATGCAGGCTTTAATGGCCTCGGGCTTCAGCGGTCAGCAGTTCGTATTTCATGGGTATGTACCTGTTCGTCCAGATGCCAGAAAGGCGAGTCTCAGGAGAATCATGAAACGAATGCAGGAAGATGGCTACACGCAAATCATCATGGAAGCGCCTTACCGAAACAATGCTTTGCTGCAGGATATGATCGCTGTTTTGGATCCCAATACATATATCAGTATCGCATGCGAGATTGGCACTCCCGACGAAGTGATCAGGACAGAAAAAGTGATATTCTGGAGGCAGCATATGCCCGATCTGCATAAAAAACGTTGTGTATTTGTACTGGCCCGCTGAAGCAGACATATCGATTGGTTTCAAATGGATGCGAAACCAACTGAAACCAGTTTAAACGTGTCAACCGGGTCACCTTGCAGCGCCCGGTTGATGAATAATTGTTTAGTTTGGGATTAGTGATGATGACCTTGCGGGCCATGCACATGACCGTGGGCAAGTTCTTCTTCCGAAGCATCACGAATTCCGACTACTTTTCCTGCAAAGTGAAGGGTTTTGCCTGCCAGAGGATGATTGAAATCCATGGAAACTTGCTCTAGTCCAATTTTCTTCACAGTACCCTGAAAAACATGTCCTTCGTTGTCTTGCAACGGAATGATGTTTCCAACTTTTAATATTTCCTGATCTACTTTGCCGTCGCGCATAAATATGGTGATGGGCAATTCAGCCACATTGGCTTCTTCGTAAATGCCGTATCCTTCTTCGGGCGAAACAGTAAAGCTGAACTCTTCGTCCATGCTCTTGCCTGCCACATTGTTTTCGAAACCAGGAATCAGATTGCCATGGCCAAACAGAAATACAAAGGGATGCTGTTCCTGTACTTCTTCAATTACCTGTCCATGGGCATCATTCTCAGTGAGCTTGTAGATCAGGGATACGACTTTGCTTTTTTCGATTTTCATGAGTTGTGTTTGTGTGTTGTTTGTTATTCTTCTCCTTCGTCGGTGTCACCACCGGTGTTTTTCAGGAATTTATCTTTGCGCGATGAGGTTGAAAGCTGGTATGAATAACGCTTTTCGCCATCACCGGCTTTCACTTCTCGATCTTCGGCTTTTGTATTGATGATAATATCATTGAACTCTTTATTGGATGATATGGCATACATGATTCCATTGTAGTAATCAAAGAAATACCATTCGCCTGACGAAACTTCAAGATATACAGTGAGTCGATCACCACTTCGTTTTTGTGACATTTCGACGCGACCGTTTACATACTTATTAATCTGCGTTTTTCCGATCACACCGATGCCGATTTTTCCTTCCGAAACATAACTTTTTCGTGTTTCGTTGTACTTCAGAGTCAGATCTGTAAACGAAATGGTGTGTTCAAGGATTTCGGGTAATTTTTTGAAATAACCATAAAGAATCAGCTCTGACTCGGCTTTACCGGCTTCTTCGGTGTTCATCACTTCGCCGAGATATTTGTTATAAAGTTCGCTACGGACGTTGGTTGCTTCAAGTTCTGTGTTGGCGACGAGACTTTGTTCCATGAGTGCGAAGGCATCTTTCGAAAAGTGAAAGTCGAGTTCGGAAACAGTATACATCATGGTGCTGCTATCACGGTTTGAATGATCAATGACCCCATAGTTGTTCATGGTAACCCGGCCAAAATTATTGCCAAGCGAGAGCTTTCCCTCGTTTCGTGAAACACACTTAAACACCGAATAGCTCATGAAGCGACCTGGAAGAATAGGTTGGGCAAGTTTTTCTTTTGACGAGATTCGGTATTCGTTGCTTTGGTGATCATAGGTAAGGAAACCACTGGTGCCAGCAAGTTCTGGATCACCTCCAAGAAACTTTTTTGAAAGAAATGCCGGATAGACACCTATGGAATCACGGTTGAGATAAAGACCTGCATAGATACGATCGCCCTGCGTGTTGGTGATGGTTTCAGGCACTGGAATGAAGATTTCCATAGGATTAATTTCGGCCTTGAAGCTTAGCCACTGCAAACCGAGAGTATCGCATTGATGTTTGATGCGTGTGCCACCATCGAATGTCAGAAATTCACGCGATGCAGCCAGATGTACATCACCATAAAAGTCGAAGTTTGGACTAAGTGTAAATTCGAGAGAGTCTTTAATGTAGCCGTGGCCATAAGTTTGCAAAGTTGAATCGACCGATACTTTATCAAGGAAAATACGTTGCATTCCGTCCATTTCGTCGATGTAATCGTAATAGCCTGCGCCTGAATAGCTCTTCTTTCCGTAGACAAACACTTTAGCGCTGCTGATGGTGTGATATTTCGTGGTATTATTTGCAAGAATCTGAGCATTTTCCAAAGGAACCATTTCGGCTTTTTTCAGAATGGTTACGTTTCCATCGCCTGGGAAAATGGTTGCATCAGCCACTTTGATAAATTTGACATCACTGGCGTAAATAATCTTCTCCTTGAGGCTGTATTTTGCACGGGAAGATCTGAAGCGAAGCGAGTCCTGTGCAGGATGCGTGGAAATAAATTCGGAACCGGCAAGGTCGAGGTCGGCCAGTTCTTTAATATCCATATTCTCTATTCCCGGTATGTTTTTCGAGTTATTCTGAAGGTCGATTTCGTCTTTGTCCATGTACCAGTCGAACTGATCCATGTAGCAGATGTATTCGTTGACAGGGAAACTCACGAGCGAGGTGCCTCCATTTGATTTAAACTCACCTTTTCGGGCATCGAAATCAACATGTCCACGATAGTTTTTTGTTTCAAATGCCAGCTCGTCATAATCCATTGTTTTCAGGGAGAAGTCACAGGTATCGGTGTCAAAAACACGGTTTTTAAACACGTATTTTTCTGAAGTCATGAGGGCATTCTTGAATTCCATCTTTCCATTTCCTGTGAGACCGGCTGGCGTATTGTTCAGCGTACCTGAAAATTCGCTTTCTTCAGCATACATTCGGGCAGGTTGATCGGTGGTGGTTACCGAAAGAACATCTTCATAGGGTTTCCATTCTTCTTTCACGTTGTGAGCACTCACCGGAGGATATTGTACCCCGCTTTTTGATTCGTTGACGGTGTAATCCTGAACTTTGGCCGTCATGTATTGAGGGAAGAACAGAAAATCGTCGCTTTTACTTTCCGACGATAAATACTTCAGTCGTCCATGCCCATAAAGGCCTTTGTTAGACAGATCGATGGTTTCATAGAATGTGCCTTTACCGCCATAGGTTGGGTATCCGGCGGGTCCGGTATTGTGTAGGAAACCCAGCGAATAGTCCTGCATAACTTTCAGGGGCTGAACAATATCGGGAAAAATTCCGGCTGAGGCAAGGTAGCCGTTGAATTCAAGCCCTTCGGTCGAAAAGTCGTCAAGGCTGTCGAGGGTAAAAGGGTCTATTCTGAAAAAGAAATTGTCGCGGGGATAAGCACCAGGATGATCTGAATTGCGGTCATAATAAACAAAGGAGTGTTTTTTTGAATTGAAAATCGGGTATTCGCTAAAAGGTTTCAACCCCGATTTATTATTTGGGTGGTCAATCAAAATATCTCCGCTCAGGTTTTCGATCACACTTTTCACTCTTACAAGCGGATACTCTCCATAATCATCGGGTTTGCGGCTTCTGACCTTAAAAGTCATGGAGTCGATGATGGGCAGGTTGAGTTTGAATTTGTCATATTCAAACGAGAAATTTTTCCCGTAGTAGTCGAATAATCCGGCATGAACACGGCCTGAGAAAAGGAAATCACGATTTTTCTTCATGATAATTTCCTGATCGGCAGGATAAATATAAACGGCTTGCGAATCGCTGAGGAACACACGTGAAATACCACGCATTTTCAAATCCCAGTTCAGCAAACTGAATGTAGCATTTGCTTCGGCTTCAATGACAGAGTTAAACTGAAGCACATCGTAATCGGTTTTTCCAACTTTGGCATTGAGATATTCAAGAACTTTATCCTTCACAAAAATCATGTCAGTATTTGGGTCATAGACAAGGAATCCACGTATGGCAAGATCGATGATCTGAGCACGGATGTATTCGACCTGAATGCGACGGTAATTTGCGAAATCGGACACAGGAAACAACCTTGAGCCGCAGATATTGGCGTAGTTTTTCAAAGCCTGCAGAGGATGCAAATCGTCGAGAGCTCTGATTTTCTCAAAACGGCCGTCGGAATAGTAATTTGCAGATTCGAAAAGAGCATCGGATGAGCTTCCGGGACCCCGGATCATCGAAAAATTGATCATGGGTTCGTCCATTTTCCAATATAATGCTTCAAAATACATATCAAGACGATGATAAGTATTGAAAAACGGGCTTTGACTAAGACCTTCGGTTTCTCTGAAAAAAGCCACCTCGCGTTTGGTGATCCACACACTGTCCTTTGTGTTATTCTTATCCAATTCTTTATAGGTATAGCGCATCACCAACCCGGGATGATAAATGCTGTCGCCTTCAAATCGCAGACTCATCGAAGCACGGTCGGAGTTTACGCGGTATTTTCTGATGGCAAAGCTTTTCGAACGGCATACCAAAAACGGTGCGCCATCTTTTTTAAAGGTAAGGATCGCATCATAGATTGAGTCGCCTGATCCGATGAGCTTGGCGCCACGCATGGTAAAGCCTCCTTCGTAGTCCACGTCGGGATAAATGCTTTTGATTTCCAGACGTTTGTTGTAGGACTGGAACTCAGGATACAGGGCGTCATCACCACGTCTGTTGGCCAACACTTTATCTTCGATGCGACCTGGCAGGGAAACCGATCCGAAAAATTCGCGGTTATAGAATTGAACGCTGTCGACAAAAAACTCACGGCTTTTAAGATTCACAGTATAACTACCAAAAGTGGCATACACGTCTTCGGGCTTGAGGCCTGCACGAGACCAGTCAACCATTCCTTTTTCACCCACCCATTTTTTTTGTAGCGGGTAATAGCGGCCGCGGGTATCATAAATCACTGAACTGTCGTTATTGGCATAACAGGTGAGGATAATCGATGGAAAAAACACCACAGGTTCTTCCTCGAATGTGAAATCGTAATTGCTGTTACTGGCTACCCACTTGGTCGTGTTTGAAACGTAAAGATAATTGGCCAGAAAAAGTGAGTCGGACGATGAAAGGAAACTCAGAAAAGAATTGCTGGTCGATTTTCCCATAAGCTTCATCAGTGTTTGATGCCAAGGATCGAACACTGCAGGTAATTTTCCTGCTTCTGACATGTTGAGCAGGCTGACCATGTAATTCATGAAATGAGGATAGGCTTTCATTTTCTTCTTCATCATTTCGTTACAGTTGGCAATGACCGTTTTTTTCTGCGGGTCATTAAGAAAGCCGCCGTTCCAGAACGGTGTGAACTTTTCGAGCATGAAAGTTTCGCCTTCCTTTCGCTGGTCTTTGTTTTCAATAGCTGTAAACAGACTGGTCATTTCACCTGTGAATTTGGCAGGATCGTCCGAAAACTGCTTCAGCTGACCAAAAAGGGTTGATGTTGTCAACAATAACAGCAGAAAGATGAAGATTTTCATATGATTTAATTTTCAACTATAAAACGTGCAGCCACCCAGTTTTCGTTTACAATAAAGCAGTCAATTGCCATGCCATGTGATTCGCAGGCTTCGGTGATGTCGGCCAGATCATCTGTATAGAAGCCGCTAAGGATTAGTATTCCGCTTTCTGAAAGGCAGCGACGGTAATGAGGCAGGTCACCCAGAATGACGTTGCGGTGGATGTTGGCAATCAGCACATCACATTGTTTACCTGCCAATAATTCGTTTTCGCCTTTTTTGATATCAATATTCCGGCATTGGTTTCGTTCAGTATTCTCGATGGCGTTGGATACCGACCAATCGTCGTTGTCGTAGGCAAATATGCTTCCCGCACCGCGCATTTCCGCAAAGATGGCGAGTATGCCTGTCCCTGTCCCCGCATCGATGACGGTTTTATTCTGAAAATCGACAGAAAGCATGAGCTTGAGCACCGATGCAGTTGTACCATGATGAGCAGTGCCAAACGACATTTTAGGCATGATGCAAATGCTGTAGGGCATGTGAGGCTTTTCTTCATGGAAAGGGGCGTACACATAAATGGAGTCGTCGATGGTTACCGGATCGAAATGTTTTTCCCATTCTTCGTTCCAGTTGCGGTTTTCGAGGGGGGAACTACTCAGTGAAATGTGATTTAGCTGTGTTGTATCAGCTATCAGACTTAGGATATCCTGTTCGTTGTATTGCGAAGCATCGATGTATCCATGAATAAGGGCTCCATCTTCCCAGAAGCTGTCGAATCCGTAATTTAGGAGTACTGAGAGCACCATTTCGCGAATGATATCATCATCGGGCAAGTTTTCAACAGTGACTTGCAAAAAGGCTTGTTGTTCCATCAGCATGAAGAAATGATTGAGGCAAATGAAGAAGCTTTAAGCGATGCTCCGCCCACCAGAGCGCCATCGATATCAGGCATAGAAAACAGTTCAGCAGCGTTTTCGGGAGTGACACTTCCTCCATAAAGAATTCTGAGTGATGAGGCGATGTCGGATCCGAATTCCCTATGAATGAGATTGCGGATAAAGCCATGCATTTCTGAAGCCTGTGATGGGCTTGCAGTCACGCCGGTTCCAATAGCCCAAACGGGTTCGTAGGCCAGGGTAATGGTTGCCCAAATGTCTTGGTGCACAAGTTTCATTGTTCCTAGTAATTGTTGCTCCACAATGTCGAAATGCTTTCCCGATTCTCGTTCAGGGAGGAGTTCACCGCAGCACAGCAAGGGTTGGATGCCATGATTGAAAAGCATGGATAGTTTTTTCGCAAGCAGTTGATCCGATTCATGGTAGTATTGTCTGCGTTCGGAGTGCCCGACAATGCAGGTCGTTACCCCTATATCCGACAGCATGGCTGCCGAAACCTCGCCTGTGAATGCCCCTTTTTCTTCGCTTGCGACATTCTGAGCCCCAACGGAAACCGCAGTTCCATGAAAAACATCCTGCAAAAGAGGAATATATACAAACGAAGGGCAGATCAGCAAATCGGCACGATTGGAAAGCACCGACTGCGACTGGAGCAATTCTGAGGCGAAGTTGCGAATACCTTGCCTGTCCTGATTCATTTTCCAGTTGCCGGCCACCAGTTTTCTTCGCATATGTGTTGCTTTATATATTAATGTACGAAAATACAAAGAATAGTTGGAACAAAAGGCCGATGACCCTTTGTCGTTTGTGATTTTCGAAAAAAAGCAATCTCAGGGTTTTGAAAAAATGCGTGAGCGGGCAATGCCCCATTTGTGCAGGCGGTATCTGAATGCCGTTCCAAGCACCCCAAGTCCATACTTAACCGAACGACGGAAATTGATCGAAGACGCGCCTTCGAAATACTTGGTAGGACATGTGATTTCGGCAATTTCGTATCCAGCCATGAATATTTGTGCGATCATCTGGTTGTCGAAAACGAAATCGTCAGAGTTTTCTTTGAATCTGATGGATCGTAGCACTTCGGCCGAAAAAGCGCGGTAACCTGTGTGGTATTCCGATAGCTTCTGCCCGATGATGATGTTTTCGGTGGCAGTGAGCAGGCGATTGAAAAAATACTTGTAATAGGGCATACCGCCTTTGCGGGCTCCGCGCCCGAGAATACGCGAGCCAAGCACCACCGGATAAACACCACTGGCAATCACGTGTACCATGGCCGATACGAGTTTCGGGGTGTACTGATAATCGGGATGAAGCATCACCACAATGCCCGCATCAAGCTCAAGAGCTTTCTGATAACAGGTTTTTTGATTACCGCCGTATCCTTTGTTTTTTTCATGACGGATTATGTGCTTAATGCCAAGCGATGCTGCAACTTCGCTGGTATTGTCGTGACTGCAGTCGTCAACTAAAATGCAATCGTCGACCAGCCCAAACGGAATTTCCGCATAGGTCATGGAGATGGTCTTTTCTGCATTGTAGGCAGGAAAGACAACGACAACTTTTTGCTGGTTGATCATTTGCTTTTGATGACAGACAAAGATATAAAATAGATGATTATTCAAAAAAAAATTACAGATACTCAGTTGAATGTATAAATCTTTTGGGTATAAAGAACTTACACTGCGTAGAAGTTACTACTTGAAAACTGTTTCAACATAAAATCATTCTGGTGAAAACCTTAATGTTCATCATGACAAGCAATATCTACCAGACTCAAAGGAAAGAGTAAGTGGAAAGCAATGAATCGGAATGAGGATTTTTATTTTTGGCACGATTCATGAAAAGTTGAAAAAAAACAACGCCATGAATGCCATAAAAGAATACCTGATCTGGACATTGTATTTTGTCTTTCTGGCCGGCCTGCTTTTGATTGGCATGGTTGTTAGCTAAGCAAGCAACCCGAAAAGGGTCACATCATACATGACTCCGCATCGGCCCCCTTCACCGGGGGTCGATTTTTTTTATGGTTTTGTTTGACCAGCCGACCAAATCAGATTTCGTTTTGATTTCCAACTCAGATAGATAATGTCGCGTTCCTGCCATGTATCGGGCATAACCAGCTCGTTGCGTTTCTCTTCAGCAATTTTTCCGGCCACAATGTTCAGTTTGCTTTGATATTCGTCGTATTGAGGCAGGTGTTTTTTAAATGTGTATATCGTCCAGAATCCGGCAGGATGCATCAGGAAAATGAATACTGCACTGACCAAAACAGGCTTCAGAACTGAATGATACGTCTTTTCCAGCACTACAGCAGCCATGAGGGCAAGAAAGGGTGAAAATCGTGCGGTATAGATGTAATGACTAACGCCAGCACTAAAGAGCACAATAAAAAAAATGCCAGGGACAAGAGCGCTGAGCCAGAGCAAGTTGTTTTTTCGGGAAGGAGTCGTTTTTTTTATGAAAAGGAAACCAAAAACAAGAAAAGCCAGCACGACATATCCAGGTCCGATCAGAAACTCGTGGATTTGTAGAATGAATAGTTTCCAGCTTTCCGGATTAAGGATATGAAGTTGCTGATCGGTGTATTGATCTCCAAAATATCCGCTTCGTTCAAGGAATCGGATACCAAGAGCCCGCGAAAACTTCTGCCATCCGCTAATTTGTACATATTGCAGTAAAACAAGGCCTGTGGTGATCACTGCTGTTGATGAAGCTATGATGATTCCTCGCCTGATGTGAGGCGTTTTCAACTGCCTGCGGTAGGCGATGGGTAAGGCCACTGCAAGAGTGAGCCCCATCCAATCGGTAGCAGACAAAAGTAAAACGCACAGCACAAGCAATGCTCTGGCGAGAAGGACCCGGTCACTTCCGAGATAAAACAACCAGCCGGCGAGAACAGCAATGAGAAAAAACTGCCCCCAGATTTCCGGGAAATTGTGTTGACTGTGTGCGTAAAGGTTGACTGGATTGAGAATATAGACTGCCATTACGGCAAGGAGGATATGGTTTCGTTTTTTGCAATCGGTGAGACTGCAGGTTCTGTCGGCAATGACCATAAGCAATAATCCACCGGCAAGCAGAAGAAAAATTAGAATGATCTGCAGTCCAGACTGATGAAATGAAGCTCCGGCAATGTTGAGGATCATATAGTTGGCGATAAAAGCCAAGGGAGGGTGAGAGACATAATAGTTGTTTCCGTTACGGTCTTCAAGCCTTTGATAGTAATGATTGAACCGGGCTGCGTTTGGCCAGGTTTGAACCGGAGCAGCCGAATAGGTCAACATGCCATTCAGCTGCCAGATGCTCATGGTATTGAGCATGAAGATGTGTGCAGTATTTTCGTGGTGCGGTTCTTTTTTGATGTGCTTCGAAAGCATCAGGATGGCCATCACCATCAGACCGGCTGTAAAAAATGCAAACCTGAGTTTCTGAAAGCTCATGGTTAAATGAGTCCCAGTTCGAGTTTAGCCTCGTCGGTCATTTTATCGGGGTCCCAGGGCGGATCGAAGGTCAGGTCGACCCAAACCGATTTAAGTTGAGGAAGTGCGGCAACGGCATCTCGAACCATCACCGGAAGGGTATCGGCGACCGGACAATTTGGGGCTGTCACTGTCATGAGAATACGTACATCGTGGTTATCATCGATTTTGATGTCGTAAATCATTCCCATATCCCAGATATTAACGGGGATTTCCGGATCAAAAACCGTTTTAATGCGGTTAATAATTTCCTGAACAAGCGGGTTGAGGGTATCCATGATTATCGTGTGGTTTCGTGTTTTGCTTTGAAAGCGAGGGCATAGAGTTTCATTTGCTTGATCATGCCGTTGAGGCCATTGGCGCGGGTTGGCGAAAGGTGTTCGCGAAGGCCGATTTCGTCGATAAAGCTCATGTCGCATGCAATGATTTCGTCAGGTGTGCTGCCCGACATCACCTGAATAAGAATGGCTGCAATGCCTTTGGTGATCAAGGCGTCGCTATCGCCTTCAAAGAAAACTGCTCCATGGTGATAATTGGCCGAAATCCAAACCTGCGACTGGCATCCGCTGATCAGATTGGCAGGAGTTTTCAGGTTTTCGGGCATGGGAGGTAGCGATTTCCCTGTTTCAATAATCTGGTTGTATTTATCGAGCCAGTCTTCATACATAGAAAACATAGCTGCTATTTGCTGTGCTTTTTCTTTCATTTTGACTATTCAAACATGGATTTGACAATATCAAGACCCTGGGCTAAGCGGTCAATTTCATTTTTGGTGTTATAGGCGGCAAATGAGATACGCATCGTCCCCTGGATGCCTAAATATTTCATCAGGGGCTCGGCACAATGTGTGCCGGTGCGGATGGCGACCCCGGTTTTATCGAGGATGGTTCCTGCATCGAATGGATGAATTCCCTTCATCAGGAAAGAAATCACCGAAGAGCGGTCATGTCGGGGGCCATATATCTGCACCCCATCGATGTTGCTGAGAAGATCATAGGCATAGCGCGTCAATTCGGCTTCGTGGTCATGAATGGCCCCGATTTCGCATTGTTGAATGAAGTGTATGGCTTCCTGAAGGGCCAGAGCACCCGCCACATTGGGAGTACCCGCTTCGAATTTGAACGGAGCTTCGTTGTAGGTCGTTTCTTCGAACGATACATGGCTGATCATTTCACCGCCGCCCTGATACGGGGGCATTTGGCTGAGCCATTTCTCCTTTCCGTAAAGTACACCAATTCCCATTGGCCCGTACATTTTATGGGCGGAGAAAACAAAGAAGTCGCAATCCAGTTCCTGAACATCGGTTGGAAGATGTGCTACAGATTGCGCTCCGTCGATCAGAACAGCTGCACCAGCCTGATGAGCCATAGAAATGATCTCCCTGACAGGGTTGACTGAGCCAAGTACGTTGCTGATATATGCTACACTCACCAAAGCAGTTCGAGAATCGATGAGTGACTGCAGATGTTGGATATCGATAATGCCTTCTGGGGTCAAAGACGCCACCCTGAGTTGAAGATGGTATCGTTGACAGGCCAGCTGCCATGGTACGATATTGCTGTGATGTTCGAGTTGAGACACAATGATGTTGCTGCCTTCGGGGAGCAGGGAGCAGAAAGAGGAAGCCACAAGATTGATGCTTTCGGTCGTTCCCCGTGTGAATACAACTTCTTTGTCGGAAGAAGCATTGATGAACTGACGAATGGTGTTTCTGGCCTGTTCGTAGGCAATGGTGGCCTGAGTCGACAAGTAATGAACTCCCCTGTGAACATTGCTGTTTAGACTTCGGTAGTATGCTGCTTCGGCATCGATTACAGCATTGGGTTTCTGAGTGGTAGCAGCATTGTCGAAGTATACCAGCGGGCGTCCGTTGACTTCACGTTCCAGGATCGGAAACAGACGTCGAATATTTTCCGGATCTGATTTCATAGTACAAAGGTATGATTTTTTTCGACCTTTTCTGAATCAGTTGTCTCAGCAGGCACTGAGACCGTTTGGCGAATTGAGGTTTTTTTTCGGGCTTTTGTTTCGGAAAAAATGATTTACTTTACAAAAAAAAACATGAGAAGGATTTTGTACTTAGTGATGGCATTGTGGGTGTTTGCAGGCGTGACTCAAAGTGCCAGTGCAGAAAGCATGGAAAAGAAACCCACCAAACTATTGAAGAAGTTTGCAGCAAGGGTCACCAGCCATGATTTGAAAGGCATTCTGGTTTTGCTCGATGGTTCTTACAAACAGGTGCAACTCATCGGCACTCATAAAAACGACACGTCAAAGTTTATCAATGAGTTGTTTTGCGGTTACAGTACGGCCGACAACAAAACGTTTATGTGTGCCACGCTGAACGAAGTAAAGAAATGCACCTACATGAAAATGGGCGAATTTGACAGCGAAACCAATAGTCCGGCTTATGCTTCGGTGAATTACAGAATCGACACAAACGACGGACGTAAAATAAAAATCAGTCTGCTGGTGGTCCGGATCACCACGTCGACAGGTGTGCTGTTCAGACTTGCTGGTGCAGTCGGTTAATCAAATACTCATATCATGAGCGATATTAAAGAACTCAGAAGGGTTTATCTTGAAAAGAAAACCCGTATATCGGCAGTGGGTCAACGCCTGCCGGTTTATGTATTTTTCGGCACCTGGATTTTGCTGATATTGTTAATGGCATGGCTTTGCATCACGGAGTTCAACGCTGTATTTTTGGCTTTGGCACTTGTATTTGCACTGTTTGCATGGGTTTCGTTCCGTTCACTCAGTCAGATGCGGAAAGTGTTTGCCGACGAAAACTTTATGTATGTGCGGCACAGTAAAAATATGGAGGAGAAAGTTCCTCTCGAAAATATATATGCTGGAAGCAAGCCTTTGATCAGACTGGCATCTGCCCTTGAGAGTGTGAAATTTTACTACACTTCGGCCGAAGGGGAGAAGAAAGTGGTGAAATTTGTCCCTGCACTTATGAACCAAATGTACAATCAGTTCATCGATCTGTGCTCATCAAAGAATCCACATATTAAAATAAAGCGCAGCTTGATTTGACCATTCATCAGCTTGAATTTCGGTCGATTTTCTCTTGAAATAGTTGCTGAAATTTTCAACTGTACTGATAAAAAATGTTTTACTTTTGCAACAAATCTCAAATGTATGAAAGATAAAGTCTCAGCTTACCGTTTTGCACTGATTAC
This sequence comes from uncultured Bacteroidaceae bacterium, assembly GCA_964559205.1. Lineage (GTDB taxonomy): Bacteria > Bacteroidota > Bacteroidia > Bacteroidales > DTU049 > GWF2-43-63. The sequence continues at coordinate 29,638 of CAZLHV010000004.1, forward strand.
CGGCATCATCGTTCTTTTTGCTGTTCTCCGCATGATCATTGACATACCAAATGTTACTCCGGTGATGGCCATGGCCCTGCTCGGTGGCGCATTGATCAGCAAGAAACAATTTGCCGTTATCCTGCCTCTTGCGGTGCTGTTTCTTTCCGATCTCGTGATTGGATTTTATTCAGGTTTTCTAATGGCCTTTGTCTATGGTTCGTTTGTCATTGTTTCTCTGATCGGCCTCTGGCTTAGGAATCATCTCCGTACGGTCAATGTCGTTTTGGCATCACTGGTATCGAGTGTCTTATTCTTTGTGCTGACCAATTTTGGTGTTTGGGCCGAAGGCTTATGGTATCCGATGACTGCCGAAGGTTTGCAACAATGTTTTGCCCTTGCTTTACCTTTCTTTAAGAATGAACTTGCGGGAACACTTGTATTCTCCATGCTTTTCTTCGGAATGTATCAGCTGTCAGTGCGTCATATCAGCATTTTCCGTACTGCCTGATATCATTGCGTTAAATATTTGATCGGCATGGTTTCAAACCATGCCTTTTTTTTTATCTTTACCAAAAACTTCATTATGGCATCTGTGATTGTTTTGGGTTGTGGAATGGTCGGCCGTGCTATGGTGCTCGACCTGGCAAAAAAACACCGTGTGGCTGTGGTCGATCGTTCGGAGCATGCTCTTGAAACGGTTCAATTGAACGGCGTTGAAAAACATTGTACCGATTTGTCTGATTCAACAGTGGTGGCTCAACTGATTGCCCCTTTCGATTTGGTGGTTTCAGCAGTACCTGGTTTTCTGGGATTTCAGACGCTTAAAACGGTGATTGAAGCGGGAAAGAATTTTGTGGATATTTCGTTTTTGCCTGAAGATATTTTGCAACTTGATGAATTGGCAAAAGCCAGAGGAGTGACAGGGATTGCCGATATGGGTGTGGCACCCGGAATGCCCAACCTGATTGCCGGATATCATTATCACCGGATGAAAGTGAATGAGTTTAGTTATATGGTGGGCGGATTGCCACTGGTCAGGTCTTTTCCTTTTGAGTATAAAGCCCCGTTTTCGCCGATCGATGTGGTGGAAGAATATACCAGACCTGCAAGGCTGAAAGAAAACGGCGTGTTGGTGACCCGTCCAGCCATGAGTGATCCCGAATTGATTCATTTCGACCACATTGGCACTCTGGAGGCTTTTAATACGGATGGACTAAGATCGCTTTTGTTTACATTACCGGGCATTCCATCGATGAAGGAAAAAACACTTCGATATCCTGGTCATATCAGGCTGATTCAGGCGCTCATGAGTTCGGGATTTTTCAGCCATGAGCCCGTTGCTGTTGGCGGGAGCAATGTTGTTCCATTCGATTTTACCACTTCGTTGCTTTTCAAATCGTGGAAACTTGGTAGCGAAGAGCGGGAATTTACGGTTATGCGTGTGTCGCTTTCGGGCGAATCGGAAGGAAAGTATGCTTCGGTACAATACGACTTGTTTGATGAGTATGACCCGTTAGAAAAGGTATCGTCGATGGCCAGAACCACAGGATACACCGGCACTGCTGGTGCAGGACTGATTCTCGATGGAGTGTTTTCAAAACATGGCGTGTATCCTCCTGAACTCGTGGGCGAGGATGAGCGTTGTTTTCAGTATGTAATGAATCACCTGAGCGAAAGAGGTGTCGTGTACCGGGTGAGTTGATTATTGCTTTAAAAATTGCCGACTCAGCAAACCATTGTCCCCTTTAATAGTCAGGAGATAGCATCCGGCCGGCAAAGCGCTGATGTCAATGCTTTTGTTGGCTGTGCCATGTAGCAGGATGCGGCCGTCGGTACTGTATATGCTGTAAGAATGGCCAAGTACTTGCTGAGGGCTGATGAAAAGCTTTTCTTGAGCTGGATTTGGCCAGATGTTGAGGGTGCTTGATGAAAGGTCATCATTAAGCCCGGCCGAAACCGGAATAATATCAAGGACAATGCCTTCGAGGACACCCATGGCGTAAGGGAAAGAAGGATCGGGAATGAGCCACCATCCGTCGTTTGAGCCGCCCCATCCAAAATTGATATGAAAATAGCCATCGCTGCGGTATCCGTCGACCACCACATTGTGTCCGACGCTCCAGGCCGAGTCGACGACGGCCAGATGGGCAGGATAGGCATTTTTCATATTCTGAATCAGGGAATAATACATTACAGAATCGGTGTTGGTGTGTAATGCTGCGGAAAGAAAACCAAAGCGGCCGTAGGCATCGAAGGCCTGATTTACACTGAAGGTGCCTGATCCCTGCGAGGTGTAAACCTGAACGCAAGCGGTGCCACAGGCAAAGGTGAGCGCAGCAGCGGTTGCACCTGAGGCATCCATACCCTGAGCAAACAGAGCATCGCATGAATCGAGCCATGTGTTGAGGTCAGGAAAGGACAGGAAGCCGTTGGCGGCAAAGTCATCATCGATGTGGTATTGACGACCGGCGTAATTGTGATAATAGTCATCGCCATCATCGAATCGTGTGCCCTGTGTGGTTTTTAAGTAGTTGATGATCTGAGCCATTGCAGTCGCAGGACATCCCGTGTAGCTTCGCTGACCTGTGACAGGATCGAGTGGACAAAACTGATTGTAAGGGGCCGATTGTGTCCAGTGTGTTTCGATCCAGCCCCCAGTGCTGGTGGTTCCATCGGCAGGCCATTGCTGCACTTTTGGCGAGCCGGATGTTGATTCCTTCAGACTGATCCATTCGTTTTGAATGAGAGCTTTTTGATGGGGGAGCAGGTTTTGTGAGCCTGCCAGCTGTTGGTGCAGCGAAGAGACAATCATTCGGCTGAAAGCAGGTTCGATGCGGTATTCCGATAGAAAAGAAAATGCCTGCACAGGTCTCACACTTTGGTTGGCAGCCACCACCACCCACGATGATTGTGAATTGGTGAATATGAATGCCAGTGTGTCGTCTGAATGCACCAGAATGTCGGCCTGAACCAATGTGCCGGTTGGCTGATTGCATTGAACAAAGAATCCGTGAGCTGTTTCATAAGCAAGGGACAGAGACACTTTCTGGGCATTGGTGGTTAGCGAGACCAGCAGCAGAACGATTCCGAAAAATGCTTTCATGTGATAACTTTTTATATTACGTATGAGTTAGAAAAAAAAGCGCCTTTCGGCGCTTTCAAAATTATTCAACAATCAGTCTGATGGTTTCGGACTGAGTCATGTTGTGTTTTGTGAGGAAGTAGATGCCGGGCTCAAGCTCCGAAACATTCATTTCAAGCTGCATCACATTCGGAGCAACGATCTGGTTAAGCACCACACGACCGGTTTGGTCTGACACTGTGACAAGTTGATCCTGCGTTGTTTTGTTGTCAAAGACTACATGAACAACATCGTTTGCAGGAACGGGATAGAGTTTGAACGAAGGGTTTTCGGAATCAGCTATACCTGTTCCGGTCATGGCTTTGAAAACCGGACGGATGAAACGGGCTGTATACACACCGGAAATGCTCCATGTGGATGAGGATGAAGTGTAGTAGAAGTTGACATCGGGGGTGAACACGGACGATGATTGTGCCAGTCCAAGATCAGTATCAACATCCTTGTAGCAGCCAAACGCATATTCGCCGGCAGTGAGAGGCACGGGATTTAAGAAAGGCAGGTAGTATTGATTCACGGTTGAGTCGATGATTACCAAGTCGCCCAAAGCTGTCTGGGTCAAAGGTAATCCGGCGGTGATACCGTAGGCCACTGCATAGGTGCTGTCGCCTGTCTTCGGGGTTTCATAAACAATGATTACTCCTTTTAAGGTGTCGGGTGTAATCAGTTCGAACATCGAAGCCACATAGGACCAGGAGCCTGTGGCCAGAGTGTATGGGGTACCGGTGGCTACATTGTTGTCGCGGGCATATATCGAATCGGTCACTACAAAGTCAAAGCGCAGCGTGTCATTTTCAGGAGCTTCATCGATGTAGTCGCTGCTGGTTGAAAGAATCGCTTCGGCAGTATAGGTTCCCTGACCGTTGAAAGGGGTATAGGGATTGGTGGTGTTGGTGATCGTGGCTCCGCTTAATACGTCAACGGCAAAAATTTGATCGGAACCTACCAGCGAACCATTGAAATAATAATTCAAGTCGATATATACAGTGTCGGCAGGATTGAGTCCAGTGTTGGTGAATGTCACATCGAATGTTTCGGCTGTAACCTGACGGACAGGAATTTGTGTGTAGCCCCTGGTGGGAACAATATTTTCACCGCTGATGTCGTCGGGTTGGTTGGCTGGGTCGAGTTCGATTGCAAAAACCACGTTTGAAGGAGTTCCCTGAGCTACGCCAACGAATGATAATGTGCCAGCACTGATTTGATTGGTGATGCAGGCTCCACCGGCAAGACACGAACTGAGACCGTGTGCAGTTTGAAGGGGAGGGAACATGTCGTAGGTTAATGCAGAAGGTAAACCTGTAGTGAGTTGAATAGCTGTTATTTGGGTATTGTTGGTTCCTCCCTGATGAAAAACCCAAAGATAAGGGCCTCCGCTTGAGATTCGATCGACAGCAGCACCATACATTCCGGTGAGGGTATGCGTAGCTGCAGGAATGGTTGTCAGCACAGCTCCACTCATTGAAATGGCATCGATGTCGGTGTTGAAGTTTCCGGTCCAGAAGCCGCCGGCTCCACCATCGAGTGTGGCATCGTAAGTGAGAAAACGACTGGGATTGACTGAAGCACTGGTGATGTGCGGAGGAGCCAGAGTTTTGGTGACCGGGTCGACCCGATAAATGGTGTTGGTGTTGGTGGCCATGTAGAGGTACGTACCGTTGGTGGTGATGGCGCGAACCCCCGTGAGGCCTGCTACCAGAAATTTTTCGATCATGGTGCCGCTGTTATCAAAGCGGATGAGGGTGTCGGTTTGCCATTTGGAAACCCAGAATTCGTTGTTGAAAAACACCACCCCGGCCATACCGGTTGAGCCTCCGGCACTTAGAGTAGAATTGAACGACGTCTGAAGATCCCATTGGGCTTTGCTTTGGGGCGAAGTTCCGAGATTGGCTTCATTTTGAGTAATGCCTGTGAACATATCAGCCTGAGCGTGTACAAAAAGTCCGCACGCTGACATCAAAATGAACAAAAATAGGTGTTTCATGCTGTTTTTTTTGCAAAAATAGCGAAAATAAATGGAAGTATGTAGAAAATCAAAATAGATGGTGCTGAACACAGCCTCGGGAAGTGATTCCGAAGATATTGTTAAGGCGGGTTGGCGAGTTCTCATACAATTTCATGGGTAATTGAGCTCATTCATTGTTTGCATATCTGTAAAATTTCTTTTATGATGAAAGAGACCATGACGTTTCCTGCTGCACATATGATAATGGAAAAGAAAACTCAATAACCAGATTCATTTACATTTGATTATTGGACAAAAATTGGGAAATGGTTGGATCAGTTTTAATGAGTTAAAATGTGATAAGTTTGAGAAGTTTCCAATGAAATGCCTTTCTTTAGGTGCCTTGTGATCCGTACAAGCAAAAACACTGGTATTGTTATATAGGCCGAAGTCGGAATAGCGTGCATGATAATGAGTAGAACGCTTTTGCTGGAGTTTTGAGAATAACAGCAAGGATAAATGGTTTTTTGCCTGACTGTCAGTAATTTATTTTCTTTGGTCATACAACCTCTGATAAAATATGGTGTCAAAAGAAAAGTTATCCGCACCCCATGAAAATAATTTTACCGTTCCTGATGCTAATGGGCTCAGTATTGGGCATCTATGCACAGATTACAGTCAACACCACCCCCACAGCACAGCAGTTGGCCGAGTTGCTTGCTGGCAGCAATCTGGTGGTCAGTAATGCCACGTTAACAGGATCGAATCTTGCCCGCGGCAGTTTTGCGAATGGAAATACAACATTAGGCATGACTTCGGGGGTTATTTTGTCAACCGGCCGGGTATCGACAGCTCCGGGTCCGAATGCGGCAGGAAACACTTCGAACAATCTCGGGACAGCCGGAACGGCTCAAATGACCACTTTGGCCGGAGCTCAGTCGTATGATGCCATGACATTGGAGTTTGATTTCACGGTGCAATCCGATTTCATTCAGTTTAATTACATTTTCGCATCGGAAGAGTATCCTGAATATGCGCCACCTAACAATTCGTCGTACAACGATGTATTTGCATTTTTCATTTCAGGGCCGGGCATTACAGGAGAAGAAAACATTGCATTGATCCCCAATACGAGTACGGCTGTGGCGATCAACAACATCAATGCGGTAACAAATAATCAGTTCTATGTTGACAACAGCGGCGGACAGGAAGTATCGTTTGATGCTTTCACCACGTTGCTCACTGCACGGCGTGACGGACTGACGCCATGTTCGACCTATCACCTTAAGCTGGTGATTGCCGACGCCGGGGATGCCCAGTATAACTCTGCGGTTTTGCTGCAGGAAAATAGTCTCATTCAGGGAATTGTCGATGTAAATACCAATACGATAAACTCCGACAATATTGCGCTGGAGGGCTGTATCGAGGCCAGTTTCACATTTTCGCTCGATCAGCCGTCGGCTACTGACAAAACCATTAACTATCAGATTGCAGGTACTGCAACCAACGGAGTCGATTACAGTCCCATTGCCAGCAGTTTAACCATTCCTGCGGGTCAGACACAGGCTCAGGTGTTTATTCATGCGGTTTCGGATGGTCTTGTTGAAGGTCAGGAAACGATATTAATTATTTACAAGCCTGAAATTTGCAGTGACTGGGATACAGCCTTCTTATACATCAATGATGCACAGCCTATCACATATACACTAAGTGGAACCAATCTCGACTGTTTCAGCGATCAGTCGGGCGAGATCCTGATCAATGCCAGCGGGGGTTTTCCGCCCTACACCTATCATGTGAAAGATCAGGGAGGCCAAACTACTCCATACACCACAAATCCGGTGACGGGTCTAGATGCGGGTCAGTATGTGGTCTATGTATATGATTCGTATGGTTGCAAAGCCGAAGCCTTGGTGATCGGGGGCTTGTTCAACGCGGGTACAACCTTTCTACCAGATGGCTCAGGAGCCATGTATACCTCGACACTGCCCATCAGTGGCTTTAATCCCGGTCAGACACTTAATTCGCTGAGTGAATTGCAGAATATTTGTCTGAACATGGAGCACAGTTATATGGGCGATTTGTCGATGACTCTCATTGCGCCGGGCGGACAAAGTGTAGTGTTGAAGAGTGCCTATCAGGGCGGGTCAACCGATTTGGGTGAACCCATTGCCACGGGCCCGGTTGACGGTTCGGCCAGTTCAACACTAACGGACCCGGGCATAGGTTATGACTACTGCTTCAATTCGAATCCCATGTATGGAACGATGGGTTCGACGGCCTACACCTTTCAGCGCAATTACACCGATTTGCAAGGACATACCTATACCGATTACTATTTGCCGGGTGGATCATACGCACCCGAAGGGAGTTTGAGCAATTTGATCGGCACGCCTTTGAATGGGAACTGGGTGATTCAAGTCATCGATCACATGTACCTTGATAACGGGTACATCTTTAACTGGAGCATTAGTTTTGTCGGCAATCTTCCTGATACCACAGTGATTCTGACCGAGCCTGATCCCATCGATGTGAGTCATTTCATCACGCAGGCCACCTGCGGATCTTCAAACGGGGCTATTAATGTGTCGGTGACGGGTGATTTTCCACCCTTCGCTTATTTGTGGAGTACCGGGGCTACAACAGAGGACATCGCCGGGCTTGCGGCAGGTGTGTATACACTCACGGTTAGTGACAATCATGGATGTCAGGATTCGACTTCCTTTGCGGTGAGCAATTCCGGCTCGATGTCTGTTTCGTCAGTAATCACTCCGGTGTATTGTTCGGGATCGAACAGCGGGGCCATCGATATTCAGGCAAACGGTGGAACGCCCGGATATTCATATTTGTGGAGCAATGCTGCAACGACTGAAGACATTTCAGGTTTGTCACCCGGCACGTACACGGTGACCATCACCGATGCAGGCGGCTGTCAACTAATCAGATTGTTTGAAGTCATCGAGAATGCACCGGTTCAGATTTCGCTGGTTTCGTCATCCAATGAGTTTTGTTCAACTGCAAATGGCAGCCTGAGTGTTCTGGCGTCAGGTGGAAGCGGGTCGTATGGCTATATATGGAGCAACGGGGCCACTACATCGGCCATTGGTTCACTGAGCACCGGAACATATTCCTTAACGGTAACCGATGCATATGGTTGCACAGCAACCGGTTCGTGGTTTGTGTCGAACGATGTGAGTAATTGTGCAGCCTATTGCTATTTGGATATTGTGCAGAACAGTGTGACAAATGATGCTTGCGGGCAGGGGAGCGGCAGCATCGATATTTCTGTCAGTCAGGCGGTTTGGCCTTATATTGTGCAATGGTCCAACGGGTCGTCGCTTGAAGACATTGGAGGACTGACTCAGGGAACATATTCGGTCACCGTGACCGACGCCAACCAGTGTGTGAAAACTGCTTCGTTTGTTGTATTAAACAATACCGGATCATTAACGCTACAGGTGAATGCATTAAATAATGAAACCTGTGGTACTCAAAACGGCAGCATCGATATTTCAGTGAGTGGCGGAGCCATGCCCTATGCTTATCAGTGGAGCAATGCAACTTTTTCTGAAGATGTGAGTTCATTACCTGCCGGCAGTCACACAGTTACAGTAACTGATGCATCTTCCTGTGTCCTGATTCAGTCTTTTACGATCCAGAACGATGCCGGTGACCTGCAGGCAAGCGCCATACTGACCCATGCATCGTGTGGAGCATCCAACGGTGCCATCACACAGAATGTGACCGGTGGCTTTGGTAATAAAACATTTCTCTGGAGTACAGGTTCAACCACACAATCGCTGAGCAGCATTCCTGCCGGAACCTACACATGCACTATCAGTGATGCCGGAGGCTGCAGTCTGGTGAAAACATACAACCTGTCTAATCTGTCGGGACCGGTGAGCATCACCGACGTAGACGTGACGAACGAGATTTGCGGAAATCAAAATGGAGCAATCAACCTTACGTGCAGCGGAACTGGTCTGAGTTATCTATGGAGCAACGGTGCGGTTACCGAGGATATTTCAGCACTTCATGCAGGTACTTATAATTGTACAGTGAGCAACAGTGGAGGTTGTATAGCTACCACTGGCCCGGTTCATTTGTTCAACAGTGCAGGAACATTAATTGTTCAGACGGGAACAGCAGGCGATGAGGTGTGCGGAAACGGTCTTGGGTACATTAACATAGATGTTACCGGAGGCACTTCGCCAATAAGTTATTTTTGGTCGAACGGTTCTGTACAGCAGGATATTTATTCGCTTCATGCGGGCACATATACGCTTACCATCACCGATGCCGATGGTTGTGAACTCGTTTATCAGGAATCAGTTTCAAATCAGGCGGGTACACTTTCAATTCCGAATGCGGTAATCAGCGATGAAACCTGTGGAAATGCCAATGGATCCATCGACCTTTATGTCACTGGCGGTGTGGGTACAATTGACTATCTCTGGAGCAACAGCGCGACGAGCCAGGATCTGAGCGGATTGCAGGCAGGCGTATATGGGGTGACTGTGAGCGATGCGGCTGGTTGTCAGCAGATTCATTCGGCCACTGTGCAGAATCTTGCCAATAACATTTCGGCTCAATGGCAGGTCACCAATGAAGTTTGTGGTGATGGAACCGGATCCATCGATCTTCAGGTTTCTGGAGGCAACGGCGCTTTAACTTATACATGGAGCAATGCGTCTACCACTCAGGATATTGGAGGTTTAAACCAGGGCACCTATATTTGTACGATTAGTGATCAGACCGCCTGTGATTATATTGCCGGTCCCGTGATGGTGGGCAATTATGCAGGTGGCATGACCGTGTCTGCTCAGGTCAACGATGAGATTTGTGCGCAATTGAATGGAGCGGTGACGCTGTCTGTAAGTGGCGGCGTGAGCCCTTATGCCTTTGAATGGAGCAATGCCGCAACCACGCAAGGTATTTCAGGGTTAAGTGCCGGCGTTTACTACTATACAGTGACTTCGGCTGGCGGGTGTAGTGTGACGGGTTCGGCTCAGGTGAATGCTGCATCAGGTACGCTGTCGCTGGGTTATCAGGTCAGCGATGAAGTTTGCAACAGCAACACCGGAGCCATCAATCTTTCGGTGAGCGGTGGAACTGGACCATACACGTATTTGTGGAATGATGCGCAAACGATTGAGGACCGGACTTCGCTGTCAGCAGGTGATTATTATTGCACGGTGACCGATGCATCGGGCTGTGAAATAGTATCGCCGGTGCTGACCGTATCTGATCAGCCCGGAACCCTTATCGAAACAGGGTTTGTGGTTGTGAATGAAGTGTGCAATCAGAACAATGGGCGAATCAATCTCTCGGTGAGCGGTGGGGCTGTCCCATATTTGTTTACTTGGAGCAACGGCGCGCACACTGAGGATTTGATCGGGCTGACTGCAGGAATTTATTCGGTTACAGTGACGGATGCTTCAGGTTGCTCGCTGATTACTCAGGGAGTGGTTATCGATGACAACGGTGCATTTGGTATCACTGACGAGACCATCATCGATGAGCATTGCAATTCCACAGACGGTTCTGTAGATATTTCGGTGGCCGGGGGCACCATCCCATACACCTATGTTTGGAGCAATGGAGCAACGACTCAGGATATTTCAGCGCTTCAAGCCGGTGTATATCAGGTTTTTGTAAGCGATAATGGCGGATGCACCGATCAGGGTACATATACCGTAATCAATCAGGGTTCTGATCTTCAAATTGCATCGGCAAGTATCACACCTGCAGTATGTGCATCGGCAAATGGAGAAATAAATATCACAGTATCGGGAGGCTTGCCTCCATATACATTTGACTGGAGCAATGGTTCTCATAGCCAGAGCAATACAGGAATTGGTTCCGGACTATACAGTCTGACCATTACAGATGCTTCGGGTTGTCAGGCAAGCGGTTCGTGGACAGTGGCACATTCGTCCGGAACGTTATCGGCATCGGTGTTAACTCAGGATGAGTATTGCGGCGATGCTTCAGGATCTGTGCTTGTGAA
>CAZLHV010000005.1:0-33204 GCA_964559205.1 uncultured Bacteroidaceae bacterium
CTCAACCGCTTCGAAGGCCGTAAAACCGATGCCTCTGCTGAAAAATCAGTCATTAAAGTGCTCATCGAAAATATCGAATCAAACAGCAATGACCTTAAACGTATGGTCTTGCCCACCCTTAATGGATTCGAGATTGTTCGTGTCAGCGATATTATCCGATGTGAATCAGAAAGAAACTATACCACGTTTATCCTTACCGATAACAAGCAAATCATTGTGTCTAAAACGATGAAGGAATTTGAGCAGATCCTCACAGGATTTGGATTTTTCCGGATTCATCAGTCGCACCTCATTAACCTTACCGCTGTGAAAAAGTACTTCCGCGGTCAGGGTGGGGAGGTCGAAATGTCCGATGGAACCATCATTCCCGTTTCAAGAAATAAAAAGGATGAATTTCTGAAGTTATTTCTCGACTGATGTGACTTGGTGATTCAATGTGTGTCGCTGAAACCTCAGCGTTTGGCCAGTATGGTTAATGCTTGTTTTTATTCATCCATATTCTCATTAAATCTCAAATTGATCTAAATGGATAATAATGCCTATCTTTGCAGCTAATCTTAAAGGGAAACTGATTTCTATACATTGATGTGTTTCATAGTTTATCATTTCTCACAAATTTTTTTTCATGACATTTGACGATTTTTCTCTCATTGAGCCCATCCGAAAGGCTCTGATTTCCGAAGCGTATTCAACACCAACTCCCATTCAGGCCGAATCCATTCCTGTTGCTTTACAGGGGCTCGATATTCTTGGCTGCGCCCAAACCGGCACCGGTAAAACTGCTGCCTTTGCCATTCCGGTGCTGCAACACATGCATGCACAAATCAGCGAAGATCACAACCGAAAAATGATCAGAACGCTTGTGCTTACGCCCACCCGTGAGCTGGCATTGCAAATCAACGAAAGCTTTGCTGCATATGGCAAGTTCCTTCAGATTCCGCATCAGGTAATTTTTGGCGGTGTTCCGCAAAACCCTCAGGTAGATGCCTTGAGAAAAGGTGCCTGCATTCTGGTGGCGACCCCTGGGCGCTTGCTCGATCTCATACAGCAGGGTCTCATCTCGCTGAAACATGTGAACATCCTTGTGCTCGACGAAGCCGACCGTATGCTCGATATGGGTTTTATCAACGACGTAAAGAAAATCCTTGCACTGGTGCCTCAGAAACGACAAACTTTGTTTTTTTCGGCAACCATGCCACCCGAGGTATCGAAGCTTGCTTCTACCATCTTGCATAAACCTGTCCATATCGAAGTTACTCCGGTGTCTTCAACGGTCGATATCATCGATCAGCATGTGTTTTTTGTGGAAAGGGCCGATAAAAACAATTTGTTGCTGCATGTGCTTCGCGACAGGGAATTGACTTCAGTGCTGGTTTTTACGCGTACAAAACACGGGGCTGACAAAACCGGACGTTTTCTGAGTAAAAACAAAATCAATGCATCGGTGATTCATGGCGATAAAACGCAGAACAACCGTCAGCGAGCGCTCGAACAGTTTCGCAGTGGCCAGAGCCGTGTGCTGGTGGCATCGGACATCGCAGCCAGAGGGCTTGACATCGAAGGCATTTCAGCCGTGGTAAATATGGACATACCCGAGGTTCCTGAAACCTATGTGCATCGGATCGGACGCACAGGCCGCGCAGGAAAAAACGGCATTTCGTTTTCGTTTTGCGATCTCGACGAAAAACCTTTGCTACGTGATATCGAGAAGCTGACAGGACGCAAAATCCCTGTCAATGCTTCACATCCATGGCCCCTCGACGAAGCACGATCGGCCGAAGAAATACGTCGACGCAAGGAAGCCCGCGATGCGGAGCAAAAAAGAAGAGCTGCAGCAAAGCAAAAGAGCAGAAAATAATCTGTGAAAGGTTGCAATTCATTTCGAACCGATTAAGTGTCTGTCATATTCATTTCTTTTCCCGACTCATTGACGTTTGGGACGTATCGCATTTTACTGCAGCCTATCATGATGGTGAAACAGTTGTGATTGCTTCCAACATTCGTTCATCTTTTGTCTTGTATCTTAACATCATTGGAGTTGCCTAAGCGATCGAAACAGAAACTGTTTGCTGAGGGCAGGGTGGCGAAATCTTTTTCAATGCAAGTTTGCATCATTTGTTGTCACCGGGCAAATATCAGCATGTAAAAACCATGCTTGCTCTCCCGTTTTTAAGGGAATTGCACATAATGTATTTTCATCAAATCAAATTCCTGCGTACTTTTGAAAAAATATGCAGGTATGAACCGTTCCATCGTTTCGTTGTTTTTTACAATGCTTGTAATGACCTCTTTTGCGCAGTTCGAATACGGAACGCCATTGGTCGAAGGTAGCATGACCCTTCGCATCGATGTGGAGGAAGAAGAATTTTGTGGTGACGTTGTGCGCGAAAAAACTAAGCGCAGCGAAAGCTACAGTACCAATCTTAAAGGACAGATTTACACTTCGCTCGAAGATTTGGATCTGATGAAAATGTTTCCTCCGAAAAATGGCTGGCTGGGCACCCGCTTTTATCTGAATAATTACTCCCAGACGCTGCCCGAAGGAGCCACGGTGTATGACGGAAAAAACTACGACATTCCGAAATATCCCGTGATTGGTCAATTTGAAACTGAGAAATACGGGAAGGACCCCTGCGACAATACGTTCGAATGCGATCCGGATTATAAAATCATTTTGAACGAAACCAGCAGTGGTTTTGGTTCGGCAACAGCTCATGGGATGCCCAACGGAAATTTCAGAGTATCGCTGGTGGGCATCGAAAACTGCAACCGCTATCTGTTTCTTTCCTTTAATTCTGCAGGCACTTTCATCGAAAACGGATCTGCCGAAAATGCTGTCATCAAAGGTGAGCGTAGCGAAATGATTGCCTATTATCCGGATGATAAATGCGAAAGAAAATGGGAGAAGCACGAAACCAGCCGAATGCTGGCTGTCGATATCAACCCGCAGGAAGATCATTACATGGCCACCGACGATGGCAGCGGTGCGTGGATCGGCTCCGATGGCTACTATCGCCGATATGAGCGCGAAACCGATGCTGATGTCGGAAAATATGAGCTGCAGGAAGAACTGAGCCTGATGAAAATCGACACAGCGGTATTCATCCGCTTCATGAGAGAAAAACCGGCCATGCAAACTTTTGCATCTTCAGGATACTACATCAGCACCTATGACGATGGATACAAAAAAATTGTGCGAAAGGTCAGATGGTCGGCAACAGTCGTCATTGGCAAAAAACCAGGCTTCACCATCGAGGCTGAAAACGAAGATGAATACAAAAAATGGCTTCCCGGACATCCCGATTACCCTGAAACACAAAGTACCATCAGCATCAAGGCCTCATTCGACGAAGGCGGGCAGGAAAAAGACTCTGTTCGTTTTGAAATCATTAAAACGTCGAGGTTGCCCGGCATCAGCACCAATTACCCGTTGCCTGCTGACAAGCCGCCAAAGGAACTGGCCGATGTGTATTTTGCTCCGCAGGATAAACAAAGCGACCCGAACATTAAAATTCTGAACGACAGCACAGCGATAACTACCCAAAAAGTGAAAACAGCCACCGTGGTGCTTTGCACGCGTGATTTCGGCGCTCATGCTCAGGTGCAGGCGGTCAGCATGAAAAATTTCGAACGTGCCCTTTGTCCATACGACAACAAAAACCGAATGCTTGTTCCCTACGATATGAACGCCAACTGCATGGCCGATCAATGGGAAAAGGACATGGGTATTGAAGGTGCCGACAAGCTTGAAGACAAGGATCAATTGCCGGCAGGGCAGGGCAGAGAAGGCGATGGATTGTCAGTTTTCGAAGAGTATCGTGGCTTTATATGCGAAAGCGATGTGGTGGCCTCGTGCGATGCAGATCACACCCTGCGCAGCGGAAAGCTTGTGCGAACCAGTCCTTTGTGCCGCGACGTATTTGTTTTTGATGCCGACGGGCTATTTGCACGTCATGTGGCTGGCGATAACCCCGCCGAGTGTCATTGGCATTACGTCAACAGGGAACAGCTTAAACTGCCCCCGCAGGATCAGGTTGCTTCGGTAGTGAAAGCATCTGAGAGCGATGATCAAAATGCCGCTGCCAATGCCACGCTGGCAACATGGATCAAAAAGGAATACCGACGCATTAATCCCAACAGCCCCGATACCTTACGCAATAATTTACAATTTGCCATGTATGTGCTCCAAAGCCCGCACAATACCTCGGCAGGAGGCGTAACAGTGTGCTATGGCGAAACAAAACCAGGCCAGCCTTCACCCCTGCGCTATGCCCATTTGGTGGTGTTGCCGCAATACGAAGTGATGAAGCAAAAAATGATGGGTGTAATGGCCGGGCTTATGCTCAACACCACACATAAAGCCCTCTGGGATAAATATCCGCTGGCAGTTCAGCAACAGGTTATTCAAATTGCATTCGATGCCATGGTTCCACACGAAGTGGGACACGGTTTGGGCATCGATCATCACACAAAAGGATCGCTGACCGTGAAGAATACGGTAACCGGACAAACCATGGTGCTCGATGCAGGCACCCTGTCGAAACTCGATACCGTGCAATACAACGAAGTGTTTTATTTCGACAAGCAGGAATACCTGATCACGGGTCCCGAAAATGCCTTTATCGCTCTGGGGGTGGTGAATTGCTGCATGCGATATACCGTTGAACGTGAGGTCGATTTTGTTGAAATGAAAGTGCTTAAGCCTTCAAAACAGTATTGCCGAAAAGGTCAGACATTCACCGACGGCAACGGAAACAAGGTCGAATCTGACAACTGCTTCGGTAAAATCATGATTAGGTGTGTGGATTGAGAGCTATTTATCCGCCTTCACTCACCCGCCAGCATCATCCTCGTTTTAAGGGAATTTGTTTCACTGGTCAAGGATCAATATTTTTTGACACACACCCAAACGTTTGAAAAAAAACAATAGTTTTGCGAAAACATTCTTACCATGAAAAAGCTTTTTCCCTTATTTTTAATTATTGTTGCAACTGTGTCTTTCAGTTCCTGTCACAAAACAGTCGATAAAAATGCCACCGACTTAATTGGAAACTGGTATGGGGCAAGTGCTACAAATACTTATCAAATTTTAATTTCTGACGATGGAAAGGCCACCTACAGCAAATACTCGGGAACAAGCATTACTGTCGAAGAGAGTTTTACTGGGAAAGCAAGATATTACGATAACACCCTTCAGATTGATAAGGAAAAATTTGAGGTTGCTCAGGTGCCAACTCTCAATGGCTCAATCTGGACCATGCAGATTGAAAGCATCGTTTATACCAAGCAATAAGTCTGTCTTTTTTCAAAACGACACTATCGTATTAAGGTGATGTGTCCGCGCTTCAGGAATTCCTGTTCGCCGGGCAATATCAGCCGTAGTATGTAATGGTAAACTCCACCGGGTGCGGGTCCGCCATCGTTGCTGCCATCCCAGCAGGCGAAAAAATCGGTGGTGTGAAAGACCTCTTCGCCACCTTCGCTGAAAATAATAAATTCATATGAGCTGTGGTCAATAAACACACCCATGGGGCAATATACCGTATTGTATCCTTCCGGAGCAAAAGCATTGGCCATAAACAGCCGCGGCCATTGCTGAACCACTGCAACATTTGACCAAGCCGTATCAGCATAGCCGTATGGATTGCCGGCATTTTCAAGTGCCATCATCCTGTAGGTAAACAACCCGTTGCCGAGATAAAATGCAGCAACATCATCGCTGTGAAGTTGTGTGCCTGGGAAAAATACAGCCACAGGCAGCGGCCCTGCGATGCCGTCGTTGCTTCTGAATAGTTGTAGTTCTGAAACTCCGGTGGGCCAGCCTTCATAGTCGTTCCAAATCAATTCGTTGGTCAGATCGTCCATCGGGGTGCCTTTCAGAAAAAGACTCCTCGCAACAGGCGAATACATCCCTTCGTTGCTGCAACTGTCAATGACTGCAAGACGGTAATACATGCTTTGCAGATCGGCATTTGCATTCAGATCATGAAATACAAATGTGCCGGTTCCACTGTATGTTTTATAATCAATGCCTGTCCAGGGACCTGAGGGTCCTGCAGCCCTTTGCAGGCTGTAACCTGTGACAAACACTGTTGAATCAACCACCCAACATATTTGCGCCGAACCGTCTGTTTCAACGCTCACATAACGGATCAATGCAAACGAAGGCAGGTCTGGCAGATTAACACTAAGACAAACCAGCTGCGAGCTGCTGCTGAAACCCGATGGAGCGATGGCCTGCACCAAAAAGCAATAGGTGCTTCCATCGTTCAGGCTGTCGGCAACAAAAGTAGTTACCGTACTGTCTGTCGTTCCTGCAATGGTGTAGGGGTCTCCGTTTTCTGAAACCAGCACACGATAATAGAGACTGCCTGAGGGAAATCCGGAGTACTCAGACCAACTCAGGTTGACAGCTCTTGCGCACGGATCGACTACTCCCTGTAAAAGCATGGTGGTGTGCCCGCCGGTCAGGGGGCTTGTGGTGCCGCACGAATCGATGGCAGCGATGCAATACGATTCGGCAGAAGTGCCTGCATTCGATGCTGCATAACTGTAAAATGTACTCCCAATGCCCCATACCGTATCGATGGGTGTCCACACGCCACCGGTGAACTGATAAATGATGTAGCCTTCGGTATCACCGGCATAAGAAGACTGCCATCCAAGAACAGCATCGTTGCTTAAAGGATCAACGCTTACACTGTCCAGCACCGGAATATCTGGTGGAATAAGATTCTGAAAGATGTCGCTGTCGGTCGATGACAGCGAAAAACAACCCATGGCATCGGCTTGTTCAACCCGAAAAGCGATGCTTCCGTTGCAAATGTCGATGGTATCGGTGAATGCGTTGATGGATGTGGTTCCTGCACTGTTCCAGATGCCTGCTGGGAACTCGTAATAAATGTTGTATAAACCCGAAGAGGCCAGCACCGGAGCATGCAGCGGGTTCCAGTTTAAAACCGCAGTGCCGTTCAGGGGATTACTCACCATAAGTTTCATACTGCTTAGTGTGTCGCTGGGAACCGAATATTCATAAAGCGGTGCGTCAGAGCGGGTAACCATGTAATAAAATCCCTGCTGAACCTGAGCATTGGCTCCGACATGAATCCATGAGCTGCTTGCATAAGTGTTGATGGTACCGATCAGATTGAAAGGACCAGCGGCCGAAGTGGCATAATAGACCAAATAGGCATCGAACACAGCACCCGGGTCTCCGGGGATAACCCAGGAGATTTCAACATCGCCGGTGGCTTGCACATTCACACAGCGCAGTGCCGGGGCATTGAGAACTGCATAGCTTTCTCCGGCTGAAAAAAGCATGAAAAGGACCATCAGATATGTTCTGACGCTTTGTTTCATTACATTTTTCCGACAATGAGGGTTTTCATTTTTTCCGGTTGAATGTAGCGACGTACCATGTCGCGGATGTCTTCGGGGGTGGCTGCAAAAAGTTGTTTCCAATATGCCGGATAATACACAGTTGGATCAATACCTTCGGCATGCATCGTCTGCAAGCGGTCCGACAGCTGAAAAGGGCCATCGAGGCTGCGCAGAAACTGACCTGCAAGATAATTCCGTGCGGTATCAAACTCTTCCATATCCACCAATTCGTCAGATAAACGTAAAATCTGCCGAAAAATTTCATCAGTGGCATCGCGGGTTGTTTCAGCTTTCACTTCGGTTTGGATGGTCAGTTGTGCGGCTTTGAGCCTGGCATTGATACCACCCGAAATGCCATAGGTATAGCCTTTTTCTTCGCGGATGCTTTTCATCAGTCGGCTGCCGAAATAACCTCCCAAGATGGTGCTTGCAAACATGAGCTTCGGAAAATCGGGGTGGTGGCGTCCAATCACAGGCAATCCCATGATGATAGCCGATTGAACCGCTCCGGGTACTTCGATATAGGTTTCTTTTTCACCTTTTGGCTCAGGCACAAATTCAGCTTCAGGCTGTCCCTTATGACCGATAAATTGGTCATCACTGAGCAATTCTGAGAGTGCACCCAGTACATTATCGTCGATGTGGCCACTCAGGTACAGTCTGCTCTCGGATAGAGGCCATCGGCTGTAGTACTCAAGCAGGTCATCGCGATGCACCTGATCGAAATGTGCTTCACTGAGCATTCGGCCGTATGGATGCTTTTCGCCGTAGAGAAGCGATGGAAACATGCGGCGTGCAATGCCCATCACCTTCTTGTTGCTGATGATAAAATCCTGTTTGTTGTTGGCCAGCAGCACTTCCATTTCGCGTAGTGGAAATACGGGTTCTGTAAGCACCGACTTCACGATGGGTAACAGCGAAACCAGAATGTGTCGCACCGCATAAAGACTGATGGTGGTAAAATGGTAACTGCTGCCGATTTCGAGATATGCGCCGCCACGGTCAATGGCCTCGGCCAATGCAAATGCATCGTGACTTTTGGTACCTTCGTTCAGCATGCGGCTGAATGTCGATGCCTGAAGAGCTTTTTGCTGCGACCAACTTCCGGCAGGAACCACCATGTCGAGCCGTACAACATCGGCATGAGTGCTCTGATAAAGATAGCAAGGGAAGTGCTGGTTGATTTTTTCAGCCACAGGAGCCGGAAAACCATTGAATTCAAGCGGTCTTACCGCAGGAGCTGTATGTCGATCTACCTGTAATTTCATTGTTTATTTACTTATGGGTTCGTAAAACAGTTCTGATAAATTGTTGTCGCGGAACACCTGCTGAGCAACTTTGATCAAATCTTCGCGCGTGACACTCCGGTACCGCTCCACCTCCTGATTCAGCATGGCTGCATCGCCCAGCCACTCATATTGGCAGAGATTCATCGCGTTATTCAGCATGCTCGTTTTCGAGAATTCAAATGCCGATTCAACTTTGTTTTTCACCTTTTCAAGTTCATCATTGCTGAATTGACCATCGGCAATCTGACGCAATTCATCATCCACAGCTTTGCATGCTTCGTCGAATCCTACACCGTCGCTCAGTTCGCCCTGAACAATCATCAGTCCCGGATCAGCATCACCGCTGATGTAGGCATTAAGACCCGAAAAAAGGTTGCGGTTTTTTACCAGTCGTTGATATAGACGTGATGAAGGGCCATTCGATAGCATATCAGAAATCATATCGCAGGCACGGTAATCGGGATCAAGACGTGATGGCATATGATATGCGCGATACATTGATCTGAAAGGCACTTCGCGCTGAAGGGTCAGGTGGCGTCGCTCTGTTTGTTGTGGTTCAGCCGGGATCTGATGAACAGCGGCATGAGGCTTCTGAATACTTCCAAACCATTGCTCGGTCATTTTCAGAATATTGTCGGGATCGACATTTCCGGCCACACACATGATCGCGTTTCCGGGATTGTACCATTTTTGGTAAAATGCCCTGACATCTTCCATGGTGGCATTTTCGATATGACTGATCTCTTTTCCGATGGTGGCCCAGCGATATGGATGTACTTTCCATGCAAGCGGGCGAAGGTGAAGCCAGGCATCACCATACGGCTGATTAAGATATCGCTGTTTGAATTCTTCAATTACCACTTTTCGCTGTACTTCGAGCGACTTTTCACTGAATGCAAGATCGAGCATACGATCGGATTCAAGCCAGAATGCTGTTTCGAGATTAACCGCCGGAATGGTGACATAGTAATTTGTAATGTCGTTGTTGGTGAAAGCGTTGTTTTCGCCACCGGTTTTTTCGAGAGGCGTATCAAATTCAGGAATGTGTTTGCTTCCGCCAAACATGAGGTGCTCGAAAAGATGAGCAAATCCGGTTCGCTCCTCGTCCTCGTCGCGGGCACCAACACCATATAAAATGTTTACAACAGCCATGGGCGATGATACGTCTCTGTGAATCAGGAGCTTGAGCCCATTGGGTAGGATGTGTTTTTCAAATCCGATCATGAATGCATATTTGTTTCAAAGTTAAATAAATATCTTTGACAAAAATTGTTGCATGCCGGCAAGATTTCATCAGGGCGGACAAGCTCGAATCTGGTATCACAAAATGCTCAAACACAAGCAGTTTATATTGCTTTTGAGCGTTGTTGTGGGCGTTTTTGCCGGCCTGGCTGCTGTGGTGTTGAAAACGTCGGTGCACTATATTGAGTCTTACATTCGCGAGCAGGCAAGTGTATCGTCCGAAAACTATTTCTATCTCATTCTTCCGGCAGCAGGCATCTTGCTGACCGTGATTTTTACAGTGTATCTGATTGGCGATGATATCAGCCATGGGGTTTCGCGTGTGCTTTATGCTCTTTCGAAGGGTGATGCCCGCATGAAACGTCATAATATGTATTCCTCGATGGTGGGGTGTAGTCTGACGGCAGGATTGGGTGGTTCGGTAGGGATGGAGGCCCCGATTCTCACCACGGGAGCAGCGCTTGGATCCAACATCGGTGAATGGTTTGGTCAATCGCAACGTACACGTATGTTGCTGATTGGCGCAGGTACCGCAGGTGCAATGGCCGCTATTTTCAAGGCTCCCATTGCCGGAATGATCTTCGCACTGGAGGTGCTGGCGCTCGATATCACTGCAGCATCTATTATTCCATTGCTCATTAGCGCGGTTTCAGGTGCACTGGTTTCAACGTTTCTGTACGGACAAAGTGTCGAGTTTTATTTCTCAGTCCGAAATCCGGTCAATCTGGCCAATGTGCCGTATTATATAGGATTAGGCATTTTTTGTGGTCTCGTTTCGCTCTATTTTCTCCGAACAAATGAATGGATCGAGAAATGGATGAAGAAAATTCCGCAAAAGCGAATGCGGGTTGCCATTGGGGGAATTGCTGTAAGCGCGTTGGTTTTTTTTCTGCCGCCACTATATGGCGAAGGCTATTCTTCCATGAAAATGATTTTGAGCGGCGAAATACATCAGTTGGCCAATAATTCCGTCTTTTATGCTTTTGATGAAAACTCATGGGCTTTTGTCGGTTATCTTGGTTTAATTCTGGTTTTGAAGGTGGCTGCAACCTCATTCACAACCGGTTCGGGAGGTATTGGCGGTGTGTTTGCTCCGGCGTTGTTTATGGGTGGTATTGCAGGTGCAGTTTTTGCAAAAGCTGTGAATCTGTTTGATATTGGAACACTCATTCCGGCCAATTTCATCCTTGTCGGCATGGCCGGACTCATTTCGGGGGTGGTCTCGGCTCCGCTTACCGCCGTGTTTCTCATTGCCGAAATCACGGGCGGGTATCATTTGTTTATTCCGCTCATCATTACATCGAGTCTGAGCTACCTGACCACCCGCCTGCATGAGCCGTATTCCATTTACACGCGTGGGCTTGCCCGCAGTGGAGACCTGATCACACATGACAGGGACAAGACAGCGCTCACCCTTTTGCGGATCAACGATGTAGTAGAAACCCAGTTTATTGTGGTACGGCCTGAGCAAACTTTGCGCGACCTGGTCGATGCCATTTCTCGGTCAACACGCAATCTATTCCCTGTGGTTGATCGTGAAGGAAACTATCTGGGTGTGATATCGCTCGACGATGTGCGACAAATCATGTTCGACCAGTCGAAATATGATGCGGTGATTCTGAAAGATCTTATGCAGATTACTCACGAGCATGTGTCGCTCGACGAAAATCTAGAATCGGCCATTGCACGCTTTCGCAAAACAGGCTGGTATAATCTGCCGGTGCTCGACGGAAAGAAATACATCGGTTTTGTTTCGCGATCCAATATTTTCATGGTGTATCGGAACAAGATCAAGGAATTTTCTGCCGAATAGCATCATTGAGCGTGTTTTATTCAGATAGTTTAAGCAGGTACGATCTTCAGTTTGTTGAGTATTGTTACAGTAGGGTTTATGTTTGCGTGATGGATTGCCTGCATTCTTTGCGTATATTTGTGCTTCAGAATGCATTACCGTATTCTGCTTAAATGAAAGATGTTTCATAAACCAGTGGAATGAATGCTTGCAGTGGTTTCAGGTTGAGTCTGTCAGAAAACACTAAAATAAACCATTATGTTTACCATTGACCAAATTGAATTTGCTCACAGTAAAATCAAGTCTGGCGCTGAATTTCCTACATACATTCAGGAAATTAAATCATTGGGAGTTATTTCATTTGTAACCTGGGTGAAAAACAGCCAAACCCAGTATTTCGGGAAGGACGATTTCGTGGTCACTTCAGAACCGAAATATGATGCAATGAACATTTCACCTGTAAGTAATAAAGACCAGTTTGTCATTTTTTTGCAAATGCATCAAAAGGGTGAAACAGATTATATTTCCTTTTGCAGGCATTGCGCAGAAACAGGGATTGTGAAGTGGGTCGTTAACCTCGAAAAAATGACCTGTATTTACTTTGACACATTGGGAAATGAGGTTCTGATTGAAAAAGTGCCTGAAAAATAATGTGTTGACATTTCAAGCATTCATGAAAATGATATGTTGCTTTTAGAGTTCCAGTTCAACTTGATTAAGCCCAGCGTAATCTTTAGGAATATAATAAGCTAATAGTTAGTGTATTGGCTGTTCAATAGGTGTTTGGGTACCATTCTTACCGAAAATGTTTAAACAATTCCTGCGAAAAGTCTTTTCAGGCAGGATTCGCTGTGTTCGGGCAGATGCAGGCAAACGGCAATGGCAGCCAGCACCGCATCGGCAAGACGACCTTCTTTGTTTTTCCACACCGATGCAATGTTTTCGGAGTAGGCAAGTGTATGTTCGCGGCCATCCCTCAATAGCATGATATGACCTTCGTCGCCAAAAACGCAGCATTTCATGTTTGGCAGTGTTGCGAAATCGGGTCTGCAGTCACTAAACCACACAATGGGATTTTCTACACGTTCGGCCATTTCGGCAACCAATGGGTCGGCAGCGTTTAGAAATACCAGTCCTTCGGGATAAACCTGTTCGGCAACAACACTCTTGGCGTAGGCAAGATCTTCGGGAAGATGATAGCCCATGGCTTCGGTCTCGTTCGGATCGATGTTCAGCACTACAGCCAAATCGGCTGATTCGTAAGGCAGGCCGGATCGGGAAATCATTTCGGCGCTGACTTCGCACAGAATCATTTCGGTTGAAGGATCGCGCATGAGCAGGCGGGCATTGGCTGAACTCACTTCGCCGCTTTGAGACAAGAGTGTTGCTCCAAGCGACAACTGTACCGAGCTCAGAACGGCCAGCTGCGGAAAATCGGGCTTCATGGCCTTCTGTAGCAGGGTTAGGAATGTTGTTTTACCATGGCTTCCGGTGATGGTGAGCAAAGGTGCATGAGTGGGAGCGCCTTCCGGAAATAGATGCTTTACAAAGGGCAAGGCCACATCGCGGGGTTCTCCCTCTGCAGGATTGAGGTGCATTCTGAAATTAGGCGCAGCCACAAGCTGCAGAATGCCTTCTCCTTCGGCAAACGGCTGTGATGGATCCTGCATGAGCACATCGACACCGGCTACATCACATCCTGTAAGCTTCACCGCCCTGATGACCGCATGGCGTACGCTATGATGTACCGCTTTTGTGAATGATTTTGTATAACTCCCGTTGGAAGGATTTGCAGTGGCGCCAAGCAACACCTGCTGACCATCCACGGGGACTGATGTGGTATTCAGCCCCTGCATTTTCAGCTGCATTTCTGCTTCGGGACACATTTGGATAAAGCTCAGTTTGCCTTTGTCTCCTTGTTGACGGCCATCCTCTACATTTCGCTTTGAAATCAGGTCTGAAATGTCATTCAGTCCGTTGCCAATGATTCGTGGAGGCTCAACGCAGGCCACCGCCGTCAGTTCATCGCCGGTGACAAGAAAACGATATACGCCGAGCATTGGCGTTTTTACAAAAATAAGTGCTTCGTTAACATGGTCAAGAACCGATGTGTTCATTCCGCTGTTGCAGAACAACGCCCAACCTTGCTGGTCATTGCTTCGAAAACGAGGAAACAAGATTCCTTTTTCAGCAGGGACATCAAGGATAGTTTCGGGATAGGCAACCGGAGGTACCGCAATTCCGGCATCACGCAGCATGGTGAGTGTTAGTTTTCGGTCGGCAATGATATCGAGTGCCAGTGCAGGGGTGCGTCCGGTGAGTGAGCTCCTGATGCGTTGCTGATAGCGTCCGGTGCCGAGTTGAATCAGATTATACTCATCAAGCCGTAACCAAGGAATGCCAAGGTTGGTAGCGCAATCTGCAATGGCCTGTGTGGTGGGACCCAGCAGACGTTCTTCCCTGATGCTGATGAGCATGCTGACAACCTGAGTTATGTCAAATGTTTTGTTGTCAAGAATGGCGTTAATGAGATTGAGTGCAGCCATGCCAGCCACAGCTCCTGCTACTTCGTCGCGGAACCGGAAAATGACATTGTAAACCCCGTCACGGAGCGTGCTTCGTGTTTTTCCATAAGAAACATGCATCCCGGCAAGGTCCTGCAATTCAATGGCCACATGTTCCATCACATGTCCCAGCAGTGTTCCGTCTTTGACACGCATGAAAAATCCGCCACGAACGCTTTCGCTGCAATGATGTTCGATGAGAGAGGGCAGGGCAGCAGTCAGTCTTTCATAAAACCCCGGAATCTGGTTGGAATATACCTCGTGATATTCATTCAGATTAATGGTGAAAAGCATGATGGGGCCGCCACTGAAGTAATTGGCACCGTGGAGCAGTCTGTAGCTTTCGCAGCTGACAGGTCCCGGAAGTATTTGATATGGAATGTCGGTTGAATGCATTATTTTCGACCAATATAGCGAATGACATCGGCTTCACCCATGTGTCCTGGCCCTTCGTTAAGGAGCAGGGTTTTCTCTTCGAGATATTCTTTTCGGAAACAACTGAACTCTTTTTCGATGGTTTGGATGTCGTAAAGCAATGACTCGTCTTTTGGGCCAAATGTGTTGCGTAATAACTGCTTTCTCGAAAAAACTTCAATCACCAGTTTACCACCGATAGCCATGGATTCCCACAGTTTGAGCGAAAGCTTAAAACGCAGTTCCTGAGGAATATGCACAAAGATCAATGCTGCCGCATGATAGAATTCGGGCTTGACCTGAAAATCTTCGATGGAATGAATGGCATACTGAATTTTTACATTGTGCTGCTCTGCGAGGACCAGTGCTTTTTTGCGAGCTTCCGGGCTGCTGTCAAAAGCATCGACATTCCATCCGTGTTTCGCCGCAAAAACAGCATTCCGTCCTTCGCCTTCGGCCGGAAGAATCATGCGGCCCTTGAAATGTGAGCCTTCGACAAATTGCTGCAAAAATTCGTTGGGCGCTGTGCCGTAATGATATTCGGGTTTTCCGTAAACCTCGTCCCATTTGTTGATCATAGCAATGTACTATTCAGAAGAAAATCGATGTTCAGGCCGGGGGCAAATTCAGCAGGCTGCTGGCCATAGCGAAATACGATCAGGGGCTTGTTGCCGTGCATGGAGATGTGCTCGCCTTCGAGTTCGAAATAGCATCCTTCGCGCAAACCGGCCACATACATTTCGCGATTCACGGTCAGGAACTCTTCGATGCGTTGCTGGCGGGTTTCTCCACCATGCCCTTCGGGATTGGCGTCGAGATAATGCGGATTGATCTGAAAAGGAATCATGCCAAGACATTTGAACGATTCGGGCTCAACGATGGGCATATCGTTGGTGGTGAACAATGCGGGACATGCAATGTTTGAACCGGCACTCCAGCCACAAAAGGGTGTGCCTCCTTTTACTTTTTCCCTGATGGCATGCATAAGACCTGTTTTATGCAGCATATATACAAGATAAAAAGTGTTTCCGCCACCGACACAGATGGCGGTAGCGTTGTTGACTGCTGCAACCGGGTCGGATTCATGATGCACGGAAGTGAATGTAATTCCGTATTCGCTGAAAACACCTGCCACGCGGTTGATGTAGGCATCGTATGATTTTTCGAGGCTTTCGGAAACGAGGTTTACACCGGCATAGGGAACAAACAGCACTTTGCTGATTCCTTTGCTTTTGTACCAAGAAGCGATTTTGTCCTTGCACCAGCCGAGATAAGGTTCTCCGGCCATGGTGGAATTGCTGATCAGGAGCATTTGAGTCATGTGAATGAGATTTAATATTCAAAGATAATGAAAAACAAAGACTGGGATATAAGACACAGAAAATAATGGCTTATCCTTCGAACCTGAACTTGCCTTTGTCAATATCGACAAGAAAGCGGCTTGGGAACGACAGGAATCCCTGATAAGTGGATACGTAAGCTGGCATAGTGATGATAAGATTTTCTTTGGCTCTTGAGCACGCCACATAGAATAAACGACGTTCTTCTTCAAGTTCTTCAAGGGTTCCCATTGCTTTTGAACTGGGAATGAGTCCGTCGAGCGCATGAGGCACAAAGACGCTGTGCCATTCGAGGCCTTTTGCAGAGTGGATTGTGGAAATAGTGAGAGGTTTATCTTCACTTTCGTCGATGAGAGGAGTTGATTTTGATGCGAAGCGTTTCGATGGCGGATCGAGTGCAAAATCAGTCAGAAATCGTTCCAGAGAATCGTATTTGCCAGCGAGTTCAATCAATGCTGATATGTCGAGAAGTCTGATCTGATAATCGGTTTCAAGCGATTTCAGGATAGGGGTATAATAATCTCTGATAATTTCAACTTTTGCTGCAATACTGATTTCCGATCGATTTGCCGATCGCATAGCACTAAAAAGTGCAATGAGATCCCCCGCATGTTTCGGATTGCCTTCAACAAGTTGCTTCATGCCTTCGGGAGAGTTGACTTTTTCGATGATTTTGCGAGAGGTCACATTTCCAATACCTGGAATGAGTTTCAGTATCCTGTGCCATGACACGGCGTCGTATGGATTAAGGATAAGCCTCAGATATGAAATCATGTCTTTGACATGCCTGCGTTCAATAAACGCAAGTCCGCCAACTGCAATGTATGGGATACTGCGACGGTTCAGTTCAGCTTCAATGTAACGGGCATGCCAGAAAGCGCGAACCAAAACAGCGATTGCGTTTAGTTCAACGCCATTTTCGCGAAGACGAAGAATTTCATCCACAATATAGGATGCCTCGCCTTGCTGATCGAAAAACTTCCGCACAATAGGCATACTCTCGTGCTTTATGGAAGAAAAAAGGATTTTCTTGTAGCCAATTTTTGATGAGCGAATGATATCGTTTGTAAAGTCAAGGATGCGTTGATTGCTTCGGTA
This sequence comes from uncultured Bacteroidaceae bacterium, assembly GCA_964559205.1. Classification (GTDB taxonomy): domain Bacteria; phylum Bacteroidota; class Bacteroidia; order Bacteroidales; family DTU049; genus GWF2-43-63. The sequence goes on from CAZLHV010000005.1 coordinate 17,120, forward strand.
GTTTTCTTCGATTTTAACCACGCCGCAATCCGGAAACTGCTGAGGGAAACGTAAAATGTTTTCATAGTTTGCCCCCCGAAAAGAATAGATGCTTTGGGCATCGTCGCCCACGACCATGACATTCCGGTTTTTTCCCGACAACAAATACACTATTTCGCGCTGAGTAATGTTGGTGTCCTGATACTCATCAACCATAATGTAACGGTATTCATGCTGCAACTTTTCTCTGAATAGCATGTTCTCCTGAAGCTTGTCCCGCAGCACGTCCATCAGATCGTCATAATCCATCAGGTTGCAGCGTAGTTTGTAACGTCTGTATGCTTCGGCAAGCAATTCAATGTCGGGTATGTATTCATCAAGACCAGTGAAATCGTTTTGAATCACTTCGGCAATACTTAAATTGCGATTTCTGGCCGAGGAAATTATTTCCTGGATCCGGGCTTTTTTGGGAAATGCAGTTTCTTTTGATTGAAGCTTAAGTTCTGTTTTCAGCAGGTCGATGGTGTCTTTTGAATCCTCGCTGTCGATGATGCTGAAATTCGGAGCCAATCCCAACATGGCAGCATGACGCCGGAGGATAAAGTTGGAGAAGGAGTGAAAAGTGCCCCCAAATACACTACCGGCGTTAATATCTGGCAGCAGTTCCTGTATGCGCCCAAGCATTTCGCCGGCTGCCTTCCGCGTAAAGGTAAGCAATAGGATGTCCCGAGGTGATATTCCGTTTTCAAGCATGAAAGCCACACGGTAGGTAATCACCCGCGTTTTTCCGCTTCCCGCACCTGCGATCACCAGCAGAGGTCCTTTGATGCTACTGACGGCTTTCAGTTGGGCTGCATTTAACTCGTTTTTGTAATTGATTTTGGTAGTCGAAACAGGTTCTGACTGCAGCCATTCACTGCTTCGTGTTTCAATGCTGCTGATGATCGTCTGTAATTCTTTAATCTTCTGTTCTTCTTTCTCACTGAATGTCACATGATCATAATCGCCGGGCTGCAACATCAGCAGGTCGTTACTTTGCTGATTCGGTATGGGCATGGAATCCTCTTTCGGGGGGCCACCTGCTCCGATAGACTCAAAAAATGCGTCAAAAAAATCGTCTAGCGACTTGTCCTTATGATTTGCCATGCCTTGCCGGTCGGTTGGAATTTGTCATCAGGAACAAAAATAGACAAATCATTGCGAAGAATGATTTGTGTTGATAAATAATTCCGGCACAGAAGAATTCAGTGCATTAGTTTTTCTTCCATGTTTTTTTGTAACTCTTGCTGAAAACAGCAAACCAGCTTTCACCTTCCGTATATTTAAGAATCTGGATTTTATAGTCGCCAGCACCTGCAATTTTATCTCGAATAGCCATTTTTGCACCCAACTGTGTTTGAAGGTTCTTGGTGTATTTCACCGGATAATTTCTGGTTTTGAGCTCTGTGAGCATCTTAAGGGCTGTATCATAATCTTTTTGTGACATGTAGTGCTCAACGCCAAAATACACAAAACCGGGATCACTTCCACGCAAAATATAGGCAGGAGTTTCGGGAACAGCCAGCCCAAAGGTGTCGATGCGGTTTGTTTTGTGGAAAATAATACACAGGTCAAGCTGCTTTAAACATTCAGTATAATTTGTCTGAGAAGCCAGAGCATCTGCTTTCTTCAGCATGTTTTGGTACTCCATGGCCGGTTTGATTCTGTTTTGTTCGTAATATGCAGGCTTGCTGTCGATATTACACAGGATATTGCTGGTCGTAACCGCAATGGCCTGAGTTATGATTTCAAATGCAGTTTGGTAATCTCCATCCCGCATCGATTTGTGCGATTTTTCCATCAGGCTGTTGTAGCTCGACTCGGCATTTGCACACTCTTGCGAGAATATTTTATTCTTGAGCTCAATCATCCTCGCATCGATATCTGAGTCCTTTTCCAAACCATAAAGCTTAATTTCATCCGCTGCTTTCTGATAACTGCTTCTGGCTTCGGGCAGTTTGTTACCCCATGCATGCAGTTTGCCTTCATCGAGCGTTTTTTCGACCAGAGGTTTACCTGATTGGCGAATGAATGTGGCAAGGCTGTCGTTGCGCTTAAAGTTGTAAGATGATTCGTAAGCTTTGGCCTCGAGGAAGGCAGTAACGGCCTCCTGATGGTTTCCTCCCTTTGCCTGGTTTTTTCCATGTAAAATGGCGATATGGTACCTTTTCTCTTTGATGCGTGACATCATATTCACTGCATCGCGGTTCGATGTGATATCCGTATTGTATTGTTTCTGATAATCAAGTGCCTGCTGACACATTCCTTCGGATTCTACGATGCGGTCGGCCAATAGTTTTGAGTCTGCTTCAGCCAGCATTTGCTGATATCGTCCGTTGCGTGATTGGCTCAAACCTTGTTTTAGTCCCGGAATTTCACCAATGACAGGGTAGAGCTTTCCAATGCTGTCAGCTTTTCCAAATTCAGCAAGAGCAGCATCATATTTTTTTGACTGATTCAATCCATTGCCTGCTTTGACATATTCGCGGCACAGGGTACCCATCCAATTAACACTTTCCGTATTGCTGATGATTTCAGATGAATACTGCTTTTGATAATCCATGCTTTGGTTGATGTAATTGCCTGCAATATCGAGTCGGCCATTCTGAATAGCTTTCTCTGCTACCTGAAGATAACTGTGGTAGATTCCGTATCTGGCCTGCGCTAAGCCCTTGGTAACCTGTTCGGTGCAAACCATGCCCGGGGTGGTTGAACAAAGCCAGCGTGCTGTTTCGAAAACGTCGATTGCTTCGTTGTATTTCTGCTCTGTAGTGTATTTGTCACCTCCGGTCAGCAAGGTGGTATAAAGCGTATTGCCAAGTTGAACAAGCAGTTGCTGTGTTGATGGATCAGGATTCATTTTCAGCAGGGCTGAATTCACCATGACAGCCGAGGTGTCGTAATGCCCGGCATTATATTCCATGCGTGCCAGCTGATATTGCGCAGGAGCATAAAACGGGTTCACCTGGAGCGATTTGTTATAATATGTTGCCGCATCTTGCAGCTTACCTTCTGCCATAAGTTCATTGCCGCGTTGGCAAAACAACTGGTCGAGAATCGACAGTCGTTGATTGAGCGCAACCCTTGCCTGCATGGCTTGTTGTCGCAAACTTTCTGTTTTATTCAGAAACTGCATGGGGTCGTTCTCCCACAAATTGAGGGTTTGTGGAAACTGTCTGGCATCAATTCCAGCAATTGTTGCTTCAACTTCCTTTAATTCAATATCATAAAACGACAAAAGGTCAATGTTGGCTGTGTTGATGCTCTGTACTTTTGCGAGCGACGCTGCAATCACTGCATCGGTGGCATAGTAATCATTGATATACGTCATCTGGTTGAGAAACACATTTTTAGTGCGCTCGTTGAAAAAAAGCTTCGGGTTTTCGACCACAAGATTGTATTGAGCGTCTTTTACCGTATCAGAAAAATCAAAAACCGGAAGGGCAAAATATCCCAGATTATCATTCAATACCACAGAGCTGAAGGTGTGTTCAGTAATCAATATTCCCTGAGATCCGTTTGGAACCATTCCGCCACTGGTTTTCCGATAGATTTTCAATACATAATCAATTTCACCAGGGATCAGTTTTTTTGAAACATTGATGCCTTTGTACATCACATCCCCGGTTGCTGAAAAGGATTTCAGCTCAAGAAGGGCCTTGTAATGCGTGGTGTCGATTTTGTTGATTTTTTGGGACATGCTATAATTCACCGTAAATGAGGTGTAATCAGGGCGTTTTGGAATAGCCCGCGCAATTTCCTGAATAATGTAGTTACTGAAATACTCTCGGGTTCCAGGCACAGCCATGAATTGAAAAGTGGTGCTGTAGGTAAACTCGTTGTTTAAGATGGTGGTTCCCTGTCCGGAAACGTTGCTGTAAGCAGAAATGAAAAGCAGTGCAGCGGCTAAAAATCGCAGTTTTTTCATGCAAAATACGGGTTAGTGGCGCAAAAATAATGAAAATTGTGCCGCTTTTAAACAGGCATTACATCTTCAATAAACAAAGTGGTGTTGAAAACAGACTATGAAAGAGGATTATACTTCAACCTGAAAATCCCTGAGCACATCATTAAGCGATGTTTTTTTATCAGTGCTTTCTTTGCGCTGCCCAATGATGAGCGCACAATTCACATTGAATTCACCGCCAGGAAACGATTTGGTGTACGAGCCGGGAATCACTACCGAACGAGGCGGCACAAAGCCCTTGTATTCGATTGTTTTTTCGGTAGAAACATCAATGATTTTGGTGCTGCCTGTTATCACCGTGTTGGCGCCAAGCACAGCTTCTTTTCCAATAAACGCGCCTTCAACCACAATGCAACGCGAACCGATGAAGCAACCATCTTCAACAATCACCGGCGCGGCCTGCACAGGTTCGAGCACGCCACCAATGCCAACACCGCCACTCAGATGCACATTTTTTCCAATTTGCGCACACGAACCTACTGTGGCCCATGTATCGACCATGGTGCCGCTGTCAACATATGCTCCAATATTGACATAGGAAGGCATCAGAATTACACCATGCGCAATATATGCTCCATGGCGGGCTACTGCATGAGGAACAACCCTGATTCCTGCCTCACGGTAATTTCGTTTCAGTGGGATTTTGTCGTAAAATTCAAGCGGTCCAGCTTCACTGACCTGCATTTCTGACACAGGAAAATATAACAACACGGCTTTTTTAACCCATTCGTTGACCTTCCACTGCTCTCCGTCGGGTTCAGCAACACGTATTTTGCCTTCATCCAACAGGTGAATCACTTCCCGAATAGCGTTTATGGTTTCTGCGACTTTCAGCAAGGATCGATCATTCCACGCGCTTTCGATGGTCGATTTGAGTGTGTTAAATTCCATAGTTGCTTAAATTAAATGCAATTGAACTACAAAGTAAACAAATTTATTCAAGCTAATTTTTTCAATCGCCATGGGCAGAGTGCTCTACAATGAGCTGCTTTATGTGCCATTGTTTAGCGGGAGGCTTGCTTGAAATCCATTGTTTAAGATCATAGCAACAAGCCAGATTCGTATACAACAGGTCCTGCAAGGGCTTGAAAAATCGAATTGAAATTTTTCTCAACACTGATTATTCTGCATCAGGAGCCGGATATCAAATCATCTATCTGCAAATGGTCTTCTGTATCTCATTTTCGAGCGCTTTTATACCATATTCTCAACTGATGAAAACGCAGAGATTGATTGGATCACTTTTCAAGACTATTCTTGGGTGATTTTCTCAATGATGTGCTGAGCCTCGACTAGTTTTCCATCTGGGATGGGAAAGCGGGCCGTCACATCGACCCGACCGCCTCGGTTTGGCGTGGAATAATTGATCTCCATCACAAACAGGCCGGACTCAATTTCAACAATCCCGGCACTTTCAAGGCGATTCTGCATTTTTGACCAGGGATGCAGTGTCCCGTTGATGATTCCCCCATCCGTCGCTATAATAATTTCCGCATCGCGTTCCAGCAATTTGCGTCGCTGTGATTGTATGGCCAAAAAACTTACCAGCCAGATAAAGACCATCAGAGCCGGACCGAAAATGAGCAGGAAGCCGGGTTCCATGCCTGCAACTCCAAGAATGACGCAGACAACAGCTGTGATGATGATAACAAGCCAGCGGGTAGAGCGTAGTGCTGCTGTATTTTCGCGAACATCGTAGGCTGCAAACTTTGCATATTCCTGACTTCCGGTTTTCCAATGAGCCAAAACATTGTCGAAACGCGACATGGAAGCATACATTTTGCCCATTCGGGAATAAATTACCACGGTAACAACACCGATGATAAAAGTGAATACACCAAATGCACCCATGGCAAATCCGCCATCCATGCCGTCCATACCTGTCATGGATGGAATCATGAAAAGTGCGAGGGTGATCATTCCAAAAATAAGGGCGCTGCGGGTTGCAATGATTTTATATTTGTTACGAATCATAATGTGTTTTTTTTACCTGACGCTTGTACTGTTGCGAATGACGAGTAGCTGATCTGCCAGCGGCTTCACAAGTTCGTATTGTGAAGCTGGCACAGGGATTCTCGCCGTCCCTGGCTTTTTTATGATATTGTCTTCATAGTCACTCACAAATGGTGCAAGGATATGACCATTCTTTAAGCCCTTTTGTGCAACGATATATTCATTGTAATACACGGCAAGATAGTACAAGTCGCTATTGATTTTCCTAAATATTACGTCTTCCAGCTTCATATCTTTGCCGCCCCAGTAAAAAAACGTGTTGCCGACAATGGCACGTTCTTCAGAAATGCCAACCTCAATAACCGCTCGGTCTGTGGCTTCGTGTGATTCAGGCCTCAAATATTCCTTGAGGTACCACACAAAAGCAATATATAAACCGGCATAAATGCTTAGTATGATGATGCTGAAACCAAAAAATGATAAAACAATAGCTGTGCTGGCAATGACAATTGAAAAAAGAATCATCATTTGCTTTTCTTTATCAGCTGCCAGATTCTTAAAGTGATTGTTGAACTGGTTAAGCTTTTTTTGTGAAACGGTGAAACGAATCGAACATAAATCAATCAACTCGTTTGTAACAATTCGATCTGCCTTATTTACTGACGTGGCCAGAAGCGCGATAAGAGCCGAGACAACATATACGCCAAGCGACCATAAAATCATTTCCTGATCTCTGGCGTTACTCATGCTAAGGTATTCATAAGGAATGAGATGCAATAGAACTACAATTGCTGTGACCAATAAGAAAATGACATTGCCCTTTTTCATTTTTTTGTATATTTGAATGATTTTGCAAAAATAATAATTGCTTTCCATGAAAACCTGTTCAAAATGCAAATCTCTGGTATCCGGTTCAGCCAAATTCTGTACCCACTGCGGAACCAAAGTTATTGAAGGCGACAATTCAACGTTGAATACTTCTAAAAATATTTGCGAATGTGGATCAGAACTGAAGTCGGGAGTGAAATTTTGCACTACTTGCGGCAAAAAAGTTCAACCTGTTGCTGAACCGCTTGCGAAAAAAGAAAATACCTGCGAATGTGGAGCCGAATTCAAATTGGGAGCAAAATTCTGCACGTCGTGTGGAAAATCGCTGGTAAAACCTGTTGATGTTGAAGAAAAGGTAAAAACAGAAGCTCCCGAACCGGTCGTTTCGTCAGTCGTACCTAAGCCAGAACCAAAAGAAGAAGTAAAACCAACGGCAATTTCGCATCCGGCTGCTGCTCCCCGCAAGAAAAAGCGGATTTTTGTAAAAGTTGCAGCAGCAGTTCTTATTCTTGCCGCATTGGGTGCTGGAGGCTGGTATGGCTACAACGAGTTCTTTGGTGGCATCCGTAAGAAGCTGCTCGTTGAACAGAAAATTTCAGTTTCCGATCAGGATCAAACGGTCAGTTATGAAGATGAAATTGCCGTAACGGTTCCTTATGGAATCATTGACAAGGAAGACAACATGCGCATTTCATCGGTTAAGGGACTTCCTGACATGGAAGGATTAAATGTTTTGAATGCCTATGATGTTGAGATTGGAGAAGAGCATTCATTCGATGGCTATCTTGAAATTGTCATGACATATGACCCTGCGGAAATTCCGGCAGGTATGAAGCCAGCTGAAGCTTTGACCTGCATGAGTTATGATGAGACCAAAGAACAGTGGTTACCGGTCCCATTCATGATCAATGAAAGTAAAAACGAGATTACCGTATACACGAACCACCTCTCCATATTTGCTCCAGGAGTTGCAGGCGAAAAAGTAGAGCCTGGCCCGATGATGAAAGTGAAAACAGTTCGTTTTCCTGCGGGTGACATGATGGATGAAGCCAAGATGCTTGAAACGCTTCAGCGATACAGCACGACAGGTGGCAGTGGCAATAAAGAAGGCTTGATCGCAGGTTGGGATTTTGTGAACGAGTGGTTTGGAATCGCCAGCAATGCATCTTCATTCACTGAAAATGCCCTTGAGGTCGGGGCGCTGGAAGGCGTGAATAAAATAGCCACAGAAGTTGGGCTGGGATTTGCTTTGGTGCAGGCTGGAATCGATTTCAGCGAGGGAAAGGATCGTAAAGCGGTTTTTGAGCTTACCAAAAACCTGAGCAATTACAGCATTGGAAAAATTTTCAATACCACTGCAATGAATATTGCGATGGTTGGCGTGTTTGCCATTGATTACAGCCTCAACAAATTTGCCACAACGGCCATAAGCGGACGCAACGATATATATCAGAAAGCGTATGATATGTACTACTCCGACAAACGAAAAAATGAAGGAATTAATTCAGTCTGGTGGTACAAAAAACTGCTTAAGGTGGCCCGAAACACCGGCAATACAACCGAGGCTGGTCCCAACATGGAGAAATTCATGCACGATTATGTGTGGGAATTTTGGGGAAATCCCGAAGTTGTTGCCGATTATCTTGAGCGAACAGGATTGTATTCAACCGGCTTTGGCGGACTCAATGAAAACTTAAAAAAGGAAATTTCAGAGGCGCATTTAAGTTCGATTGTCAATACCCTGCACGGTTCCGGAGTGTTTGATAAGCTCATCAAGCAGCTGAAGCTCGAAGCCATGGGGCGTTTGTACGATCAGCTTTGCAGCATTCAGACCCAGCTCAACAAAGTGAACAAGATCAAAGTTATCGCAAAGGTTGACCCTGAATGCGAGGAATACGAAGATGTAAGTGTCAGCGGGCTGAAGGTTACGTTTAAAGTGTCCAATGCAGTTCACGAAAAGCTTTGGACCGGCACCACCGATAAAGATGGGGTGTTCGATTTTCAATGCACCACCCTTGGATATGTCGATGCTGGCTGCCCGACTGAAGTGTCGGTCATGGTTACCGGACCTGCCGGAAAAGAGGAGGAATTTTCAGGCGAAATGAAACTTGCCGGTGAAGGAAAAACCACAACCGTTGAAATCATCATTGGTGCACCGAAACTCGAAGGCACCTGGAAGCTCGATGCCACAATTACCAAAATGACTATGGATGCTTCGCTTCAATATATGGATCAGATGGCTGATTTTTACGGTTCTGGCGATGATTACCGTCAGGAGCGAAAGAAAATCGAAGAAGATATGAAGGGACAAAAGGCACAGTTGCCCGATCTGAAACTCGATGGCATTGAATATCTGATGGATGTGAAACGCGAAGGACAGTATTACGTCATCCAGTCGAAAAATTTCAACGACAATACGGCACTGGGAAGTGTACAATACAAAATTAAATTCACCAGTCGTAACACATTCGAAGGAACGTATGTCGGGCTAAATCACCTGAACGGAAAAGAAAACAGAACCGAAATGAATCTGATTGGAAAACGAATAAAATAGCAACCATGAAAACAACTCTCTTGCTGATCTTCATCACTGCTGGTTTCTTGCATTTATCCTGCTCTTCTTCACGTAAGGAAAGCGATAAACTGAAGGCATCACCAAACGAAGCAATTTTGTTAATGAGTCAGGTATCAGGTCAAGCTGATGCAGAAAAAAAATTCCCTGTACCCGATACGCTCAAACTGCCTCTGAAAACAGTTACAACAAGCAGCGGTAGTTTTTCTTCCATTTCTTTGGGCTTTGAAGAAAAAATGGACGGAAGGATATTCTCCTTTGAGCTGTTTTTGCCATCTGCACCAAAATTCAAACTGGTTCATGACCAAAAGCAAAACATCAGTCTGGGAGATGTAACATTTCCATATGAGTTGAAATCCGAAGATTATATCCCTTTTAAGAATGCATTAAACGAGTCGGAGATTTTTCCCGGAGCATCGCTAATGGTGAAAATGATCGGCAAGACTGAGACGAATAACATTGCTGATATTATGTATTTTACAGTAGGGAAAATTGTTGTCAATGCTTTTCTGATCAGCGATGGTAAAGCATCAATCAGTATGGCGGTTGAATTATCCACCGATACCATTTATAACCCGGCCTATGGGGTGTGGCAATGCTCGGTTGATCTCAATGCAGATGATGCTACGGTGAACATGCTCATGGTGGACTAAATTTGGGCCGTACATTTAGGAAAAGTTTACCATTCGATTTAACTTTTCTGATGTTATTCACATTACTTTTGTCGATTCAACCATTTCACAATGAAACAGGCATTGTTCGTTTTTGCTTTTCTATCATTCCTGCAGGCTTCACAGGGACAATCTTCCGGTCATCTTGATTCCAGTCTTTGGAAAAATGAGTATGCTGTTCAATTGAAGGCAGCAGCTGATTCGGGCAAGCCTTTGCTCTTGGTTTTCAGTGGTTCCGACTGGTGTAAGCCATGTATCAGACTGCGCGAACAGGTACTTATTAAGCCTGAATTTACCGAATGGGCTTCAGCAAACGTCTTTTGCTATTGCGCCGATTTTCCTTCGCAGAAGAAAAACGCCTTGCCTGAGAACATCAAGATGCAAAACGAAGCGCTGGCCGAAAAATTCAACCCTTCAGGTCAGTTTCCTTTGGTTGTACTGATCGATGCAAATGAAAAAGTGCTTGGAACAAGAGGCTATGAGGATATCTCTGTTCAGGAGTATATTGCAGAACTTGAAAAAATTCTTAACAACAAATAGTATGATTCGTGCATTTCTTTTTGCCGGTTTACTGCTGACATGCGCATTGACTGTTTCTTCACAGACAGGTGGAACTGTCACTTTCAGTGTGACCACTGTTTCCAATGGCGGACAGTATACACCCGAAAACATTGTGGCAATCTGGATTAAGAATTCGGCAGGAACCTTCATTCGATCCATGAAGGTTATGGCCGCACAGCGAATTCAGTATCTGTATCAATGGAAGCTTTCGTCATCGATGAATACGGTTAATGCCATTACCGGTGCAACGCTTTCTACGCATCAGACGCATGTGGTGAGTTGGAATTGCAAGGATAAGAACAACAGTGCTCTGGTACCTGACGGCGACTACGAATTTTGGGTAGAATTCACCGACGATGACCTGCAGGGCCCGGTAACGCATTACACCTTCACAAAGGGAAGTGCTTCACAGAACATTAATTTTCCGGACGCTTCGCGGTTTGTTAATGTATCTTTGGTTTACACTCCTGACCCAGCCGGACTAAATGATGTCATTGTTCCGGCAACCGTTCAGCGCACAGCGGGCTCTGACCGTTTTGTATTCTCAATTCCATCGCAAATTGAGCAAAATGCTTCAATTCAAATATTTGATGTCAGCGGAAAAATGGTGTATTCATCTTCGGCTTACCTCGATAATGATCATGAAAGGTATTTCATCTGGAATGCCTATAGCCAGCAGAATGGCATTTATATTTACCGCATTGAGAGCGGAGCAAAACTCTATGCCGGAAAACTTTTCAAATAAACCCGATGCGTTTTCTGTCGCTTTTGCTCATGCTGATCAGTACAGCTTCTGCTTTTTCACAGCACAAGCATCGAACCGAGATTCTTTTGCTCATGGGCTCCCGATTTGAAATCACACCGTTTGCATCATCCGACAGTCTTGTTAATGCATCGATTGATGCGGCAATCAGCGAAGTAAAGCGAATTGAAAGTGTGATTTCGGAATGGATACCTGAATCAGAAATCTCAAGAGTGAATCAAATGGCAGGTGTTGCACCGGTTACGGTTTCCGATGAATTGTTCCAACTGGTGAAGCGCTGTATTAAAGTATCGGAGCTTACCGATGGTGCATTTGACATATCGTGGGCTTCAGCACGTAATGTGTGGCGCTTCGATGGGACCATGACAAAGCTTCCCGATTCAACGCTCATCGATTCAATGAAAAAATTGGTGAATTTCCGCAAAATCATTCTCAACGATTCGGCACACAGTATATTCCTTTCGGAAAAAGGGATGGCCATTGGATTGGGTGCTATTGGGAAAGGATATGCCGCTCAAAGATCAAAGATGGTGATGCAGAAAATGGGAGTTGAAAATGGAATTGTGATTGCAGGTGGTGATCTGATAGCGTGGGGAAAACCCGATGGCAGCGATTATTGGCCGATTGGCATCGCCAATCCTGACCATCCAAGAGAAGCCATTGCATGGTTTGGGGTTGGCCCTCTGGCCGTAGTGACGTCGGGCGATTATGAACGATTCGCCATGATCGACGGAAAGCGGTACGGCCATATTATCGATCCCCGAACATGCTATCCTGCAAGCGGCTTGCGTAGTGTTACCATCATCTGCCCGGATGCTGAACTGGCTGATGCACTTGCCACCTCGGTTTTTGTACTCGGAAAGGATGCAGGAATGGCGTTGGTGAATCAAATGAAAGGAGTCGAATGTGTTATGATTTGTGAGGACGGAACCATCTTGTCTTCCTCTGACATTTCCATTAACCGATATCAGCCTGGACAACAGCAACAACAACATCAAATCACAATTGGTCAATAATTATCATATGAAGACAATCAAGAAATGTTTTTTCCTGCTCATGACAGTCGTGTTGGCTGCATGCAATGTGAAACCGTATCAGAAAGCGCATTTAAACCATGAAGACATGAAACTGGGTCCTCGCAAGGCTGAGGTTTATGATAATTCAATTGAATCGTACCGGGAAGGCGGAAGTGGTGCAACCGGTGGCAAAACCGGGGGTGGATGCGGTTGCAACTAACATTCAATCAGCAAAAATGAAAAGTTTATTTATCATATTGGCGATAGCGTATAGTCCCTTTTTGTGGGCACAAGGCTACGAAGTAAAAGTTTTGAATGAACAGGAGGTCGATTTCCTGTTTAATTATTACGAGCAGAATGGTAATCACAGCCCTGTTACCGGTGGCATCGGAAGCGAAAAACTCGATTGCATGGCCCCCATGACGTCGGTCAATGTCCCTTTCGACACGGTTCATTCTATCTCGGTGAATCTTGGAATAGATTATTACACCAGCGCTTCGTGCGATCAAATTGATCGCTTTGTCACTTCGGCAAGTTCAGAATACATTTCATCGGCATCAAGTCATGACATGAGAACGCATTTTGATGTAGACTATACACGAAAAAGCAGATTGTATCCAGCCGACTATGGTGTGATGCTTGGTTACAGCAATGAGTTTGATGTGAATTCTTTTGCAGCAGGACTTCATTACACGGTGGCTTCGAAAGATGAAAACAGGCAGCTTGGTTTAAAAGCAACAGCCTATTACGATGTCTGGAAGCTCATTTACCCGGGTGAAATCAGAAATGGCGACGAATATCGGTTCGGAAACGAGGAAGATGATTACGACATCGACTCGCGATTGACCTCTACTTTTACGGCCACATGGTCACAAGTGGTTACGCGGAACCTGCAGTTTTTACTGACCGGCGATTTTGTGCTTCAAAAAGGTATTCTTCACACACCTTTCCATCGGGTGTATTTCGACGATGGATTCCTGCCGTTTTATTCCGATACGGCATACATGCCTATGTTGCCTGAAAACCTGCCCCGCACTCGTATCAAAATTCCTGTCGGTATACGTTTGAACTATTATCTCTCAGATTGGCTGATCATGAGGCTTTATTATCGCTATTACTATGATGATTTTGGAATTACATCCAATACGGTGAGTGTTGAATTCCCGGTAAAAATTTCCTCATGGCTTTCAGTGTATCCACTGTACCGGTTCTATGAACAAAGTGCTTCAAAATATTTTGCTCCCTTTGGAGGCCATTTGTATACTGCATCAGGTCAGCCTCAGGAAGAATATTACACTTCGGATTTCGACTTGTCAAAGCTTGTTAACCGAAAATACGGTGCCGGTTTCCGCATCAGTCCAACTTATGGCATTAAGAAGTGGTCGTTTGGCAAGAATACTCTAACGTTCAAAAGTTTTGAATCGCGTTATGCCATTTACCGACGCAGCGATGGTCTCGATGCTTCGTCGATAAGCTTCAATTTCGGCTTTGTGTTTTGATCTTGTTCCTTCTTTCTTTCTCCTGCTCAAGCAACGAGAGTTCACGCAGGGTCTGACCTTTCACTGAAGAATTTTCTTCTGCACGCCTGATAAGATAAGGCATCACGTTGCGGATGGGGGCATAGGGGACATATTTTGCCACATTGTATCCTTCGTCAGCAAGATTAAACGAGATGTGGTCGCTCATGCCATACAATTGCGCAAACCAGATGCGCGAATCGTTTTTTGCAAGCCCATGCTCTTGAATCAGTTTGCAAAGATGCATGGCGCTTTCTTCATTATGCGATGCACACATCAAACGCAATACATCGATATGCTGAACCGATATGGAAAGCGCTTCATTAAAGGCCTGATCGGTTTCAGATTTGCTTTGATACACTGCCGAAACAACCCCATGTGCTTTTGCATACCTGTTTTCTTTTTCGTGATATGCACCCCGAACAAATTTAATCCCCGCCTGCAGACTGTTGTTTTTTGCAAATGCAATGGTTTCTTGCAGAAATGCAAGCCTGTCGTGCCGATACATCTGAAGGGTATTGAAAACCACAGGAAAATCACGATTATACTTCAACATGAAATGAAACACCAGATCATCAACCGCCTGCTGAATCCAGGATTCTTCGGCATCGACCATTACAGGTATTCTTTTCGATGCTGCAGCCGAAAAAATCCGGTCCCAGCGATCGGTGGTTTGTTTCCATTGCTGCTCTTCGTCAGGGTTCAGCATTTGTTTCGCCGACTTCTTAGCCAGCAGCGTCATGCACGAAATTCCGCTTGGCTTAAATACGGCAAAAGGATTTTTGTTGCCCTGTGCCGCAGCAAAATGCACCGATGCGATGATTTCGTTGCAAACCGCTTCGCGGGATTGTTCTGTTCCCTTTCCCTCAACACTGAAATCTGCAATGCTTTTCACGCCTGTGGCACTGAGACGATCAAAAACGGGAATGGCCGAGTTCAGATCTTTGCCACCGACAAAATGACGGTAGATGCCCCCAAGAATCCACTGCAGGGGAAAATGTACTGCCAGACCGATTTGAAGCAGGGGCTTCCCGATTTTTATTAACCATGCGTGCCGCACAAGGCGAAATATGCTCAGGTTTTTTTTCAGCTGTCGATTGCTGAGATGACGGAAAGCTATTTCAATATTGGTGAAATCGGGCATTTTTTATCGCAAACATACATAAAAAGAAAAAGAACGTTAACGTGAAATTGCTAAATATCATGATAAAATCAAATGCTATATTTGAACCAGAAACGACGTTATGGATCAATACATCAGACAAATTGTTGAGGCACTTCATTTGCAGCCGCATCCCGAAGGAGGTTATTACAGCGAAACCTACCGTCACGCCGAAGCATTGTCAACATCGCATGGCAAGCGAAATCTGAGCACTGCCATTTATTATCTGCTGCATGAAAACGACAAATCGCATTTTCATCGGTTACGTTCCGATGAATTGTGGTTTCATCATGCAGGTAGCCCTGCAGAAATTGTTTTGCTGAGTGATACAGGTTTTGAGACCCGTTTGCTGGGTTCAAATCTGGCCTTTGGCGAAACACCCCAGCTGATCATCCCGGCGGGAGTTTGGTTTGCGGCGCATCTCCCTTCAAAAAAAGGCTTTGCACTGATGAGTTGCGTGGTTTCGCCGGGCTTTTCTTTCGAGGATTTTGAAATGGCCACAGAAGCCGATATCCGGATGAAACACGCTGATCCGGATGCGTTTATGCATTTTGTAAAGGCCTGAAAACTATTCCTTCAAAACAATGGCTTCGTAAATATAGATTTCAGTAGCAGCATCCTTCCAGCCGTCCCAACCCAAGCCAGCCTTATCACGGCTGCAATGCCCAAGCATTTCTTCGGTTGTCCACCCCTGCTCTGTAGCCACCTGTGGCAGAAACGTCCCGCTCCGATTACCGTTTTTGATGTAAATGCCGTGTTTTCCGGGCACGATCTGTTCGGTGGAGTCTATTTTGCGCATCGGGGTGAGCACTGAAATCTCAAGCTCAATCTTATCAAAATCTTCAGCGCTGACCGGACCAAAACGCGGATCGGAAAACGCAGCAGCCCGTGCCATATCTTTGATGTTGCCTGCCAATTCGGCATCCTGCCTGAATGTGCCAATGCAGCCCCGAAGCTTTCCGTCAAGATGTAGCGTGACAAACACACCGCACTTTTCTTGTAGAATTGCCGGCAATGAATCGGGCAACTCATAAGGTTCATTTGTCAGACCTGCACG
>CAZLHV010000005.1:33214-40334 GCA_964559205.1 uncultured Bacteroidaceae bacterium
GAATGCTCGCTCTTGCAATTTCAAACATGACGGTTTGCTCATCGGCCGTAAACGACATTTCGGTCATGGGTCTTTCAGACTTAACTTCAGGTTTCTGTCTGATGACAATGGAAGTATAGCCAACAACCCTCGAAAAATCACCAGAAACGTCGCCCGAATTTGCATATTTCAGCTTTTGAAATGCAAAGCGCAGTGATCCGCCGGTGAGTTTTAGCATGACATAAACAGCGCTGTAACCGCATAATGCCGTGATATGATTGTTGATCCCTGACTTTTCAATACCTGAAACGGCCTGCTTGAAAATCTCCAGGTCCCCGCTCAGAATACTCTGAATAACAGTGCTGTCGGAGCGCACAGCATCGGCATATCCGGGATAATGACTCAAGTCGGTGCTGATGACAAAAAGGTTATCATCGTTGAAATATGGTTTCAGTGCTGCGGCAATCTGATCGAGTTTTGCACTGTTTTTTGTACCGAGGGTGATCGGGACGATGTTAAAGCCTTTTTTCAGCGTGTATTGCAAAAAGGGCAATTCGACCTCCAGACAATGATCCTCGTCATGGTGTGTTTGCGGAAAACCAAAAAGCTCGTTTTGCTTAAGTTGTGCGGTTATTGTTGTATCGATCGGCACTTTGCCAATGGGTGTGCTGAACGATGATCCATGAAAAACGCATGCACCATCGAAGGCTGCCACATGGCTCGAGCCAAGCAGAAAAACGGTTTTGTATTGTTTACTCTCTCTAAGCGCAGCAAATCCATGAGCCGCTACATTTCCGCTGAAGGTATAGCCGGCGTGGGGCACAACCATTGCCCTGACCCGCGTTGTGTCCGGAGCCAGAATGATCTGATTCAGCTCTTTTTCAAGGTATTTGAGCAACTCAGATTCCCTTGCTGGATAAAACTGTCCGGCCACATGAGGAGGACGGTCGCACAAATCATTTTGTGCGTCGGAAAGGTGGGTGATGTTCATAACTAAACAGACAATAAACAAATACTTCATTCTGAGGTAAATATACAATGAGAATGTCCGAAATGCAAGTGAAATTTACTAAAAATTACCAATTAGTATTCATAAAACATTTCTTTGCTGCCAAAATATAAATAAATGTCGATAGGGAGTCAGCGACAATTAACTTTGGTCATATCTGATTGCATTGAGAGAAATTTTATCTTTGTCAAATGAACAAACGCGATTTTCTTAAAAGTATGGCTGCCGCTGGTTTCTCAGCAGCAATGCCCCGTTCACTTCAGGCTGATCAACTGTTTAATCATCAACTTGCATCCGCAATGTCAGTTGAAGCACGTTACTACGATGTTTTAATCGATCGCGACGTGATTAAATGCATGTTATGTCCTCACGCCTGTGCTTTGAAAAATGGCCAGAGTGGCATGTGCAAAACCCGTTACAGCAATGGCAGCAAGCTCATGACCAAAGCCTATGGCAATCCGGTAGCGGTTCATGTCGATCCGGTTGAAAAAAAACCACTGCATCACTTTCTTCCCGGAGCAAAAGTGTATTCTCTTGGAACCGCCGGTTGCAATCTGCGATGCCTGAACTGTCAGAATTCAGAAATTTCGCAAGTGTCACCCGACGTCATTCCATCGTTTGAAATGTCGCCCGAACAAGTTGTCAGCAATGCCCTTGAACTCAAATCTGATGGTATTGCCTTTACCTATACCGAACCCACGGTGTTTTTTGAATACATGATCGATACGGCCAAACTGGCACGCCAGGCCGGGCTTAAAACAATCGTCATTTCAAACGGATACATCCTGCCTGATCCGCTCAGTGAGCTTATATCGGTAACCGATGCCTTCAACATCGATCTCAAAGCTTTCAGCGCAAAAGTGTATTCGGAATTATGCGGCGCAAAAGCCGAACCTGTGAAAAACACCTTGAAGCAAATCAGAGATTCGAAAGCATGGCTGGAGATTACCACTCTGCTTGTAAGTGGTTACAGCGACAACATGGAGGAGTATTTCAAACTGACCGAATGGCTTGTGAACAATGATTTTTTGGGTACGCCACTTCATATCTCACGGTTCTTCCCTGCATACAGGTTGAAAGATTCGCTTCCCACCGATTTGAAAATCATGGAACAGGCATGGAAAACCGCAAACGAGGCAGGATTGAAATATGTTTACACAGGCAACCTGCGCGATGGCGCACACGAAAACACGATCTGTCCTTCATGTGGAACCTTGCTTGTAAGCCGCTCGGGTTATCAAACGGCTGTAGAAAACCTGAATGATGGGAAATGCAGTCAATGCGGGCTTAATATTCCCGGTGTCTGGAACAAATAGATTTTGAATGAAAAACATCCGTCACATTGTGTTTGACTGGGGCGATACCCTTATGCGGGACAATCCGCAGGAAAGCGGCCCCATGTGCGATTGGGAGCAGGTAGCGTTGCTTCCGTATGCAGCCGAAACCTTGCATAAATTGCATGGGATGTTTCATCTGACCGTTGCCACCAATGCAGGTGTGAGCGATACGGCCATGATGCGAAAGGCCTTGCAGCGTGCGGGCATCGAGCATTACTTCTCTGATTATTTCTCATCAAAAGATCTGGGTGTTTCAAAACCCGATCCTGCATTCTTCAAACAGGTATGCCTCCAGGCTGGCTTCACGCCCGAAGAATCACTGATGATCGGCAACGATTATCAAAAAGACATGGTTGGAGCGCACATGGCAGGAATGACAACCATTTTGCTCAATCACATACAAGCGGAAGGACCATTTCCTTTTGCTGATGTCGTGATTGAATGTCTGTCGGAACTAAAAATACGTTGAGATCAGATCCGGTTCAGAATCTCTTTGAGTATGGCGGTCATTTTTGGTTCAGCCGCATTGGCAGCCTCTATCACCTCCTCGTGGCTCACAGCAACGGTTTCTTCCATGCCGCCAAGATCGGTAATCACCGAAAGGGCAAACACACGCATGCCTCCATGACGGGCAACGATGACTTCAGGAACGGTTGACATTCCCACTGCATCGGCACCGATGATGCGCATGTATCGGTACTCTGCAGGTGTTTCAAACGTGGGTCCGCTCACCGATGCATAGACCCCTTCCTGTGTTTTGATATTCAGATCTTTTGCGACTTGTTTTGCCAATGAAAGCAGTTCCTGATCATAGGCCTCGCTCATGTCAGGAAATCTGGGTCCAAGCTCATCGTAGTTTTTTCCGATCAGCGGATTCGATGGCATAAGATTAATATGATCGTTGATGAACATGATATCGCCCACGCTGAATGCTTTATTCATGCCACCGGCAGCATTCGACACCACCATGGTTTGGATGCCCAGATGCTTAAATACCCTGACCGGAAAGGTGGCTTCCTGCATGGTATAGCCTTCGTAAAAATGGAAGCGACCTTGCATGGCTACAATGTCTTTTCCGCTCAGTTTACCAAAAATCAATCGTCCCTGATGACCCTTAACGGTAGAAACCGGGAAATTCGGAATATCACTGTAGGGGATGCTGTCGATGATGTCAATTTCGTTGACAAGGCCACCGAGTCCCGTCCCAAGAATAATTCCTATCTGCGGTTTGACACTTGTTTTGCTGCCAATAAAATCAGCTGTTTCTTTTATTTTTGCTAACATAGTCGAGAATAATTTGATCGAAAGGTTTGCTTTTGCCAATGTGAAATCCGGCTTTCACCGGAATGTAATGAACCGGCAAAGCTATCAATTTTTCCCGAATTTCGGGTACAATTAGCCTTGCAACATCTTTTCTTGTCGTAAATATGGCTTTGTTACGTACCATATGGCTGTTGTAATCGTCCACCAGCTTTTGCGCTTCTGACGGCGTAAACGCATGATGATCGGGATAGATGTGAGGGTACAATTCAACACAATTACGCCTGACATATTCTTCGAGCGGATATGGATTGGCAATGCCGGTGATGATGAATGTCGAATAAATGTTTTTTGTAACAGGGGCCTGATTTCCGCCATGATAAACCGGCAGGGGATCGCCATATTGCAGATAAGAAAAATAAACATGCTGAGCGGGATTAAGCCGCAGTTTCTGAGTTACATCGCGCTCGATGAGCGGAGAAAACACCTTGGGTGATTTTGTCACCACCACAATATCGGCTCTCTTTTTTGCCACAATGGGTTCGCGGAGTTTTCCTACCGGGATGACGTGATCGTTGTAAAACGGATTCAGATAATCTGTGAGCAGAATGTATAATCCGGCCCTGACCGACAGATGCTGATAGCCGTCATCCATCAGCACCACGCTGGTTTCAGGAAAAAGCTCTTTTATTTTGCGTATGCCCACGGCACGCTTTGCACAAACAAACACCCTGACACTTCCGGGAAGACTGTGCACATATTCCCATGCTTCGTCGCCGATATCGTTGACCGTGTGCTGATCGTTGCAATGAATAAAACCGCGGGTCTTACGCTTGTAGCCACGCAAAATAACAGCCACCTGATGACTCTGTTGTGTGAGTAATTCGGCAATGTATCCCGTATGTGGCGTTTTACCTGTGCCACCGGCCGAAATATTTCCGACACAAATCACTGGAAATGGAAATGCATGTCGTTTGCGAAGCCCCCACAAAAACATCAGTTTTCTGATGGAAATCATCAGCAAATAAAACAACTGAAAAGGATATAATAGCAGTCGGAATCCCATAGTGGCTGTAAATATATCAATTTTTTGCATTCTTAAAGTTAATTCATGGAATATTTGAAAATATAATTACATTTGCACAAAGCAATCCCGTGTCCGATTCCTTAGTCATCATACCAACCTACAACGAGAAAGAGAACATCGAAAGCATTATCCGTAAAGTGTTTTCGCTGGAAAAGGAATTTCATATTCTTATTGTTGAAGACAATTCTCCCGATGGAACGGCAAACATTGTGAAAAAACTCATGCTGGAGTTTCCCGAACGTTTGTTTATTGAAGAACGCAAAGGCAAACTGGGTCTTGGTACAGCCTATATTCACGGATTTAAATGGGCACTGGCAAGGCATTATGATTACATTTTTGAAATGGACGCCGATTTCAGTCACAACCCCGAGGACCTTCCACGCTTGTATGAAGCCTGCCATACCGACAAACACGACATGGCCGTGGGTTCGCGCTATAAAACCGGCGTGAATGTGGTTAACTGGCCTATGGGACGCGTCATGCTGTCGTATTACGCCTCTGCATATGTTCGTTTCATCACCCGCATGAAAGTTCGTGATACCACCGCGGGTTTTGTGTGTTACACACGTAGAGTCCTCGAAGCCATTCGCTTCGATCGCATTTCCTTTATGGGATATGCTTTTCAGATTGAAATGAAATACACCATCCACAAGCTGGGATTCAATATTCATGAAGTGCCCATCATTTTTACCGACCGTACCCTGGGCCAATCAAAAATGTCAAAAGGCATCATTCGTGAAGCTTTTTTTGGGGTTATTCAGCTTAGATTGAGGAATACCAAACGTCGCCACCGTAAAAAATGAACGATTTTCACATCTTTAACGCCCTGATTGTCAACGAGCAAAAGACGTTTCAGGGTGAAGTTTTTATTTCCGGCGGAATCATCACCAAGGTTTCGGAAAACCGGGTGTCTCCCACCCCCGCTGGTTACACGCCGATCGATGCCGGCGGCAAACTGCTAATTCCGGGTGTCATCGACGATCAGGTGCATTTCAGACAACCCGGCATGGAATACAAGGCCGATATGGCAAGCGAAAGCTGTGCTGCCGTGGCCGGTGGCGTAACGACGTTTATGGATATGCCCAACACAAAGCCACCCACCCTGAGCCTTGCATTGCTTGAAGAAAAATACCGCATGGCTGCGCAGGCTTCGTTGGCCAACTACAGCTTTTTCATGGGCGTGTCGAACCAAAATGTCGAAGAGGTGCTCCGCACGCCCATCGATACGGTGTGCGGTGTGAAAATCTTCCTCGGCGCGTCAACCGGCAACCTTCTGGTCGATGACATGCAGGCCATTGAACATTTGTTTCAAAACACACCACATATTGTTGCGGCTCATTGCGAAGACGAAGGCACCATCAGGAGAATGAGCGAACAATACCGGAATCAATACGGCGATCATGCTCCGGCTTCTGTTCACCCGCTGATCCGAAATGCAGAAGTCTGTTATCTTTCTTCTTCAAAAGCCGTTGAGCTGGCACGCAAAGCCGGAACGCGACTCCATGTGTTTCATCTTTCCACTGCTGACGAACTGAATCTCTTCGATGCCACAACGCCCCTCGAAAAAAAGAGAATTACGGCTGAAGTGTGTGTGCACCACCTTTGGTTCACCGATGCCGATTATGATACAAAAGGAAATCTCATCAAATGGAATCCGGCCATTAAAAGTATTGCAGATCGTGACGCCCTGCGTGAAGGTCTCATGTCAGGCCGGCTCGATGTGGTTGCTACCGATCATGCCCCGCATTTGCTAAACGAAAAAATGCAGGCCTATTTCGATGCTCCTTCGGGAGGCCCCATGGTGCAGCACAGCCTGCAGGCCATGCTTGCACTCAGCCAGCAGGGCTGCTGGTCGGTTGAGGATGTGGTGCGTTTTATGTGTCACCAGCCTGCCATTCTTTTCAATATTTCAAAACGCGGCTTCATCCGCGAAGGCTATTATGCCGATCTGGTGCTGGTTGACATGAACAGCCCCTACACCGTAACCCGCGATAACATCCTCTACAAATGCGGATGGTCGCCCATGGAAGGACAAACTTTTCCCGCCACCATCGCCAAAACCTTTGTCAACGGCCATCTTGTGTGGGACAACGGAAAAGTGGTCGGAACGAAAGTGGGGATGCGATTGGGGTTTGAGAGGGGGTGAGGGTTGACTGGCTGTCTAATAGATTGGCGGTATGTGGCATTTGATCACTCTTTTAGTCGGATAATTTCTTGTATTATTTCATCAATAACTTCTTTATTCTGAATTTCCTTCTTGTTCCCAACTTTGGATGAAAAAATAACAAATACTTTCCCCCCATACTTTTCTTCAAAAGCATCAAAATTGGCTTGCATTCTTTCTGTTAATTTGTAATTGCCAAAATTCGAATTTCCTGTTATTGGCTTAATTTGAATTCCAAAAGCTTTAATTCCAACTCTTCCAATGTAATCTACATCACCTGAATG
>CAZLHV010000006.1:0-40095 GCA_964559205.1 uncultured Bacteroidaceae bacterium
ATCGCCATGAAAAAGCGATCATCTATTATTCTTTGATTTTTGTATTTTTGCTCCATGCCCCCCCCCTTCAAACCCATCCTTTCATCCCTCCCCGATAAACCTGGCGTGTATCAGTTCTTCGATGCAGAAAATGTGATTATTTATGTAGGAAAAGCAAAAAATCTTAAGAAAAGAGTCTCGTCTTACTTTAATAAAGTGCACGATAGTGCTAAACTAAAGTTGCTTGTTCGTAAAATCCAGCACATCGAAACCATTGTTGTGAACACAGAATTCGATGCATTGATTCTCGAAAATTCGCTAATCAAGCAACTTCAGCCCAGATACAATGTGCTCCTTAAAGATGATAAAACATATCCATGGATTGTGATTACCCAAGAGCCATTTCCAAGAATTTTCTCGACAAGAAATAAATCTCTGCCGGGCCTCTATTTCGGTCCCTATCCTTCCGGTCGAATGGTTAATGCCTTAATCGACGTGATCAGAAAATCATTCACGTTGAGAACCTGCCGCCTGCCACTTACCATTCAGGGCATCGAAGCAAAAAGATTCAAAGCCTGCCTCGAACTGCAACTGGGAAACTGCAATGCTCCCTGCATTGATCTTCAATCTGAACTTGAGTATGATTCAATGATCAGCCATGCCCGCGAAATCCTGAAAGGGAACCTAAAACCAGTGATGGCACATTTAAAACACCTGATGCATTCTCATGCTGAAGCTTTGGAGTTTGAAAAAGCTCAAAAAATAAAGATGAAACTCGATGCACTCGAATTGTTTCAGGCCAAATCGGGGGTCGCTTTCCAGAAAATTGATGCAGCTGATGTTTTCAATCTTGTCAGTGACGACGAATATGCATATGTCAATTTTCTTCGGATTGCCAACGGCACCATCATTCAGGGACACACGTTTGAGTTCCGCAAAAAGATGGATGAAAGCAATGACGATTTATTGCTCATGGCTTTTGGCGAATTCATCTCACTCAATGATGAATTTGCACCGCTTGTGCTTATTCCTTTTCACCTCGAAATCGAAGTGCCCGGAGTGAAGTTCGAAGTGCCGAAAATAAGTGAAAAAAAGCAGCTTCTCGATTTGTCATTTAGCAATGCGATGCAAGCTAGAGCTGAACAGTCTAAAAAACGTGACCTGATCGACCCTGAACGCCATAGCAAGCGGATTTTGCAGACCATGATGAATGACCTGCATCTGAAAAAACCACCACTTCATATCGAATGCTTCGACAACTCAAACCTTCAGGGTACCGATGCGGTTGCATCCTGCATCGTGTTTCGCAATGCCAAGCCTGCAAAAAGCGATTACCGGATTTTCAATATAAAAACGGTTCAGGGCCCCGATGATTTTGCCAGCATGACCGAAGCCGTCACACGAAGATATCGGCGTTTTCTTGACGAAGGAATTTCACTGCCCGATCTGCTCATTGTTGACGGAGGTAAAGGACAGCTGAGCGCTGCCGTTGATGCGCTCGAATCACTAGGGATCCGTCATCAGCTACCGGTGATCGGGATCGCAAAACGACTGGAGGAGATTTATTTTCCCGAGGACACTTTGCCCGTTTATATTGATAAGCGCTCTGAATCGCTCAAACTGATTCAGCGAATGCGCGATGAGGCCCACCGTTTTGGAATTACACGTCATCGAAACAAACGCAGCAAGGGAATGCTTACAACCGAACTGACCAGTATCCCAGGCATTGGGAAAGCACTGGCCGAAAAGCTATTGAAGCGATTTGGCTCTGTCGAAGCTCTAAAGCAGGCATCGGACGATGAAATCCAAAGCCTCCTTGGACCCAGTAAATCTGAAACTGTTCTGGCCTGGAAATCACAGTACTCGAGCAAAATATCAGAGTGATTTCATTTTTGGTCAATGAAATTTTGTTGAAAACAGCGCATGAAGGTTTCGTCATGCTTTCTGCCGTATGCTGTGTATGGTCTGAGCTTTGATCTGGAAAAATTAGCAGGTGTGTACGTTTTATCCGTGTCTTACCGGTTTTTTTGCGAAATTTGCACCAGAATTATTGTTTATGGCACGAATTAAAATCATTGACCTGCTTAAAAAACCAACAGACCATTTGCTCGAAACTGAGGTCACCATCAAAGGTTGGGTAAGAACCCGGCGCGATAGTAAAAATGTGGTGTTTATTGCAGTAAACGACGGCAGCATGATCCACTCGCTGCAGGTCGTAGCCGACACAGCCGCTTTCGACGAGGCTTTGCTGAAAGAAATCACCACTGGTTGCAGCCTTTGTGTTTCAGGTTTGCTGAAAGCTTCGCCTGCTCAGGGTCAACCTGTCGAAATTCATGCAACCGCGATTGAACTCTATGGTAAAGCCCCAGCTGATACATATCCGCTCCAGAAAAAAGGTCACACCCTTGAATTCCTTCGCGAAATAGCACATCTCAGACCACGAACCAATACCTTTGGAGCCATATTCCGCATCAGGCATGCCATGGCTTTTGCCATTCATAAGTTTTATAACGACCGCGGATTCTACTATCTTCACACGCCAATCATCACCGGCAGTGATGCAGAGGGCGCCGGAGCCATGTTTCATGTGTCAACCCTTGATCCTGAAAATCCACCGCGCACCCCGGAAGGAAAAATTGATTATTCGCAGGATTTTTTCGGCAAGGAAACCAACCTGACAGTATCCGGTCAGCTCGAAGGCGAGCTGGGAGCGCTTGCCCTGGGTGAAATATATACATTCGGACCAACTTTCAGGGCCGAAAACAGCAATACGCCCCGGCATCTGGCCGAGTTCTGGATGATTGAGCCAGAAATGGCTTTCTATGACATCAATGACAACATGGATTTAGCCGAGGACTTCCTTAAGTTTTTGGTCTCATACGCATTGGAGCATTGCTTCGATGATCTGGAATTTCTGCAGAAAATGTACGACAAGGAACTGATCGAACGCCTCAGGGGTGTTGTTGCTGAACCTTTTGTCAGACTCGAATACACTAAAGCCATTGACATTCTTACTGCCTCAGGTCAGAAGTTTGAGTTCCCTGTATTCTGGGGAGCCGATCTTCAATCAGAGCACGAACGCTACCTTGTTGAACAACACTTTGGCAAACCGGTGATTCTGACCAATTATCCAAAAGACATCAAGGCGTTCTATATGAAACAGAACGACGATCATAAAACGGTCAGAGCCATGGATGTTTTGTTTCCGCGGATTGGTGAAATCATTGGCGGAAGTCAGCGCGAAGAGGTTTTCGAAAAACTTTTGCAGCGTATTCATGAGTTGTCAATCCCCGAAAAAGACGTTTGGTGGTATCTCGAAACCCGTAAATTTGGAACAGTTCCTCATAGCGGATTTGGACTTGGTTTTGAACGTCTCATCCTGTTTGTAACCGGAATGGCAAATATCCGCGATGTCATTCCTTTCCCGAGAACACCAAAAAATGCCGAATTCTGATTGCGGAATCATTTTTGTTGCAGTTTTCAATCCGCTGATTAACAATTGTTTAATGTGGCAATGTTGAAAAGTCATCTTTTTTTTTCTGAAAACTTGACTTTAAATACGATATTTGCGTACATTCAGTATAAATTTTCATGCTATGCTTCATCAAAGGCTAGAACAGAAACTACTTCAGAAGCTGTCGCCGCAACAGATTCAACTTATGAAACTGCTTCAGGTGCCAGCTATTGCACTTGAACAAAGGATAAAACAGGAAATTGAAGAGAATCCTGCGCTAGAAGACACCTCAGAGGATGCAGAGGATGAGGTGGATGATTTTCGCGATGATGAGAGTCAGGATGGTGACGATCAGGAAGAACAGGAATATGAGGAGAAGGCAGACAACGATTTCAGTCTGGATGATTATATGGACGAGGATGACATTCCGGAATACAAGCTCACCGTAAAAAACACTGGCCCCGATGACGAAAACAGAGAAATCCCATTTGCATCAACCTCAAGCTTTTATGAGCAATTGTATGAGCAGCTTCAAATGCAGCCCGTCAGTGAGGAAGACATGCGTATTGGTGAATATATTATAGGAAACATTGACGAGAATGGATACCTGAAGCGCGATAGCTACAGCTTATCAAATGACCTTGCATTTGGATTGAATTTAATTGTGGATCCCGAAAGAGTTGAGCGCATTATCAAAATAATTCAGGAATTTGATCCTGCAGGTGTTGCAGCCCGTGATTTACGCGAATGCCTGATATTGCAGTTAAAGCGTAAAAGCACGAAGATTCAGGGTGTTGCATCTGGTTTGAGAATCCTCGACGAATGTTTCGACGAGTTCTCGAAGAAACATTATGACAAAATCATGAAGAAAATCAACATCACGGAAGAACAACTCCGCGATTCGATTGATGAAATTATTAAGCTAAACCCAAAACCAGGAAACTCGGGTGGCGACTCAGCAAAGGGCAGCCTGCACGTGTTTCCTGACTTTACAATCAATAACAATGACGGCGAGCTCGAATTGGTGATCAATACGCGAAATATGCCGGAACTTAGGGTAAGCAGGTATTACCAGCAGATGCTGGAGGCATATGTAAAATCGAAGAATCAAGACTCAAAAACCAGAGAAGCAATTCAGTTTGTAAAACAAAAGATCGATTCGGCAAAATGGTTCATCGATGCGTTGAAACAAAGGCAGAATACCTTGTTTGTCACCATGAGTGCTATTATGGAATTTCAGAAAGAGTATTTTATGACTGGGGACGACACCAAGCTTCGTCCGATGATTCTCAAGGATATTGCAGATAAAGTCTTGCTGGATATCTCCACCATTTCACGAGTGGCAAGCTCAAAATATGTTCAGACAACTTTTGGAACATTTCTGTTGAAAAGTTTCTTCAGTGAATCGATGCAAACTGATACCGGCGAGGAGGTCTCTTCGCGCGAGATTAAGGCGATTCTTACCGAAGTGATTGGCGGCGAAGATAAAAGGAAGCCTTTAACCGACGATAAGCTGGCTGCTATTCTGAAGGTTCGCGGATACAATATTGCACGACGAACTGTGGCAAAATACCGAGAACAACTCGATATCCCGGTAGCCAGACTTCGGAAAATGATTTAGCAAATTTTCCCGGTAAACTTCTTACATGCCCGTGTTCTGCCACCTAAAGATTTTAATTTCATGAAAAACTGGTCCATTCCCGGATTGATAAGCTGGGTTCTGCATCCTGTATTTATTCCAGCTTTATTCATGCTCCTGCTGCTTTCAGGTGATTATTATCTCAATGGCCTTTTGCGTCCTGGTGCAATGAAAACAATTATGCTTACAGTTCTGATATTTACACTGGCTTTGCCTCTGCTCATCTTTACTCTAGCCAGATATTTGCGGATTATCACTTCTTTTGAAATGCATTTACGTTCTGAACGTATGTTCGGTGCAACCATTCTTGCAGTGGCTGCTTTCTTTTGCAGGCAACTTCTGCTCGGGTTTGAATTGCCTGAATATTATACGTCTTTTCTCCTGATCACAGTGGCAGGCGCTCTCTTGGCTTTGCTGCTTATGCTTTTTATTCGGATCAGCCTTCACATGTTTGGCTGGTCAATGCTTGTATTTTCTCTGGTGGCATATTCATTGGCTTTCGGAAGCCCAAGTCTGTGGATGATCCCTGTGGCGGTTGCCTTTTGCGGGGTGATAGCCTATGCCAGACTCGCCAGTCAGGCTCATGTGATCAGGGAAGTTTATCTGGGCTTTTTTTTAGGTATTATTCCTGTGGGAATAGTTTTCGTGCTTTTCTAATCCACTACTTCTTACTGCCTGTGGCATACGGGACTGTGTCAAGTCCTGCAAATAACCCGTGCCTGAATCTGTAGTATCCTGCCATGGCAATCATTGCGGCATTATCGGTGGTATAACTCATTTTGGGAATGTGCAAATCGACCTCCATATCCTTCGCCAATTTCATCATGGCCATTCGTAAACCCGAATTTGCCGAAACACCTCCGGCAAGAGCCAAGGTGCGATTTCCGGTTTCTTTCAGTGCTTTGGCAGTTTTTTCGACCAGAATATCAATGATGGTCTTTTGAAGCGATGCGCAAAGATCGGCCTTGTGGTTTTCGATAAATGCAGCATCAACTTTCAATGAATCGCGCAAAAAATATAGAAACGAAGTTTTTAGTCCTGAAAAACTGAAATTCAGACCTTCTATTTTCGGCCGTGCAAATCGATACTTTTCGGCATTCCCTTCATTTGCCAGCTTGTCGATGACTGGTCCCCCCGGATAGGGCAGACCCATGATCTTTGCCGCCTTGTCAAAAGTCTCCCCGGCTGCATCATCAATTGTGCTGCCAAGGATGGTCATGCTGAGTTCATCTTTCACCAGCGCAATCTGTGTATGGCCTCCCGAAACAATTAAACTAATAAATGGAAATTCGGGAAGACGACGACTTTCACCTGGCTCAACAAGAAAATTTGCCATGACATGGGCATGCATGTGATCCACCGCAATCAACGGAATGTTTAATGACCACGCAAAAGCTTTGGCAAAACTTACCCCTACCATTAGCGATCCGGGTAAGCCTGGCCCACGTGTGAATGCAACAGCCGATAGTTGTTTTTTGTCTATATTTGCATGACGGATGGCAGCTTCAACCACCGGAATGATGTTTTGCTGATGTGCACGTGATGCCAACTCGGGTACGACACCTCCAAATTGCTCGTGTACTTTTTGCCCTGCAATTACGTTACTTAGCAGAATGTTATCCTGAAGTATAGCAGCTGATGTGTCGTCACACGATGATTCTATCCCGAGTATATAACTGGTCATTTCCGGCTTTGAATGAGCAAAAATAGAAAAAAAATCGGACGCATCCTGCTGATCACTTATCTGGTGATCTTCGGAATCCCCGCTGCCATTCTTGCTTTGCTTCGAACACCAATGATTCAGCAATATATTGCTGATCGGGCCGCGCGATATTTCTCTGAGGAGCTCGGCACAAAAGTCGAAATCGGAACCGTCGATGTGAAATTCCCGCTCGATATCACACTTTACGATGTGTACGTCGAGGACCTGAATCATCGGCCCATGATCAATGCAGGCTCGGTCACCATCGCGCCGGGGGATCTTTTTTTTGAATCAGCTGATTTGGATCTCGAAAGCATCCTTGTCGACAATGCATCTTTTCATTTGGTGAAGGACAAGGGACAGAAGAAACCTAATGTGCAGTTTTTAATCTCCTATTTTTCAGGCGAGCCAGATCCCAAAGAAAATAAAAAGAAGAGCCAGTCACCTTTCACTGTTGGTGTGGCTGAGTTGCGAAATTGCAGTTTTTCGTTTTTCGATTACAACAAGGACACTTCATTGTCATCATCACTTAACTTCAATGCTCTTAGCCTTACGGAGCTGAACCTCCTCGCAAGCGAAGTATCCGTGATCGGATCCGACATCAGTGCAAAAATAAAGCATCTCGCCCTCCGTGATCACAGTGGTTTTAAAGTTCATCATCTTGCTTCCATGCTTTCGTTGAACGAACATATGCTGAATGCAAGACAATTGCAGCTGATCACAGCAGCAAGTTCTATCCAGATGGATTTGAGCTTCAATGTCGACTCATTTCAAGACTTCAGCGATTTTGTTCATAAGGTTCATCTTGATGCAGATATCCGAAACTCCCGGATTGGTTTTACTGATCTCGTGTGCTTCGTTCCCTCACTCAAGGGAATGTCGAGTCCGCTAACACTGAATGGCCGGATTTCAGGAACAATTGCTGATTTACAGGCAACGCAGATGAAGGTGAGAATGGGTCGAAATTCAGCATTGGTGTTTGATCTTAGTGTGAAAGGACTGCCCGATATCAAAAAAGCCGAATTTGATTTTCAGCTAACCGAAAGCCGAATCAGGGCTGGCGATCTTTATGCTTTTACACTACCTGGCAGCCGGCCTTTGCTCAGTCAGGGGTCACTTAGCGCTTTGCAAACCGCCTCTGTCACCGCACAATTCAATGGCCGTCTTGATCGGTTCACAACTTCACTGTCGGCTGAAACAAATTTGGGTTCTGCTCTCGTCGATATCAATTCCATTGGGGAATTTCCAAATGCTGCATATCATGGTTCAGCAACCCTCAAGCAGTTGAATCTAAGTGCCTTGACCGGACCCGATGTTCCTGTCGGCGTCATGTCGGGAAACATCACATTCGATGGCAAAGGAACTTCTTCACAAAACTACAGCATTAATGGAGAAGGTGATATTGCAGCAATTGAGTACAACGGCTATGTTTACTCTGGTATTTCTGTGAGAGGAAGTACCAGGCCCGGCATTTTTCAGGGACATCTTCTTTCGTCCGACCCAAATGCAAGCCTTGACTTTGATGGCATGATTGACTTCTCAGATTCTTTGCCAGTCTTTGATTTCATCGCTCAGGTTGAGTATGTGAACCTCAATCCGCTTCATTTTAGCAGAAATAGCAGCGTGTCGGGTTTTTCAGGTCTTATCGATATGAATGTGACCGGAAACCACCCGGATAATATGCTTGGGAAAATTAAGCTTTCTGATTTTCGGTATTTTGAGGGAGAGAACGAAATTGCAATGAATTCACTTCAAGTCAAGCTTGAGAAAACCGATTCGCTGATAAAACATATTGAACTTAAAAGCGATTTGGTCAATGGCGATATTCATGGAAAATTTGTTTTTGAGGAAATCGCCCCCGCATTGCAGAATTATCTTTCAAATTATATTCCTTCATACTATTTTTCTGATTCCCTGACTTTAAAATTGTCTGAGCAGGCTTTCACCTTCGATTTCAGGGTAAAAGACATTCAGTCTGTTCTTGATGTGTTTGCTCCAGGAATCATCATTAGCCCCAACAGCATTGCTAAAGGCCAGTTTAATCTGTCTGACCATTATTTGAGAGCTGAGATTGCCTCAAACTTTTTCAAAACAGGAAGCATAAGAGCCAATAACCCTGTGGTGATTGCCGAAACCTTCAACAGCAATATTTACCTTACAGCACAATGCGATAAACTTTTATATAACGACAGTCTTGAACTTGGAAATTTGGTGGCTAATACTGTTACGTACAATGACAATTCAACCTTTTCGGTTTTTTGGAAAAACACCAATAGCCCAAAAGCATATTCAGGCGACCTGAGCGGGAATTTGTTTTTCAAGCGGGGAGAACCGGTGTTGATTCAGTTTGCAGAGAGTGATCTCATCCTGAACGATTCAACATATCACATTGCTGAAAAGGGTAAAATATCGCTTGATACTGGCGCAATTGAAATTAGAGATTTTGCACTTTTCTCAGGTGGACAGCGTCTTATGGTCGATGGCAGAGTTTCCCGCGACCCATATGATATGGTTCAGGTGACATTTCAGAATGTGATGCTCGACAATTTCGACGATCTCACCCGAAGCATTAAAATGGATTTCGATGGCAGGGTTAATGGGTACGTGCTATTAAGCAATCTGTATGATGTGCCAGACTACCGCTCCGATATTATTATTCACAAACTGCTTGTCAATAAAAATCCAGTGGGCGATGCATCAATTAAAAGCTCATGGGATTCCAAAAGTCAGTCTGTATACAGCGAAGCAAATATTATCTACTCTGGGAATGTTGGGACAAATATTCCGCTGGGGGTTAAAGGGTACTTTAATCCCAGAGACAAGGAAAACATGCTTGATCTTTCCATTCAGCTCGACCGGTTTGACCTAAAGCTCATCAAACCATATCTGACATCCTTCTCCAGCAATATCGATGGCAATGTCTCTGGAAACATTTTTGTCAGGGGCAACCCCGAAAGGCCCGATG
Source organism: uncultured Bacteroidaceae bacterium (assembly GCA_964559205.1). Classification (GTDB taxonomy): domain Bacteria; phylum Bacteroidota; class Bacteroidia; order Bacteroidales; family DTU049; genus GWF2-43-63. The sequence goes on from CAZLHV010000006.1 coordinate 9,740, forward strand.
TTAATGGGTATGTGGCTTTCCGCAGAGCGAACCTTTTGGTTGATTACCTCAACATGTATTATTCATTTACTGACACGTTGCTGATCAACAACCGTGAGATCTCAATGCGGAATACCACAGTATTTGATGCTAAGGGAAACCCGGCAGCTGCCGACCTGATTGCCACACATGATCATTTGAGCAATTTTCAATTCGACATCACCCTGCGCCCAAAAAGGATGCAGTTTCTTAACACATCGGCCAAGGACAACGACTATTTCTACGGAACTGCCTTCGCTACAGGGGTTGTCCGGATTACTGGCCCTCCCAATCAGGTGAATATTGAGGTAGCGGCACAGACCGACCCTGGTTCGGTGCTCTACATTCCAATCACATCTGCAGGTGAAGTATATCAAAGCGACTTTATCCGGTTTACTGGAACGAGGCAGGATTCGGCACATGTAAAAACAGATATCAGGGTCAAAGATTCCGGCATCAGCCTTAGTTTCGATATTGATGTGACTCCCGATGCTGAAGTTCAGATCGTTTTCGATCCAAAAATCGGCGACGTGATGAAGGGAAGGGGAAAAGGTCGAATCAGAATGACCATCGATCGCTCAGGAGAGTTTCTGATGTTTGGTAATCTTGAAATTGAGAAAGGCGATTATCTTTTTACTTTGGAAAATGTCATCAACAAAAAATTCCTTGTTGATCCTGGCGGGATCATTAGCTGGAATGGTGACCCATATGGAGGAGTAATGGATCTTTATGCCCGCTATGCCATAAAAACATCATTATATGAATTGTTTCCAGTTGATAATTCATCCGAAGTTTATAAAAAGGCAGTGCCGGTTCATTGCCTTATGCATCTGACTGGCGATTTGCTGAGTCCTGATATTACTTTTGACCTCGATTTGCCTGAATCGGACGAAAATACAAGAAACCTTGTTAAAAATATCATTGGCAATTCCGAGGAAATGAACCGTCAGGTCTTTGCTTTATTGATCATTAACTCGTTTATCCCTGCCGAAAAAAATACATTCAATTCTCCTATTAGTCAGGGAATTGGAAATACTTCCTTTGAACTTCTTTCCAATCAGTTCAGCAATTGGTTATCGCAGATTAGTAATGATTTCGATATTGATCTGAGTTACAATCAGGGAGATCAGGAAACCTCCACGCAGGTTGAGGTGGCTTTGCGCACACAGCTCGCTCATGACAGAATTGTGCTCGAAACCAATCTGGCGATTGGGGGAAATCAGACTGGGACTCCCGATAATCAGCAAGCGTCGGGGATTGCAGGTGACGTGAGCATTGAGTATAAAATTTCTGAAGACGGGAAGCTTCGCGTGAAGGCATTCAACCGTTCCAACACGGTGGATGTTGTGGCTAATAATGCTCCTTATACCCAAGGAATCGCTCTTTTTTATCGAAAGGAATTCGACCGGTTCCGTGAATTATGGCGACGCAAAACCGAACAAAACGCAACTCCATGAAAACATTAACAGTGTTTATGCTTTTTCTTTTTCCTGCTTTGTTGCTGCACGGACAAAAGCAAGTAAAAAGCATGACTTTAACCATGAATGGGAAACTGACCGAAAAAGTATTTTACACAGAAAATGGCGCAATTTCGAGTCGCGAAACCCTCCTTTCCGAAGACCCTGCTGTTTGGTTCAAAGAAATCTACCAGTTTAGCAACAACCTGCCAATACGCTCTGAGCATTTTGTCAATGGGATGAACATTGCAGGTTATGAATTCTTTTACAACGAAAAAAACCAGATGGAGCGCCGTCGCGAGAAGCAAAACGACAGCGTGACCGGGGTGACATATTTTGTGTATGGCGATAACGGTATGCTTGAATCGGAAACCAATTACATGGGCAAATACAAGAAAATCCTGACTTCATATGGCTACAATGCCGCAGGACTTGTTACCAGCAGAACCGAAAGCATAACTGAACCAGATGCCGACATGGTGTTGTCGGAACAGTACTTCTACAACAAAAACGGACAAATGGAATTGGCTATTGGCATGAATGGCGCAGATACTGTTTCCGATATCAGATACCAATGGGATCAGCTTGGCAGAAGAATTACCCAGTTTGTCCTGAATCATGGCGATACATCTCTTGCTGTAGAATGGGAATACAGAGGCAATTCAGCCAGACCCTGCATTGAACGGCATAAGGCAAATGGATTTGTGGTACGGCAGACAAAAACAAAATATAATAGTGCCGGATTGAAAAAACGGGAGCGAATAGTCGAGTTCCGAGTCTTTAGTGGCAACATGAAGCCGGAAAAGATGAAAAAAATTTATAAGTATACTTGGTACCCCGCATCAGAAAATAACGATGGAAAATAGTCAAAGTGCGATCATCCGGCAACTGATGGAACGTGTGACGAAGCAATTTCCTGATGACGGAAGTGGGCATGATTCGTCTCATATCCTTCGTGTATATCACATGGCAAAAACTCTGGCAGCGGCCGAGCATGCCGATGTGTTTGTGGTTTCTTTGGCAGCGCTGCTTCACGATGCCGGCGATTATAAAATGGCAGCTGACAAGAATGAACATCATGAAACAGCCATTGTTAAACTGACGTTAGGGCTGAATATTCCATCTGACGTTTTGCGAAACGTGGTGCATATCGTCAGCAATGTTTCCTTTAAGGGGAATTTTGTCCCCGACCAGCCTCTGGAAATTGAAGGGAGCTGTGTGCGTGATGCAGACCGGCTCGATGCCATGGGTGCCATCGGTGTTGCCCGGGCGTTCGCTTATGGTGCCTTACATTCAAGACCCATGTATGATGTTGAAGTTGAGCCTGCTCAGCACCATCATTTCGATGATTATAAAAAAAACAGCGGCCCAACACTGAATCATTTTTATGAAAAACTGTTGTTGTTGAAAGACCGGATGGAGACTCAGACTGCGAAGGAACTTGCCCAACAACGACATGAGTTTTTAATCGGCTTTCTGAAACAGTTTGCTGATGAAGTTAATATGAATATCATTCAGAGACATGAGTGAGCTGAAGTCATTACACAGGGTGTATGTTTCCTTTGGCTCTAATCTGGGGGATCGGATCGGTTCAATTCAAAGCGCATTGCAGCTTATAGGTGAAAATGCCGGTAAGATTAAACAAATTAGCCCGTATTATGAGAACAAGCCATGGGGGTTTACTTCACCGAATATGTTCATCAACGGATGTGTCGAATTTCAGACAACGCTTTCTCCGTTTGATTTATTGAAAGAACTGAAAAGTGCTGAGCATGCCCTCGGCAGAATGGTCAATCAAAGACAGGGCTATGCCGACCGCATCATCGACCTCGACCTGCTATTGTTTGATGATCTTGTTTTGCAGAATGAAACCCTGATGATTCCACATCCACAAATGTCACGGCGGCTATTTGTCTTGCGTCCGCTATGCGATATTGCTCCGGCGGTTATTCACCCTTTGTTGAAAAAAAGCATCAGGACATTGCTCGATGAATGCCCTGATATGTCAGAACTTCGACTATTTTTGACTTCCAATTCATGAGCAAGTCATTCCCATATAGGTTCATCACCATCGAAGGTTGCATCGGCGCAGGAAAAACCTCTTTTGCCCGCATGCTCGCTCAGGAATTTAATGGAAAATTATTGCTCGAGCAGTTTGAGGAAAACGACTTTCTTCCAAAATTTTACCAAAACCCTGATCGCTGGGCCTTCCCGCTCGAACTTTCATTTCTGGCCGATCGCTATCAGCAGTTTCGCGAAAATGTTCTAAGTCCTGATTTGTTTCATGAATATCTGATTGCAGATTATATTTTTCCTAAATCGCTCATTTTTTCCCGCAAGACATTGCAGGATGATGAATACAGACTTTACAGAAACCTGTTTCAGATCATTGACAGCAATCTCCCCCGACCCGACATCATTCTATATTTGCATCTGCCGCCCGATATGCTGAAGAAAAACATCATTAAACGCGGGAGAGAATACGAACAGAATATTTCCCTTGAATACCTCGAAAGTATTCAACAAAGTTATTTTGAATACTTTCGCGAACAACCTTCATTGCGGGTGGTGGTTGCCGATACCCGTGGATTGGATTTTGTGGCTGACAGGAATCATTTTGATTGCCTTGCAGAACTGCTTTCGCGTGATTGGCCTCCGGGTATTCACATTGCTCCTGCATGCACAAACATACTTCCGGATCAGAATTTCCGTTAATTAAATAAACATTATTATGCGCTTGCTGTTGCTTATCATTGTTTTGGGCGTTTTTCAAATCCGGGCTCAAACAGTTTGGAATTTCAACGATTCAGCCCGCTCCGGACGTATTTTTAACGACATCTCTGTTCTGGCCCACGATTCGTTGATGGGTCGTGATGGGGCAAGTGGCTTTGAATTCAAAGCAGGGAATTACATTATTCAGCAATATGAGCTTTGCGGACTCATTCCTGTTCCTGGCCTTGACAGCTTCCGACAGCCTTTTGTCCTGCGCACATCAGTAACGCAAGGTGACACACTAAAAGAAATTTCTCATAATATTCTGGGTTACATAGAAAATAATGCACCCTATACGATCATTATTGGGGGACATTACGACCACATAGGTTATGTGTATGACAGCGATAGCTTGTTGCTCATAAATAATGGCGCCGATGATAATGCAAGCGGAACCGCTGCGGTAATTGAAATGGCTCGTTTTCTGTCCAGCGGCAACCTCACCAACTATAATTATATTCTGGCTTGCTGGGGATCTGAAGAGCAGGGTCTGGTTGGATCAAACTTCTTTTGCAGGGAAAAAGTGTTTCCGTTTGACAGTATAGCATTCTATGTCAATTTTGACATGGTTGGCCGTCTTGGCTGGAAAGAAAATCAACTCGATATATTCGGGCTTGGCTCTTCTCCTGTTTGGAAGACAATTGTAACAGAAGAAACCAGAGATAAATTTGCACTGAAAAAGTTCGAGGGAGCTGTTGATGCGTCAGATCACACCTGTTTTTATAAGAATAAAATTCCCTACATCTATTTTACCAGCGGCCTCCCACCTGTCTATCATACTCCAAAGGATGAAACTCCTTTGATCAATCCTTCTGGAGTGACATTCATTGTGAATTATACCGAAGATATTATTGGTCGTTTTAGTGGTGAAAAACCATCATTCCGGCTAGTGTCTTCAAAGGAAATGAACAAAGTGTACTGGTACTTCTTTTCTCAAATGCTGAACTAACACAAGCCGGGATATTCCAGCCGGATGATTTATGGTTAAGTGCAAATTTTGTAAACATGCAGCAATTGCTGTATTGAATGTGTATTTTGAATTAGATTTGCGCAACTCTAATTGAATCATTATGGAAAATTCACCTTCTGTTTCCGGTTCTATGCAGCAAACCGGTGCCGGATTTGGCATCAGACTGATTGCTTTTATTCTTGACGCTGTGTTGATTTCAGCGATCAGTTATCTGATTTTCGGCGATAAAATTGTGACTTCAACAGCAACATCTTTCGAGATTAAGTTTAATGGCATTTACAGTCTTATCCCTGTCGCATATCAGCTCATCTGCTGGTTTTTGATGTCAGGTTCCCCCGGAAAGTGGATTGCCGGACTCAAGATTATGAATCAGCAGGGTAAAAGAATGACTCCTGCTGAGGTCGTTTTGCGCACCTTGGGCTACATCATTAGTGGGGTAGTTCTTTTGCTCGGATTTATCTGGATCATTTTTGATGCAAGAAAGCAGGGGTGGCATGATAAAATCGCCAAAACATTTGTTGTGAAGCGTTGAACGACTTGATGTTTGCCTGAAATCCGGATGTTACTCCGGCGAGCAAAACAGAGCAACATATCAGCCTCCTAAAATTGTATATTTGTATCATGTGTTGACCATGATCAACCAAAATCAACACGGAAAGGATGCAAATGGATGTACTGATTTATATTCTTATCGGCTTGGTGCTTGTTAGCATTGTGCTGAATCTGATTCAAAAACCCGGAAAGCAAAATGACGTTTCTGCAAGGATGGATGTGTTTTCATCTTCGTTGCAGCGTGTCGAAAGCGGACTCAAAGATGACTTTCAGCGAAACCGTGAAGAAAGTGCCCGCCTGAGTAAAGAAAACCGAGATGAGTTAAGCAATTCCCTTAAGGATTTCAAAGGCGAAATGTCTGAAACCCTCAGAAACATTACCGAAGAAAACCGTAAGGCGCTTGAAAAACTCACTGCTACTGTCGAGCAAAAGCTAATGCTCCTTTCGGAACAATCGGCACGAAATGCTGAAATGCAACGCGAAGCAATTGAGAAATCCATTAAGGGGTTTCAGGATTCGTTTGACAATAGCGTAAAGTCCTTTAATGATGTACAGCGCGAGAAGTTTTCGCAACTCGAGAACAAACAGAATGAGCTGGTGAACCATACGGAGAAGAAGCTGGAGTCCATACGGATTACGGTGGAGGAAAAGCTTGAGAAAACCCTCAGCGAAAGGCTGGGGCAGAGCTTCGAGATGGTGGGTAAACAGCTGATCGAGGTTCAGAAAGGTTTGGGGGAAATGCAAACACTAGCACAGGATGTGGGAGGTTTGAAAAAGGTGCTCAGCAATGTTAAAAACCGTGGCGGTGTTGGCGAGATTCAGCTCGAAATGCTGCTCGAGCAAATTCTTGCACCCGATCAGTATGTCGCTAACATGAAAACCAAAGCCGGTTCGGACGATCTGGTAGAATTTGCCATAAAACTTCCTGGCCGCGATGATGCCCAGAGCAATGTGTTTTTGCCTATCGATGCAAAATTTCCGCGCGATGTGTATGAAAAGGTGATTGACGCTTACGAAAGTGCCGATGTGACTCTCATTGAGGTGGCCAACCGGGAAATGGAAAATACCATCAAACGAATGGCAAAAGACATACGCGACAAGTACCTCGATCCGCCGCATACTACCGATTTTGCAATCATGTTTCTGCCCTTCGAGGGTATTTATGCCGAAGTGATCAGGAGGTCGAATCTACTGGAACAACTGCAGCGTGAGTTTAAAGTTGTCGTGACCGGCCCAACAACACTTGCAGCCATTTTAAACAGCCTTCAAATGGGTTTCAGAACCTTGGCCATTCAAAAGCGCAGTAGCGAAGTATGGACAATTCTTGGAGCTGTGAAAACCGAATTCGAGAAATTTGGCGGCTTGCTCGAAAAAGCACATAAAAACATTCAGGCTGCCGGCGACACCATAGAGTTGTTGCAAGGTACCCGCACCAAAGCCATATCCAGAAAGCTTCGCGATGTTCAGTCACTTTCGGCCGACGATGCGGCACTCATTTTACCCGATACCCTTCAGCCATCGGATGAAGATGCTGCAGATGATGAGTAATTTTGTGTAACAGAATTTTACAAGTCAAGCATCACACCTACATTCAGACCAAGCCAGTCGGCAGATTCTCCGTCTGTAAGAACATAATTAAATTTTAATGCACCTGCGAGCCACAAATTGTCTTTCAACCCGTATAAAAAACCCGCTGAAGGTGCAAACCCAAAATAGAACTCTGAATCGGTCAGTGTTGAGCTGCCGAAGTCCATTTTCACCGAATAGTTATAGAATCCCAGATCGAGACCGAAATAGGGCTTCACTTCGCCATTTTTCAAATAATACTCAAAAAGAAGTGTGATCGGGGTTAATGTGCCTGAAATGTCTTTGTCGTCGGTGGTGAAGTGATTTGCTCCAAGATTAAGACCAATGGCCGTTTCATCGCTGATCTGATATTTTCCGGCCAGATTGAATCCAATACCTGGACCATAGGCATCGCCCATTTCAGCCATGGGGAGTTGAATTCCAAGGGTAGCACCAACCTGAAACTGTGCTTTCATCTGTAATGAAAAAAGCAATGTCATTGTCAGAAGAAAAAATATTCTGCTTTTCATGATTCTTTTTTGCAAAACTAAGCAAAATACAGAATGCTGATATCCCTTAAAAAGGCTAATTTTAATATTGTTTTTGAAGACAATTAAGTCAAATATTACCGCAATAATCCTGTCTGACCCTCAATTTTGCAGCAGTTTATGAATGAATAATGCGCTATTGGTTCTGTGCATGATTAATGCACCTGATAATGAAAGTTTTGAAAAATATAAAATGGTATTTTTGCATGAAAAATTAAACATGGTGAAACATTTTTCATTCTTGATATTTTGCCTTTTTTGCACATGGCTTCCGGCTCTGACACAATCTGTTCAGCTCCCTGCTCCTGATACTACAGGGGGAGCGCCGTTGATGAAGGTGCTGGATGAACGGCAGTCGCAGCGCGATTTTATCGATTCGGCCATGAGCTCGCAACAAATCAGTGATTTGCTTTGGGCTGCCTATGGAATCAATCGTCCCGAAAGCGGCAAACGCACAGCTCCTTCGGCCATGAATAAACAGGAATTCGATATTTATTTGGCCGATAAAAATGGAATTTATGTGTGGACAGCCGATTCAAACAATCTGCAACTTGTTGTCGCAGGCGATTACAGGGGCAAAATGGGTAAGCAGGGATTTGTCGCAAAAGCCTCTTTGGTGCTTGTTTTTGTGGCCGATTATGACCGAATGGGGAAAATGAGCGACGAGGAAAAGGATTTTTATAGTGCTGCTGATTGCGGATACATCAGCCAGAATGTGTATCTTTATGCAGCATCGGCTGGCTTGTCGACCGTGGTTCTTGGATACATCGACCGTGAAAAAATGAAAGAACTTCTTAAGCTTGGTGAAAACCAGCATGTTATATTTTCACAACCGGTGGGTTATGGTGCTCAACCGGCTCAATAAAACAAACGATTATGAACGGAAAGGAATTGAAAGCAAGATCAGAAGCATCAAAGCCAAATCTCTTGGCGGTTGTTTTCGCCGTAATGGCTGTTATCAGCATTTTCCTGCCTTGGTTCGCTGTTGATGATGACAGCATGAACATGATCAGACTGATTTCCGAGCTCGAAGGAATCCGAAGCGAAGAACCCATGTTGATCCTTATCCATTTGTTATGGCTCATCCCGGTTTTCTCCGTTGTTGTGATCGTTGTAGAACTGAACAAAAAATCGGAGAGAAAACTCTGGTCGCTTGTGGGCAAATTGGGGGTTGTTCTTCTTGCTGCAATCACTGTGTATGGATTGTTGCGGGTTCAACGCCAAATTATGCCTTTCGGCGGTTCCATATTCCGCATTGTCAGCTTTGGCTACTGGATCATGATTGTCTCTGCGGCCCTGTTGCTGGTTTCAGTTTTTTATAAACCGCAAAATGACGATTAAAGTTATCATGACATTGGGCAGCTGAAGCATTTTAGCTTGAGTTGGTCTGATTAATTCCGGTGCAGATTGACAAATCTGCCTCGTTGATATATTTTTAAGGAGAAGAAATCCTGTGAGAGCTTGCAGTAAGAAACGGATTGTGTAATTTAGTCCCCCGTGAAATACAGATTGCTGCTCATATTGTTACTGTTCATTGTGGCCCAAAACGATGGGCTGGCCCAGCAAGTTGTTCAGGCTGTCCGAACCAATGCGGCTCCTGCAATCGACGGGTTGCTCGACGATGCATGCTGGCTCATTGCCAGTCCGGCCAATCAATTCATGCAGAAAAGCCCGTACCATGGGCGGCCTGCTTCTCAGGCATCCAAGGTGAGTGTTTTGTATGACGACAATGGTGTATATTTTGGCGTCATGTGTTACGATTCGGCTCCCGACTCCATCCTTCGTCAGTTGGGAAACAGAGACGAAGACTTGAATGCAGATAAGTTCAGCATTAAGATTGACCCATATAACAACCGGCTTGATGCTTTTGTTTTTGAAGTGTTTGCTTCAGGACCACAAAACGACAGTCGCGTGCAGGATGCAGCTTTCAACGCTGTTTGGCAAAGCGCTGTCAGAATCAATGCCGATGGCTGGTCGGCCGAAGTTTATATTCCCTACAGTGCTTTGCGTTTCCCCAAAAAGGACGCACAATTGTGGGCCATTCAGTTTGAGCGCCAGCTTCGACGACACCGCGAAACCAGCCAGTGGTCACTCGAAGAACAAAACGCTTCCAATCCAATGCAGTTTTGGGGAGTACTCAATGGCATTCAGGGTATTGATCCTCCGGTTCGCTTGTCTTTGAACCCATATTTCACAGCTTCTGTTTCTCATTTTCCTTATCATAGCAGCGAGGTCTCCGATTTTTCTTCAAGCTACGGCGGCGGCCTCGACCTTAAGGCGGGATTAAGCGAAGCCTATACCATTGATCTTACGCTGCTTCCCGATTTTAGTCAGGTTCAGAGCGACGATCTCATTAAAAATTTGTCATCTTTTGAGACAAAATACGAAGAACAGCGACAGTTTTTTAAAGAAGCTGTTGACCTCTTTCAGAAAGGAGGGCTGTTCTACTCCCGAAGGATTGGAAGAACGCCCATGGGATTTTATCAGGTTTACGATGAGATCGATTCGACTGAAACCATTTTGTCAAACCCATCTCAGGCAAGGCTCATCAACGCATCTAAGTTTTCAGGCCGGGGCAAAAATGGTCTCGCCATTGGTTTTTTCAATGCAATCACCAATAATACCTATGCCGAAGTGCGACAATCGGACGGGCAAATCAGAAAGATTCTTACCGATCCATTGACCAATTATAATATCCTTGTAATTGACAAAGAGTTCAGTAACAGCAATTCTTTTTATGTGATCAATACCAGTGCTTTTCGGAGCCGCGAATATGTCAGCAGCAATGTCACTGGTGCAGGCGCAAGTATTTACCTGCCCGGAAAAAAGTTTCGTGTTTCACTTTCTGCAGCCTCAAGTATGAACGACTCGGCATTATTCTCTGCTTCAAGTTTTCAGAAAGCAGGTCTTGCTCATAGCATTAGTATGTCGAAAGTTCGGGGCAGATGGACCTGGTCTCTTGTGCAGAATGTCAGGAACGATAAATTCGATTACAACGATCTGGGCATTATGCACATGAACAACTATCTGAATTACGACCTCAATTCGTCGCACTCATGGTATAATCCTTTTTCATGGGCGAAGGAAATTCGTCTCTCCGAAGGCAGTGAGCTTAGTTACAGACTCAGCAATGGAAGGCAAATCGGGACTGATGCCTGGTTCAGACTTTATATGATGACCATGAGGCATTTTGCCTTGTGGGGTGGATTCACTCATTCTCTTACAAGAGTATATAATTATTATGAACCAAGAACTGAAGGATACATGTACAGAGAACCTCAGTGGGCATATACATATTTTGGGTTTTCGAGTTCATACAGCAAGCCGTTTGCACTTGACGGCAACTTTTCCGCAACTCTTGTACCGTCACAGAACAACCAGGTAATCGAAGTGAGCCTGTCACCTCTTGTAAAACTTGGCAATCACTTTCAGTTTCGTTATGAGTGCAGTACATCATTTCATGATCATGAAATCGGTTTTGCCGGAAGAGACTCTCTTGGTGCTCCTATGTTTGGCGCCCGCGATATGACCGTGGTCTCCAATACAATCGAGGCGACATATGTCATTCGTAACTACATGCCCGTAACTATTCGTGCCAGGCATTATTACAGCGAAGGACGTTACTCGGAATATATGCCTCTGCTGTTGTCGGGTGAGGTAGGCAACCAGGTCAGCGACTCATATGATTTCGATTTCGTGTTTAATTCGTTCAATATCGATTTTGTTTATTCATGGCAGTTTTCACCGGGGAGTTCCCTGAATCTTATCTGGAAAACTGCTATTGTGAATGATGATTTGCTAACTAATAAAGGATATCTGACGAATTTAAGAGAAACTGTGGCTGGCGATCAGTTCAATTCTCTAACCCTGAAAGTGATTTATTATCTGGATTACCAGCAATTGATCAGAAAATAGTGGCTTGAGATAAGCGTCTCAAAAAGCATAATGTGCAATGAACCTGTCAGCTAATTTCAGCTTGGCTGAAATGTGTTGGTGAAGAATCGCTTGTTTGCTCCAATTCCTTCGCCAATATTTTATATTTTTATAGCCTTAAATAATGCAAAAATGAAGAAATGGTTCCTGATCTTGTTGCTGCCAGTATTCACTTCTTGTCATATTGGGCGTATGGTGGTGTACAATGTCGCCGATGTGAACGACTACAAAAAATCACCCCAGCTTGAACTCAAAAAGTCTTCCTCTCCTGTGTTTTTCGAGGTAAATCGAATGCCAAGTCTTGACAGCAGCCTGTTCCCCTCGAAGATCACTTCCGACGATCGTATTCAAGGTTTCAATGATTTGTTTACAGAATCAAAAACGACTTCGTTTACCATTATCCGTCGTGATACCATTATTTTTGAAAAATACTTTTACGATTACGAAAGCAGCAGCGTGTTTACTTCGTTTTCTGTTGCAAAATCATTCATTTCAGCATTGGTCGGTATGGCCATTGCAGATGGCAAAATCGGTTCTGTCAACGACAGCATCACTCAATATCTGAATTTCAATCACCCCGGATTTGGGAAAATCACTATAGCTCATTTGCTGAATATGGAGTCCGGTATACGATTCAGGGAAAACTACTTCAATCCTTTTGCCGAAATAGGTCGTTATTATTATGGAAACCATCTGGAAAAGTACGTGCCAAAACTGAAGATTGAACATGATCCCGGACAGTCATACGAATACAGGAGCATCAATACACTGTTGCTGGGCATGATTGTCGAAAAAGCCACAGGCATGCCACTTCAGAATTATTTCCAGCAGAAATTGTGGACTCCGCTGGGAATGGAATTCGACGCTTCATTAAATGCCGATTCAAAAAAGGGAGGACAGGCGAAATGCTTCACTGGTTTGAATGCCCGAGCTCGTGATTATGCCCGCTTCGGTCGTCTTTATTTGCATAAGGGCAACTGGTATGGGACACAGGTGCTGCCCGAGGAATGGGTGCTCCAATCGATTACACCTCGACCGGGTGTGCGAAGCTCGGAATATTACCAGTACCAGTGGCGAACAGACAACGATGGAAATTTCTGGGCACAGGGGCTTTTGGGGCAGTTCGTTTTCGTAAGCCCAAGGCATCAGATGATTATCGTCAGAACCGGAAAAACATATGGTCCGGTTAACTGGCCATTATTGATGGCACACCTGGCAAAAAAACTCTAATGCCTTTTATTGGTATACTTTCCGATACTCATGGCATTTTGCCAGAGCGTTGGCAGGAATTTTTCGAGCCATGTTCCGAAATCTGGCATGCAGGAGATGCTGGGGATATTAAGGTGCTTGACCAACTTGCTGCGTTTAAACCCTTGAAAGCAGTGTATGGAAATATCGACAATCAACTGGTTAGACGTCATACGCCTGAGCATCTTTTTTTTAACTGCGGAGAATTGCGGGTCCTGCTCAGACATATTGCCGGCAAACCTGGAGCATACTATCCCGAAGCTAAACGACAAATTGCTCATCTGAAGCCCGATGTGTTGGTGTGCGGGCACAGCCATATTCTCATGATAAAGTATGATGAAATCGAACAATTGCTGTTCATCAACCCGGGCGCAGCTGGCAAATTTGGCTTTCACCAAATGATCACTATGCTGCGGGTGAATATTGATGGTCGTGAGATATCCGGAATGGAAATCTGGGAAAAACCTCGCTCTGCGTTTATCTGATTCGGTCAGCTGCGCGTACCTTCAATTCGTCTTTTCTGATGGCTCTATTGGCCAGTACAAGAAACGCCAGACTCAAAAGCGGCATGATGGTTCCAATGTTTTTGTAGTGGGCGATTCCGTTGGCCGAAGTCGCCAAGCTGTCGCTGGCAAAAAACATAGCTCCGATCAATGCACAATTGAGCAAAAAGACAATCGCATTGAAACGCATTTGTCTGATTCTGTTTTTGTACATGAAAACCGAAATAAGAAAACAGAGCGCAGTGAGGGCTCCTGCCAAGAGCACCAGCATCGGATTATACATGGCCATCATCACGGCATCACCCTCAACTTTGTGAAGATACAAAAACACATCGAGGCTGCCAGAGATAATGCGGGCGAATGGCAAAAAAAACATACTCAAAATGGCCAGAAAGCCACCAGTAAGCAGAAGAGTTTGTATGCGTTGAATCATGGTTCAGTTTTTTGCAAAAATAATAAAAGTTGTGTGAACAATTCAAGGCTGTGAAACCGGCTGTTGCTTTGATTCGTGAACCAAAGGCTGAATGAGGAATATGAAGTCAATGGTAATCACCAGTTGTTTATCCATTTTATGTCAATGATTTATTCCATGTCTCTGATGCTTTCCGAAAGATCGTGAAGAATTTCAGGAGTCCGGAGAACTCCTGCTTCGGGAATATGAAAGCGGAAGTAGGCAAGCATTACCTGAAAAATCTTTCGATGCGTTTCCGCAGGAATTTTGTGAATTGGATGATTGGGAAAGTGCTCCATCACTTCGATGAGCATGGCGGTTTCGTGCATGTCAAGATCGCAACCCGATACCGTGCCGTCACAAAGCCCCCTGTCTATTCTGAATGCTGCTTTGTTGCCATGCATAGCCTCATCTCCAATGCCAAAACCCAGCAAGGCTGCCAGCCGGAATCCGAAAACATATGGAAAAGCGATACTGGGATAATGGCCTGAATCGGCTAGGGTGATGCTGTTGCAAAGAAAATCATACAAGGCAGGACTGGCGTTTTCTTCACGGATATATCTGCGCGTCATTTCCTCCATGAAGGCCAGTAGGGCTTGCTGGCGAAATCCAAATCCTGCCGAAGATGGAACGTATTGCAGGGACAAACTTTTCACCAAAGGAATGCTTTGGCCTTTACGGGTCAGATAGGTGCATTCGACCATGGCAAGCGGATACGATAAAAAAGGGTAGCGGTTTTTACCGCGGGTCATCATGTTGCTGATAAAAAATGATGCACCACCCTCCGAACTCAGACACCTGATCACAAGCGAGTGATCTCCATATCTGATCCTTTGCAGTACAATACATTGGGTGACGCTAAGCATGCTGACTTAGTGATAGAACATGAACCGGGCAGATGCTGCAAGGGAGCCATCGTCATTGGTAATAAAGACCAGATAAACGCCGGTAGCCGGTCTGTTACCACTCATGTCTATTCCGTTCCAAACAGCTTGACCTCCTTCTGCTCTGGTTCGGTAAATCAATGTTCCATAGACATCGGTGATACTCACCCATGCATTCTCAACCAATCCGTTAACCGAAACATACCCAGTGAATCCCGATGGGACCGGGTTCGGAAAAACCAGGATTGAATCCAGATTTTCCGATGCTTCGGTGGCTGTGCCGCGGAACGAAATAATTCCTTCCGATGTGGCAAAAAACACCTCACCGGTTTCAGGCAGAATAGCGATACCATTAATATCATCGCTAAACAAGGGTGAATTCTCAGAGGTAAAATGATAGATTTCTTCAAGCCCGTCTTCGCTGATTAAAAACACCCCGGCTTTTTCTGTGCCAATCCATTTCCGATTGGCGCCGTCAACGGCAATGCATTTTACTTTTTCCGACTCAAGCAGGGGTTGAACATATCCGCCCACTTCAACCAGAATCTGCTCTGCATCATAACTGCCTCCTTCGAAAACATTGGTCGGGTTATAAATCACAGCAATGCCTTTCTCAGTCCCAAGCCAGATTTCATTATCGTGATCAACAGCAATGGCATACACATTCATGCTCGGCAAAGCACCACTCCCTTCAGTTGTGCTGAGCTTTCTGTACTGGTCATCGGATGTCACATCAATGGTTCCGTTGTCGTTGAATACGAAAACCCCTTCGCCACGTGGCATGGCAATCCATTTGTAATCATTTTGATCAATTACGGGATTGCTCCCTGACCCAAAAACATATGTAGACGGAAAACTAAACGTTCGCATATTCCCATCAGCTTTTAAGACCGATATGAATTTGTTGTTTCCGGCAGTGTTAATCCAAAGATTTCCCGATGCATCGTAAGATAATCCAGTAACCTTCACCACCGTTGTTGATGAAACGGGCTCAAGATCGCTGTTGTCAGCATCGTAGACCTTTGATATCACATTGTTGTCTATTTCAACCAATCCTTTTGAGTAGGAGCCCGCAAATACATGTCCCGGATCAACAGGATCAACCTGCGAACATACAATGTCATATATTGTGTCCAGACCCGGAGTTGTAAACGAATAATAAGAGTCCCATTCCTCGTTGTTAAAAACTGAAAAGTCAGCGCTCCTGTATAGATTACTCCACGATTCATTAAAACCACCTGCTACCCTGGAAATACTGTTACCATTAACCGAAAGTGAAAACGCATTGGTGGTGTATGGGCCTTCAGGTCTGATGAATTTCGAGTTCCAATAGTTCCAGGTTTTTACTAAACCGAAATTCATATCACCAATAAAAATAAAACGTCGGTCACTTGTGTATTCGGCTTGTCGAACAGTGGGGGTCTCGCCATTAAATGAAAATATTGTGCCTGCAGGGCTTAACGAAGCATCGATGTCGACCACAGATGTGTATGTACATAAAAGGAGGCTTCCCTCAGAATTGTTGAGTCCGGTTATTTCAATGCCTGCCGCATCGACTTCAAGCACATTCCAAATGTTGTTTTCAAGATAGAATAATGTGTCATCGCCGTACGATGGCATTTTCATTGCTGCAAACAGCCGGTTTCCAAAAATCTCAATCTGACTGAAGTATGCCCCGGTAACTGGAATGCTGTTCAGACTCCAGTTGCCAAAATAAGCCAGATTGCTGCTGTTTCTCTCTGCAAAATAAATCCCATCGTCGCTGGCTGCAAAAATAAGTGAATCGTCCATCACCACATCTAAAACATTCACAAAGGCGCCATCGTCCCCAATGTAATAAGTGTCTTTGATTTCCTTTTTAACCAGGTCAAGAACAACGATTCCAAATCCACACGAAAGATATGCATAGCGCCCTTCTGTGTAAATGTTGTTGATCGTCTTGTTGCCTGTGATCCCGGCACGTTTGATGTCCGGAATATTATAGATGCTGCTGTCTGGAAGAATAAGATCTACATTGGCATTGTTGTAGGAAATAATCAATATGCCGTATGTGTCAGAATATTCAATGGCACTGACCCCAATGTCGCTTAAACCTTCAACTCTGCTCAGGCGCGAAATGGTTTCGCGGTAATCGTCCCAAAAGAAAAGTGAATAAGGGGTTGCAGCATACACTTTGTCGGGGGTAACGGCTACATCAATCACACTTGAATAGGGCAGGTGGTCGCGCCAGTCGCCCACGGCTACTCCCTGTGCAGAAACAATTCCCAGCATCAGATAAGTCGAAATAAACAAAATTATCAGCCTGTGCATCATAACAAAAGTAATCAAATTTGCATAAAAACTTCAAAAGCGTCTTTTTATTGTTTGTTTCATCCCCCCCGAAGCTTTTCTCAAGGATGGCCAATTGACAAGAAACACACCCGAAAAAATCAATACAGCCGATCCAATTGCTGTCAGTGTAAGGGGCTCCAGCCCGCTGATCACACCAATTGATCCGCTGATAAGCGGCTGCAGATAAATATAATATCCAACTGTTCCCGCAGGCAGTGTTCTTAACCCGGTCATGGTGAGCAAATAGGTTAGAAAGGTTGTGCCAGCAACTACATAAATCAGGCTTAGCCAGACTTGAGTTGGCAATTGAAGTGTTTCTGCAGTGGGAAGATTCGGAAGAGCAAGAGGCATAAAGAAAATCCAACCGAAAAAGAAGATCCAGAATGTAACTCTGATCGGATGATGTCTTTGCATCAAAGGTTTGGCGATTACCAGATAGATACTGTAGGAAGTAATGTTTGCAATAATCAAAAGATTTCCTTTAAGGTGTGAATCATCCCAGCTTAGAGATTTTCCCCAAAGACTTAGCATAACAGCCCCTGCAAATCCAAGTACCACTCCTGCAATTTGTACTGCTCCGGTTTTTTCGCCAATCAATAGCGATGCCAGAAGCATGACCACAATCGGACTTATGGTATGAAGCAGCGATGTTTCAACCGGGGTGCTTAGATTCAGTCCCTCGAAAAACAAGTACTGATTTATGGTTACTCCACTTAGCCCGCAAAGGGCCATCAGGATCCATTCCTTTCTGCTGAAACGGGCTGCAGATGCAAAGGGAAGTATCAACGCAAATAGAAATAGGGCTCCGCTTGTTCTGAATATAATAATGGTTACCGGTTCCAAATAATCTGGCATCAGCGATTTGGCAATCCAGTAATTAGCCCCAAACAACAATCCTGCTGCAATCAGTGCCAGATGAGCCAGATACTTCCTTCGATCCATGCTGCAAAGATAATGCATCCCTGGGTGCCGGCAATTGTTTCATGCGGCAAGATTCGATTTCAGCACTGTCGCTGAAACATACACCCGTTGAATCATATCTCCGCTGGCGTTTTTCAATGTCTGACATCTGAGTTTGCCGCGTACAGACACAAAACTACCCCGGTGCACCAGTATGGCCGCCTGACAGGCGGTATGACCCCGAGCAATCACCAGGTGCCATTCGGTAATGCGCTTCCATTGACCATAAGAATCTTTTTTAAGCTGATGTGTGCCCATCCAGAACCGGGCAACCCATAGCGAGCCGTTTATCTGAAATACTTGTGGCGCATCACCAGCATAGCCTGCCAAATCTACTCGATTCACAGGCCATTGACCAGCTTCTTTCACCAAATTCTTCCCTTTTTTTGCTGACATCACATTGTTACTTCATGCAAATGTAGCCTGATCAATTGTCAGATGGTAATTGTTTTCGTTTACTTTCGGATATAAGCGTTTGTTTCTGCTTATGGCCGCATGTACGCAATGAATTTTGAATTGCTGAAGACAAGCCTTCTGCAATAAACTGAGCCATTATCAGGCCAGTCGGCCTGCCGAAAAACAAAAAGCTGTCCGTAGACAGCTTAATGAAAATTTATTCAGCCATTCCAAGCGGAACAAGGCTGAATCCCTGCAAAAATTTTGCCACAAAAGGAATTGTATGACCCGGAAATCATTTTAATATGCAAATTATCAATAAATTAAATACAGGCATTATTGCAAACGCCACGATTGATGGTTTGCATACAAGAGACTTGGCCATGATCATTTATTCATACACAATGAGAAAAACATCCTCGTTTGCACGTCGCATCAGGTATTTTTCTCTGGCAAGTTTTTCCATTCTGTCCTCGCTGCTCACCACATCAATATAAGTTTTTGTGTCGCGTTCGATTTCACTCAAGTAAAAAGCTTTTTCTTTTTTTACTTTGCTGAGTTCCGATCGCAGAGCCTGCTGATGAAACAGGTTGTCCTGATCAAAAAACATAACCCAAACCACAAAAATCGTGGTCACAATAAAATACTTGTTTCTGATAACTGCCCAAATCTTCTTGTTCATCCATGCAAAGATAAGGCAGCTTCTGAGGAGTAACCGTTCAGAAAAGCAAAATAATCAAAACGCCATTGTTAATAACCTTATCCGATCACCGTGATCCATTGATGTACATCGGGTTCTTCGCCATACTGAATCGCTTGCAGCTTGTTGTAAAGCTTTGTTGACCAGTATCCGGCTTTGCCGTCTTTGCAAAAGGTGTATTTCTCGCCGGTTTCCAAATCCTGAATCAAACCGATAGGAGCAATAATGGCTGCGGTGCCACAGGCACCAACTTCTTCAAAAGAATTCAATTCCTCAATCGGAACGGGTCGCCTTTCCACTTTCAGACCAAGATCTTCGGCAAGAATCTGAAGACTTTTATTGGTAATGGACGGAAGAATTGAGGTGCTGCTTGGTGTGATATAGGTGTTGTTTTTTATTCCAAAGAAATTGGCTGCTCCAATTTCATCAATGTATCTTTTTTCTTTTGCATCGAGATACATAGGGGATCCGAATCCTGCGTCGTGAGCTTTCATCACGCCTCTCAAACTCGCCGCATAGTTTCCGCCAACTTTAATGGTGCCGGTTCCAAGGGGCGCAGCTCGGTCGCTGTCCTTCACAATGGCAATTTTCACAGGATTGAACCCTTCCTTGAAATATGGGCCCACCGGGGTCACAAAAACAATAAACATATACTCACTGCTCGGCTTTACGCCAACTTCAGGACCTGATCCAAACAATAGTGGACGAATGTAAAGTGATGCCCCTGTACCATATGGGGGTAAAAAATCGAGATTTTCAAGTACCGCAGCCTTTACACTTTCAAAAAACAATTCATCCGGCACTTCGGCCATGAGAATACCTTGAGCACTTCGCTGAAGTCGCTGTGCATTTTCATCCCAGCGAAACAAGCGTATATCGCCACTTTTGCCACGATAGGCTTTCATGCCTTCGAAGGCTTCCTGGCCATAATGCAATGCTGTAGCGGCCATGTGTATACTGATGTATTCCGAATCACTCACCTCGGGTTTCGACCAGGCGCCGTTTTTGAAAATGCAACGAACGTTTTTTGCTGTTTTACGGTAGCCAAATGGCAATTTTCCCCATTCAATGTTTTCCATGACGTTGTTATAATTGATGCGGGGCTAAAGTAATTAAATTTGTATCAATGGCAATGATTTTTTCAAAAATTCTTTTATCAAGAAATTATTATCACTCAAATCAAAATATTCAAGGCATTTTTTGATAACCAAATTAACTTGAGGGTGTCTTTTTTGAATGAAATGCGTAGCAAGAAATGTAAATCATCAGGATGTTCCCGTTGAAGCTATCTCAATCAATATCAGAAGCCATTTTTGACTGACACATACAGAAAAAGTAAGCGAAATCTGAGATGGATAAACAAAATCACCTGAATGGCGAATGCTCAAGGCTTGTTGAATAAAGTTTTAAAGAACTTAAAATAGACACTGACCAGCGTTTTTGGTTGCGCCATTAAGTCGATAAATCAACGTCTATTTATTCGGAAAGCGAAACGGCAATCATCAGGTTCTCAAGCTTCTTTTTCAGGGCAAAAGCATTTCCAGAATAATGATTCACAATCAC
This sequence comes from uncultured Bacteroidaceae bacterium, assembly GCA_964559205.1. Classification (GTDB taxonomy): domain Bacteria; phylum Bacteroidota; class Bacteroidia; order Bacteroidales; family DTU049; genus GWF2-43-63. The sequence goes on from CAZLHV010000006.1 coordinate 30,592, forward strand.
ACAAAAAACCATCATCTGTCCTTGCTGATTTTCCACATAGCCGGCATAAGCCCTCACGGTTTTCATGTATCCGCTTTTGGCCCTGAGTTTTCCGTGTACATTGGTGCCCTGGAACATAGATGATAATGTACCTGTCTGACCTGCCACAGGCAACGACTCCCATAATACTGGAAACCATGTTTGAAGTCGGGCCTGCATTAGAAACGTGCACATTGCACCCGGGCTGACACTGTTTTTCTTAGATAATCCGCAACCATCAAATAATTCCATTTGACCCAAAGGAATACCGAGGGAGTCAAGCAGGCTGTTAACCTGTTCAAGACCGGTGGCATATGTGCCGATACCCGAACTTACCATTCCTGCCGTTTTCAATAGCGTTTCGGCAGTGACATTATGGCTGTTTGTGTTGGAATATTTCATGATGTCAGAAATCGGAGCTGAGCGCCATTTCATGATCATTATTGACGTCTCGGGTACCTTTCCGCTGTAGCGCGAATAGCAATTTCCGGATGCAAAAATTCCTTTTTTCTCCAAATGATAACGGGTTGCCAGCACAAATCCCAAAGCGGGATCTGGCGTTGATCCATACACTTTGAAATCGGTTTTTCCCGGAGGAAGTGAGCCTTCGATGCTTCGTTCAAACTCAAACGGACCGCCGTAAACAATGCTGTTGTCGCCTGTTCCGCTTCGACCCGAAGTGGTTTTGTTGTCAAGACTGAACTGATCGAAGGGAGGAAAATAACTTTTCAGCGTGGTAGCACTTCCCGGGGTGCCTGGTGTATTGAATGTAAGTGTCATGCGATTCCCGTCCCAAATCAGACCGGAAGTTCCTGCACCATAATAATTTCCGTAATCATCTGCAGGATAGGTTTCGGGGATCAGCACAGAATCAAAACATACCGAAAGTCCATAAAAATGTCCCTGAATGCGTTCAATTCCCTGGCGTTGAAGTGCGTTTTTCAGTGAATCAATAAATGCCAAATCCGAATACCATGTAGCTCCGATGGTCGGATCGCCACCGCCTTCGATCCACACATCGCCGTTTAATACGCCATTCTGATCGACGGAGCCATTTATCCAAATCCGTGTTTCAAAACGGTAATCAGGTCCGGCTGAATTAAGCACCGCTGCTGATGAAAGCAACTTTACCACTGAAGCAGGAATAAACATGCTGTCTTCCTGATACGCTTCGGCCATGCTTCCTGTCGAACAATTCATGACGGCTACACCCCACCGGCCTTCCTTCATGTATGGATCACTTTTCAGATCATTGATAGCTTGTTTCAGGGCTACATTCTGTGCGTCACACATTGCCGGCAAGAGCAGCAGTAATATTTGAAACAACAGAAATCTCATGGCCTTTGGATTTTTGATCTGATATATTTCATGACAATCTGCAGTTCACGGTCAGCAAATACTGCTGTCGTGTCATTATGATCAAAGTGAAAAGGGATCATTACATCAGGAATAATAGGTGCCAGGCTGTTGTCTTCCTTGCTTTGATTGAATCGCAGAATGCTGATTTGTCCGCGGATGCCGCTATGAGGAAGCTCGAAAACCGTGGGCTGTCCAAATGTACCTGAAATGGCACAACCTGCCGGCTCTCCAAAAAACACGGTGTTGGGTCTGTCTTTAAGAATATTCAGAACCATGCCGGTGGTTGAAGCACTCAAACCGTTAAACATAACAACCAAAAGATCATCATAATGCTTACGGTCGGGCGATGCTTTAACTGGTTTTTCTGCAATAGTGTCCTTTTTCATGTTTGGTTCCGACCACACAGTCCTCATGGGTTTGTTCCCAATGGTGCGACTCATAAAGCGGGTGATTTCGGGCTGAAAGCTGCTTTCGCGAAGTATTTCTTTTTGGACAAGCCTGCTGCTTTTCGATACAATGTGATCGATGTAAACAAAGGGACCTTTGACCAGGTGCCTCAGCAAAAGCTTTCCGTAATCGGCATATCCTCCGCCATTATTACGTAAGTCAAGAATCAGGCTTCGGGGTTCATGGTCTTTCAGGTATTTAAATGTCGTGTTTAGAAATCGGCGATACTCTCCCGGATTTCCTCCCATGAAAGTAGCAATACGCATGTAGGCAATGGTGCTGTCGCTGTTGTATCCAAACAGGAAAGGATCTTCGGAATCCGTGAGCGGGTTTTGCGCAAAGTAACTATCGATGGGTAAATCGCGCCTGATAACACCTCTGACCATGTATGAATTGGTTCCTGAGCTATCCGTGAGTACAAGCTGGTTGACCGAGTCAACATGAAAGAATAAAGGAAATACCGATGGGAAAAGAATAGATGCGATGCGTTTCCTAGACCAGCAATTGTCACCTTCCGATGCGCTGATGGATTGAAGGACAGCCATGATTTCTTCCGCATCGGTGCCGTTGATGCTGTCAATCAAAGCTCCTGCCGGCAGGGAATCGCCTTTATCGCTCATCAGGATCAGTGAATCATTGCCGAAGAATACCTGAATCGGGAGATAATAACCCCCACTTTGATAATAATCGTTGCTTTCGTTGGGTAACATCAGCGCGCAATGGATATCTCTGATGCTTCCAAAAACAGGGGCAAGTCTTGTGTATAATTGCGAGGCTGCGATGGAATCGGGTAAGCCCATCGCAAGAGTGTCAAAGCGATATCTGAGCATGGTGGTGTCGGTCACCAGTCCTAAGTCAAGATGTGCTTCGAAAAACAAAGATTCTAGAAACCTCACATCGGCAATGGCTTCCTTTTTTTCGAGCAAAGGCAGAGACACACTTTGAGCAGCAGTTTGATTCAGCAAACAATTCAGTAAAATTATTCCCGCAAGCAATTTCATAAGGGCAAATGTAACGTTTTTCTAATTGAATCTGACAGATCGTTCTATTTCCATCGTCATCTTTCGTGCCAGTGGGTGTAATTCCTGGATGTTGCAGGCTGACAAAAAAACATGAGCCTTGAATGTTACACGGGATACTCCCGAAACCAGAACCGTGGCGTTTGTCGAAGCCTGCAGCATCATTCTGAGTTTTTTGCATGCCTGGGGTTGTCATCATGATCATTATCAGGCTTAAATGCCATGCCATGATATTTTGTAATTTTACACTCCAAACCGAGAGAAACATGGAAATGATTTTGCCTTTGCTGCATACCGCACTTACTTTGACCGGAATTGTATTGCTCATGATGCTGATGATTGAATTTATTAATGTAAAGAGCAATGGCAAATGGTTGCAGCGCATGCAGAAAAACATCACCGGACAAATTCTCCTTGGGACATTCATGGGTTTGTTGCCGGGATGCTTTGGAACTTTTTTTATGGTATCGTTGTTTACTCACGGTAATATCGGCTTCGGAGCTTTGGTAGCTACCCTGATTGCCACATCGGGCGATGAAGCGTTTCTAATGTTTTCGATGTTTCCGGTTCAAACCATTATTATTCACGCGGGATTATTGATCGTGGCTGTTCTGTCTGGATATACAGTACATTTTATTTTCAGGAAAAGGAATCTCATTAAACGCAGCATGCATTTCGAGATACATCAACACGATCACTCATCGGGTGTGTTCACCTCTTCCATTAGGGAAAATTTGCGAAACATTTCCTTTCAGCGTGCCGCACTTTTGTTTGGGCTTGCGCTGGTGAGCATCAATCTGATTCTGGGCGGTGGAATGCATGGCCACGAGGAGCACGACAGCCATGTACTGAAACACTTTCATTTTGAGGAATATATCAATTATATATTTGCCGGCCTTGCATTCATTACCTTGCTCCTTTCATTTCGTTTGCCTGATCATTTTATCAATGAGCATCTTTGGGGTCATGTCATCCGAAAACACTTTCTGAAAGTTTTTCTTTGGACCTTCGGGGCATTGGTGCTGATCGAGTTTGCTTTGCCTGAGCTTCATGCTGAAATGTGGATGAAAGAGAATCAGATTACACTGCTTTTGATTGCATGTGTGATTGGAATTATCCCTGAATCTGGTCCACATATGGTTTTTGTGACCATGTTTGCAGCTGGACAAATACCATTGGGAGTGCTGATGGGTTCTTCAATTGTTCAGGATGGACACGGTGCATTGCCTTTGCTGGCCGAATCTGGAAAAAGTTTCATCATTGCCAAATTGATTAACATTCTCATTGGATTTGCTGTAGGCTATGTTTTGATTGTGACAGGCATCGGATTCTGATGCCACAAGGTCAGAACCCGTCATCAATCTTATTGCCTTCTTCCATCCGTTCCTTATATATTGCAGTGTAGTCGACTAAAATGGTTTGAAGTAAAACATCTGTTTTCTCAACAGGTTGTATCCCAAGCATCAGTTCCATTTTTTTTCGTGTGGTTTGCATCAGGGCATTGAGTTTAAACGATGTCCCAAGTTTCCGGTAATGAGCGAGCAGCTCTCCAAGTGTCAGAATGTCTTGTTCCGACAGCAGTTTAACTTCAGGATACCGGATCACATATCCCGGTGGCACATATTGAAACAATGGGTTGTAAACAGGACGCGGTTTGACACGCACCACGGTTGTTCCTGCACTGAGGTCGCCAACCCTTTGTGCTTTGTTGCTAAAAAAAATCGAACTGATGGCTACACCACCCGAAGTAAGATAGATGTCTGGCAAACGAAACACCCACCGGATAAAGTATGATGCAAATCCGGCTCGCTGACCGTCAATTCTTATCACTTTGCTTCCCAGAACCATTTTGCCGGGTGTCCTGCCGTTGAAAAAGGTTTCAAAAAACAGTGAATACAGCATTACAGGCAAGAAATACAACAACCATGTCCAATCTGCCCGGTACATTCCCCTTGAAATTGCTGAAAAGGTTATCAGCATATAAATTGTCTGAACAAAAACGTCGAATGCACCTCCGGCAAGCCTTTCCATTACCGTAGCCAGTTCATACTCAATGGTCACATTCTGCGCTGTGGTTATTTTTAACTTTGGCATTTAAAAATGTATTAAAATTCAAAACAATTTTGCATTTTTGCTGTTCGATTGCAAACCTACATTATTTTTTGAAATCCGCAACCATGCATTTTGAATTATTGAAAGGTTTGCCGGTATTATCATAATTAAGTGTTTTGTTTTGAGAGAGATTACGTTTATTAACCAAAACAACCAGAGGTGGGGTGAGTTTCAGAAAAAGCTTGCCAATCCGGACAGCGTCAGCCCTGACGAATTGGGAGAGATGTACATCAGCATCACTGATGACCTTTCCTATGCGCGTTGTTTTTTCCCTGAGAGCAAAACAACGGAGTTTCTCAATGGGCTCGCGGCCCGTTTTCATCAGGCACTTTATACCAATCAGCGCCCCGGAAGCCGTGCTTTTATTCGTTTCTGGATTGATGAATTGCCCTCCATCATGTATCGGGCACGGTTTGAACTTGCAATGGCTTTTGCAATATTTGCCGTGGCCTTCATTGCAGGCGTTTTTTCGTCCTTTCATGATGAATCTTACATCAGGGCCGTGCTTGGCGACCATTACGTGAATATGACGCTCGAGAACATTTCCTCCGACGACCCGATGGGGGTCTACAAGTCAGGCAGTTCGATGGGCGCTTTTATCATGATCCTTTTTAATAATGTGAAGGTAGCACTCATTACATACGTGTTTGGCCTTTTTCTTGGCTTCGGCGCAATGGTAGTGGTTTTCAACAATGGAACCATGATTGGCGCTTTCCTTAGCCTGTTTTATATATTTGGCGGTTTCAGCGAATCAATGCTTACGGTCTGGATGCATGGAGCAGTTGAAGTGTGCACACTCATCATCAGCGGATGTGGCGGAATTCTTCTTGGCAAGGGTTTACTTTTCCCGGGGACTTATACGCGCCGCCAATCATTTGTCCGTGCTGCCCGTGAAAGTGGCAAGATCATGATCGGAGTCATTCCCTTTATTGTATTCGCTGCTTTTGTTGAAGGTTTCTTCACCCGGCACACAGAATGGCACGATGCGTTCAGGGCTTCATTTATCCTGATTTCACTTGCCGCTATGATTGGCTATTTCTTTGTTTATCCAATGATCCGTTTTCATCGAAAATCAACAGCTTATGAAGAATCCTTCGACCCGGAACCTTGAGAAAGTGATGACTTTCAGTGAGGTGTTGTCGGTTGCCACCGACATAGCTCGGTCTGGCGGCGGAATGTTCCTCCGGGCAGTCTTAATGTATGGAGGTGTGTTTCAGCTGATCCGAGCCATTCTTGAACTCGATTTCACTTACCGACAGGTTTATGAGCACAGTATTTCATACAACACCACATTCATCACCACCTGGCAGGGTATCGTCAGTACTCTTTTACTTGCAGCAGGATTAACCGTGGTAATGATTATTGCCTTCCGAACAGCCGCGCAATATGCCAATGGAGGTTCTGCGGCTCAAAAACCTGGAGACCTCCTCCAGTTCTCAAAAAGCCGGATGGGTTCGTTATCAGTCATTGTCCTGGTTCAAACAGCGCTCATGGCTATTTCGGTGGTGATTATTCTCTTTCTTATGGGCGCTATATCGAGTGCTTTTGTTAAGTTCCTGCTTTTCGTAGGTGGGTTTTTCTGGATGTTTTATCTCAGTACGTCATTCTCGATGGGACCTTATGTGGCCATCAACGAAAAACTACCGGCTTTGAAGTCGATCGACCGCAGTTTCGAACTGGTTGCCGGCAACCGGTGGTTTGTGTTTGGGCTCATGATTTTAGTTGGAGCCATGGTTGCTTTGGTCAATATGGGCATCGGAATGCTCTTTGGGTTGTTATTTTTCTTTATCTTTATGACCGGAGCACCTGATTTCGAAAGTACTTTTTATCTGGTGATCGCCATCCAGCTTTTTTCCAGCGTTGTTTATGTGGTAGGGACAGGCCTTCTCATGCTGGTCCTCGCGGTACAATATTTCAATCTCAGGGAACGAAAGGATGCAGTTGCCATTGAACGGAAAATCGAAGCATTGGGGGTGAGCGAATGAGGTCTCGCTCAGTAGTCATATTATTTATTCTTCTCATGTTTGCTTCAGCGCAGGCGTGGACGATTCCTGACACCCTCCGTTCTTTTAACCACGAGCGCACCCATGAGTATCTAAACGACAAATATTATGCATATGATGATGTGCCTGTTGACAATTCAGAGTCGGCACTAAGCAGGTTTTTGAGAAATCTCTTCAGTGATTGGTTTGATGCTTCGGATCTGTCTGCTCCGAACGATATCATTCTTTATCTGCTGGCAGCTTTCATTCTTGTGATCATTTTCAGAAACACGCGGATTTCATTTCGCAGCATCTTTCCTGCAAAAGGCCGGATGAATAGTCCTTCTGCGGTAGAAACGTCTGACCATGGAGAGACTGACTATCTCATGTTGTTTAAACAAGCCGAAAAGAACAACATGTTTTCACTCGCAGTGCGATATCGCTTTTTGTACCTGATCGGGTTGCTTGCTGAGCGTGGTTGGATCATCCCTGAAAAGCATAAAACAAATCGCGAATATGCCAGAAACATTATTGACCCTGCAGTGAAAGTCAGGTTTATCAGTCTTGCCGCCATTTATGACCGTACCTGGTATGGCGAGTATCAGGTAGATCAGCATAGTTACAGTGGTATCAGCAAGAACTTCGAACAATTGTATCATCAAATTGCAGGATCATGAAGCGCAACACCTTGATTCTGTATAGCATTCCCGTTATCCTGCTGCTGGTTTATATTATCCTGGAAGCCGGCAGACCTAAACCATTTGATTGGAACCCGGGATATAGTAAAAACAGCCGTGAACCGATGGGCTGTTCGGTTCTGTATCAATTCCTTCCCGATTTGTTCCCCGGCTACACCATCGAAAGCAGCACGCATGATTTTTATACCTTTTGCCGCGCCGACATGGAGAGCAACCGCAACATGATTGTGATTGTCAATGAATTCCAGTTAGATCGTGAGGCAAGCCGAGCGCTCATCAACTGGGTTGAGCAGGGTAACAATCTGTTTGTGAGTTCATTAGGCTTCAGTAATGCATTTTGCAGGGAAGCAGGCTTCATGCGCGAAGAGTATATAAATCCACTAATATCTAGCAAGCCTAACGGCAAACAGAAGTCATATTATCGCCAAACCGATACCGGGGACACAACAATGGTCACAGGGCCTTGGCTGCCCACAGGGTTTTCTGCCGATTCGGTATCCTGGGCCGATGTGCTGATGGAATCGTTTGTTGAAGGAGCAAGCGGGCCTCCGGTCAACTGCATGATAAAAATCGTACATGGCAGGGGCAATATTTATATTCACGGGGCACCTTTTCTTTTTTCGAATTATATGCTGCATTCAGATAAAACACTGGCACTGGCTGCATATACATTGAGCTATTTGCCACCGGCAAATACCATTTGGGACGAATACTACAAAACTGAATCGGCAGGTTCATCCGGCAATGGCATGAAAGTGATTTTCGAGCGAGCCTCTCTTCGTTATGCCTGGATGCTGCTTATTGCTACCATGGTCCTTTATGTACTGTTTATGGGAAAACGCAGGCAGAGGGCCATTCCGGTTATTCCTCCGCCGCGCAATGAAACAGCAGGTTTTGTGGGTACGCTGTCTCAGCTTTATTTTGAAAAGCGTAATAATAGTGATATTATTCTGAAACGCTATAAATACCTTTTTTCTGTTTTAAGAAACAAATTCAGCATAATGCTGGTGCCGGGCGATGCTGGTTTTCATGAGAAATTGAGACAGGCGACTGGTGCCAGCCACGAAGAGGTTAAACAGTTGTCAGAAGGATTTATTGCTGCCTCGAAAGGGCCAATAAGCGCACAAATGGCTGTGAAAGCAAGTCATTTCATTGATCAGTTTTACGAAAAATATGTACATCAAATATGGAAAACGAACAACCCCTAGAAAACAGAACCGATCTTGAAAAAGTGCTCGGTTTGGCAACCCTGATCAGGGAAAGAATCTCGTCGAATGTGCTTGGAAATGCCGAAGCGATTGAGTTGCTCATTGCGGCTCTCCTGGCAGATGGCCATGTGCTTATTGAAGGCGTGCCGGGAATTGGAAAAACACTCACAGCGCGACTTTTGTCGGCCACAGTATCAGCCACATTCAACCGGGTTCAGTTCACCCCCGATCTGATGCCAGCCGATTTACTTGGTACCATGATTTTCAACTCGCGACAGGGAGAGTTTGAATACAAAAAAGGACCGGTCTTCAGTCATGTAGTGCTCATCGATGAAATAAACAGGGCTCCAGCAAAAACACAAAGTGCGTTGTTCGAAGCCATGGAAGAACGTCAGGTCAGCATGGAAGGAAAAACATATCCTTTGCCATGCCCATTTCTGATCGTGGCCACCCAAAATCCGGTTGAATACGAAGGGACATATCGTTTGCCTGAGGCTCAGCTCGATCGCTTCATGTTTAAAATCCAGATGGGTTATCCCGACGAACAGGCTGAGACCGAAATCCTGAAAGCACAGTCGTCAGGCAGGCTCATTACAAGCGATATGGAACCTGTTTGCACACCTGAGATAATTATCGAGGCAAGAAAAACCATTGCCAAGGT
>CAZLHV010000007.1:0-39409 GCA_964559205.1 uncultured Bacteroidaceae bacterium
ATCCGACACCCCGGTGTTAAAGAGTGTTGTACTGCCAAATGCTATACTTGAACTACTAAACTCTCCGGCCAAATAAACATTGCCATCAGCATCGCAGGCAAGCGCATTTGCATTTTCAGTATTATCGCCACCAAAACTTTTGGCCCATTTCCATTGTTCGGTCTGTGAAAATAAATATTGTGGTATGAATATCAACGTTGAAACAAAAATGAATATCGTCTGTTTCATTTTTTCGTCTTTTGTTAAAGATTTGAACAAAGATAGTTAAATGTTTTTTTTGTGAAGGGGGGAGTATAAAAACATTACTTGTTCAATGGCACCCACTATTTCAGCATTTCTCTTTTCGTCGATATATCATCTCATCAAATCCGAAATCATCCGGTCGGCAAACAGCAGGCCTTGGCGTGTGATTGAAACAGATGTTTCAGATACGTTGAAATGATGATGAGCGCTGTTACGATGTACCGAATGAATCAATGATTTTACCGCCTCTTCACCAAATATGCGATGCATTTCGTCGAGCTGAATGCCTTTTGTCGTTCGCAAACGCGTCAGCAAAAATTCATTATATCTGTCGGTGGCACTCAGTGTTTCTTTTTCGAACAACGGCTGCTGTTTATCGATGGCTGCAATGTATTGGGGAATATCAGCGACATTCCATGAACGGGTTTCGCCGTTGAACGAATGTGCCGATGGCCCAAGACCAAGATATGGCGCTCCGTTCCAGTAGGCGCTATTGTGTTTCGATTCAAATCCCGGAATGCAGAAATTGCTGATTTCATATTGCATAAATCCGCATGATTCTGCTTTTTCGACGGCTTGCAGATAGGCCATGGCTTGCTCGTCTTCGTCGATGTTGCTCAGAATGCCTTTTTTGATGCGGTTTTCGAGAATGGTCCCTTGTTCAACGGTGAGCGAATACATGCTCAAATGCTTCACGCCAAACAGCTTCAGTTCATCAATGCTTTTCAGTGTTTTTTCAACTGCGGAACCCGGAATACCATGAATAAGGTCGGCACTGATGTTTTCGAATCCGGCTTCAGCAACGTCGTTCAGTGCCTGTCGCGATCGTTCGGCATAGTGACGGCGGCCCAGATATCGCAAGTCCTCATCGTCAAAGGCCTGAATCCCAATGCTCAGCCTATTGATGCCAATGCTTTTCCAAAAACCGGCCTTTTCGGCCGATACGTCATCGGGATTGGCTTCGAGGGTGATTTCTGCCGAAGCATTCAGGCTGAAATGTCGATGCAGGGACTCGAATATGCTGCCCAATTCTTGTTCGTTCAGCAGCGATGGTGTTCCTCCACCAAAATAGAGGGTGTCGATGTTTCCCTGCAATTCGTTTTCTCTAAGCGCTGCTTCTTTGCACAAAGCATTCACCATTTCGCTGCGTTTTTTTTTCGATGCAAGCGAAAAGAAGTCACAGTAAGGACATTTTGAATGGCAGAATGGTATGTGAATATATAGGTGAGACATTTTTCAGTTGTCAGTTGTGAGTGGAGAGGTGTTTCATTCCAATCCCTTTTTCAGCAGTATGGAAAAATGGAACCCTAGTTTGTTGAATTCCCGAAACAGACAAAAAGCAGTGAAGCATCAGCAGAAAACCGCATCAATAGGCTCTTTCGTTGCGCCCTTCCATGTAATTGATGAACGACTGTGTGACCACTCTGTTACCTCCGGGGGTAGGATAGTCGCCGGTGAAGTACCAGTCGCCCTGATGTTCCGGTAGTGCCAGATGCAGGTTTTCAATGCTTTGAAAAACAACTGAAACCTTAGCCTTGATTCCTGCCGGAGTAACCATTTCGGCAATTTTTTGAGAGATTTGCTGAGGCGTAAAAGGCTTGTAGATTTTTTTTACATGGTTTTCCATCGCGTTGTCTGGCTGCCCGATTTGTTCGCGGCAAAGCCGGTAAACCTCGTCAATAATATGGGTTTGTTTTGTGTCACGCAGCAATTCCATGGCAGCTCTGAAGGCAATAAAATCGCCGAGCTTGGCCATATCAATGCCATAACAGTCGGGATAGCGTATTTGCGGTGCTGACGAAGCTACCACAATGCTTTTTGGTTCCAGACGGTCAAGAATTTTGATGATGCTTTGTTTGAGGGTGGTTCCACGTACAATGGAATCGTCAATCACCACCAGATTGTCTTTCCCGTTGCGTACCAATCCATAGGTTACATCGTAAATGTGCGTCACCAGATCATCGCGTTCCTTATCGGTTGTAATGAAGGTCCGAAGTTTCATGTCTTTCACGGCGATGGTTTCTGCCCGGGGATGCAGCCCGAGAATGGCATCGATTTCTGCTGCAGTGGGGTTTTGCAGTGCCAGAATGCGGTCTCTTTTTACCTTGTCGGTGAAATCGAGCAGCGAGGCATACATACCCATAAATGCCACCATGGCTGTGTTTGGAATATACGAAAACACCGTGTTCTCAATGTCATAGTCAATGCTTTCGAGAATCTGAGGCACAAGAAGGCGTCCCAGTTTTTTACGCTCGCGGTAAATATGACTATCGGTTCCGCGCGAAAAATAAATGCGCTCGAAGGAACAATATTTCTTTGCTTTTGGCTCGAGAATCTGAACAAGACTGTAGCTTCCATCACGACGAACGATCAGGGCCTGTCCGGGTTCAATTTCGCGGATGTCTTCCACATGAATGTTAAACGCTGTCTGAATCACGGGTCGTTCCGAAGTGGCCACCACAATTTCGTCGTTGGCGTAATAAAATGCAGGGCGAATGCCCGAAGGATCCCGCATCACAAATGCATCGCCGTGTCCGAGCAGTCCCGACAACACATATCCACCGTCCCATGAGATGCTGGCTTTTTTCAGAACCGAAACAAGATCAAGCTCGACGGATATTCGTGATGAAATTTCTGTACGGCTGAGTCCTTCGGCCTTGTATTTCTGGTACAAGCGGTCGTTTTCTTCGTCCAAATAATACCCGATTTGTTCGAGGATGGTTACAGTATCGCCGGTTTCAACCGGATGCTGACCCATTTGAATGAGTTTTCGGAACAGCTCTTCCGAATTGGTCATGTTGAAATTTCCGGCCAGAATCAGACTGCGTGTTTTCCAGTTGTTGTGCCTGATGAACGGATGCACGTAGCGAATATCGTTTTTCCCGAACGTCCCGTATCGCAGATGTCCTAGAAACAACTCGCCCGTGAAAGGTACATTTTCACGCAGGTAGTCCAGATCGTGATAACGGGGCGAACCGGCTGCTTTCAGGTCACGGAAGGGAGCCAGCGCTTCGTTGAAAGTGTCGATGATCGGCGTGGAGGTGTTTTTGCGGATGCGGTCGATGTAAGGTTTTCCTGGCTTAATGCCGGTTTTGACACAGACCAGGCCGGCGCCGTCCTGCCCGCGGTTGTGCTGCTTTTCCATCAACAAGGCCATTTTTTGAAGACCGTACACGGGGTTGCCGTATTGTGAAAGATAGTGCTCTGCTTCTTTTCGTAATCGCAGGAACGCAATCCCGCATTCATGCTTGATGGCTTCGCTCATTGCGCAGTAGAATTTGTTGCAAAAGTACTTAATTTGTCCGAGTTACACAGATAATTGCAATAGGAATTCGGGGGAATTATTCGTTCAATTGCATTAACTTTGCACAGCTTATAAATGTCCATGTCGCAGTTTCAACGATTTGCTCACAGGAAATTATTCTTCTTCATTCTGTTTGGAATGGCGGGGCTGATTTTTGTGTTCAGGTTGTTTAATATGCAAATTGTCGATGACCGCTATAAGAAATCGGCCGAGAAGAATGCCTTGCGCTATATCTATGATTATCCGGCGCGGGGGCTCATTTACGACCGCAATGGGAAACTATTGGTCTACAACAAGGCCACATTCGACCTGATGGTGATCCCCAGGGAAATTGAAAATCTGGATACGCTTCGCTTGTGCTCTTTGCTGGGTCTTGAATTGGTAGAATTCAGAAAAAGACTCGGTAAAGCCATTGCATATTCCGGATATCAGCCTACGATATTCGACAGTGATCTTCCTGAGCATATTTATTCCCGGTTTCAGGAGGAAAAACACCTATACAAGGGCTTTTACATCCAGGGAAGAACCATACGAACCTATCCTTTACCAATAGCTGCACACACCTTGGGTTATATTGGTGAGGCATCGCCTGTGATCGTCGAGAAAGATCCCTATTACCGGCCCGGTGATTATATTGGCATCAATGGCCTTGAAAAATCTTACGAAAAGGAGTTGAGAGGAGAAAAGGGTCTCAGGGTTGTGGTGGTCGATGTTCACAATACCATTCAGGGCAGTTATCAGAACGGGAGTATGGACAGGATTTCTGAGGCGGGAAAGGATTTGTATACTACCATTGATGCGGACTTGCAGCATTATGGCGAAAGTCTTATGGTGAACAAACGTGGGGGCTTAGTTGCCATTGAGCCTTCAACGGGAGAAATTCTTGCCATTGTATCGAGTCCGACCTACGATCCAAACCTGCTGGTTGGCAGAACCCGATCGAAGAATTACCTTGCTTTGCAGAACGATGAGGTGAATCACCCGTTATACAACCGTGCAATCATGACCCGATATCCGCCAGGGAGTACATTTAAGGTTGTTAACGGACTTGCCGGCCTGCAGGAGGGAATATTGAACGAGCAAACCCAGTTTTCGTGCTATGGCGCTTATGATCTGGGAAATCATGACATCGATTGTCACATGCATCCCACCCCGCTCTCTATAAAAGGAGCCGTTCAGTATAGCTGCAATACATGGTTTTGCTGGGCCTTTAAAAAATTTGTGGACAGCGATAAATTCACTTCGTCACGCGAAGGCTACGACCGTTGGAGAAAATACATTATGGATTTGGGTTTTGGCCACCCGCTTGGGGTCGATCTCCCTAACGAATTTGGTGGCAATGTTTCCGAAGTCGATTACTATGATAAAATGAAAGGCAATCGTCAGTGGCGTGCTAATTCAGTTGTGTCGGTGGCTATCGGTCAGGGCGAAATCGGAGCAACTCCATTACAGTTGGCAAACCTAACCGCTATCATTGCAAACAGAGGTTATTATATAACTCCTCATGTGGTAAAAGCGGTGGGAAGCACCGAGAATGCCAACCGCAAATACATGAAAAAGCATGTGACGGGTATCGATCCACGCCATTTCGAAGTGGTTGCCGATGGAATGGAGATGGCCGTGATTGGCGGAACGGCTACTGTGGCGCAAATCCCCGGAATTGTGGTATGCGGAAAAACAGGAACAGCTCAGGACCCTCCCAGAAAAAACCATTCAGTTTTTATTGCTTTTGCTCCAAAAGTTAATCCCAAAATTGCCATTGCCGTTCTTGTTGAAAACTCAGGATTTGGTGCCGATTGGGCTGCTCCGATTTCGAGCCTGATGATTGAGTATTACCTGACCGGGAAGGTAGAACGTAAGGATCTTGAACAACGCATGTTACAGGCTGTTTTACTCAATCAAAAGAAATGAACCAGCTTGATGTAAAAACCGGGAAAATTGACTTTGTTGTTTTGCTGATTTACATCATGCTGATGCTCATTGGCTGGCTGAGTGTGTTTGCTACCGGATATAAAGAAGACGGATTCTCGTTGTTCGATTTTTCGCGAGCGTATGGTCGGCAGTCTGTCTGGATTCTTACTTCGCTTGTGCTTGGTTTGTCAATGCTGTTAATTGACGTACGGGTCATTCCTCGTATGTCCTTTCCTTTCTATATCTCTGTTCTCGGATTGCTTTTTCTGGTGCTGGTTTTAGGCACAGTGATTTCGGGCAATAGATCCTGGATCGATCTGGCTGCTGGAGTCAGACTTCAGCCATCGGAATTTGCAAAATATGGCGCTGCATTGTTTGTGGCGCGGACGCTCAGCATGCCCGGAGCCGGATTTAATATTGTGCAAAGCAGAAGGCAAATCCTGCTGATTGTTGCAGTGCCTGCTTTTCTGGTTTTACTGCAGGGCGATACCGGTTCGGCAGTGGTGTTCGGTTCTTTTCTTTTTGTTTTCTATCGTGCAGGAATGTCAGGTTTTTGGGTGTTTGTCATTTTTTATTTGGTGGCTTTGTTTGTAGCCACGCTGCTTGTTAAACAGTTTCTGCTTATCCTCATCTTGCTTGGGGCTTTCTCGCTGCTGATTTATCTTGCCAGACAAAAAAGACAGTTGATCATTCGATATCTGCTCATGTTTTTCTTGTCGTCGGTATTCATTGTCAGTGTAAACTACATTTTTTCAAGTGTGCTGAAACCGCATCAGAAAGACCGGATTAATGTACTTATCGGAAAAGAATACGACCCGCGCGGCTCTGCTTTCAATGTGAATCAGTCGCTCATTGCCATCGGGTCAGGAGGATTTTCCGGAAAGGGTTTCTTGCAGGGCACTCAAACAAAATACAATTTTGTCCCTGAACAAACCACCGATTTCATTTTTTGTACGGTGGGAGAGGAGTGGGGATTTGTTGGCAGTTCCTTCACCATTCTGCTTTTCATCATTTTGGTGATTCGCTTGATTGTTTTGGCTGAGAAACAGCGCTCTGATTTCAGCCGGTTTTTCATTTATTCAGTTGCGGCAATTGTTTTTGTTCATTTTTTTATCAATATCGGAATGACGCTGGCTCTTGTTCCCGTTATTGGTATACCGCTTCCTTTTGTGAGCTACGGTGGATCAGCTCTATGGGCCTTTACGCTCATGCTTTTTACGGTCATCAAGCTGGATATGCATCGTAACTCTGTCTTATAATTTCAATTCTTATGGATCAAAAACGATTGTTTATTGCTGTTCGTATTCCTCCTGAAACAGGTTTGCCCGAACATCTTGTTTCGGTTCGGAATCATCTTTCAACCGAGAAAATTTCATGGACCGACCACAACCAGATGCACCTCACTCTTAAATTTTTGGGTGAAACACCTGTCGATAAAATTCCCGATTTGTGTTCGGCAATGGAAGAGGCATTTCAGGCTTTCCCCGCTTTTGATTATCATGTGGGTTCGCTGGGAGTTTTTGGATCCTCCTATCAGCCAAGGGTGCTTTGGTCGGGGTTACAGCCAAAAGCACATTTTGTCGCCTTGTATACCGAATTGAAATTTGCGTTGCAAAAAACAGGCATTGCCTATGACAGACAAAATTTTGTTCCACATGTGACCCTTGGAAGAATCAGAAATATTGAGGACAAAAAAAAGCTGAGTTTTTTAACCAATGCTTATTCAGGCCAGATTCTTGGCGAAGGACGGGTGTTTGAGGTGCTGCTGTACGAGAGTATTCTGCATCCAACCGGCCCTGAATACAATATTTTATTTCGTATTCCGCTTAGGACTGTTTAGGCTGTTTCATTTAATTTTGTATGTTTGATGCATGAAACTCAGGGCAGAGAATATTGTAAAGCGTTACAGGTCTAGAACCGTTGTTAAAGGCGTCTCATTTGAAGTCAATCGCGGAGAAATCGTAGGATTGCTTGGCCCCAATGGTGCTGGCAAAACAACCTCGTTTTATATGGTGGTGGGATTAATCAAACCCAACGAGGGAAAGGTTTTTCTCGATGACTTGGATATTACCGAGTTGCCCATGTATCGAAGGGCAAAGGCGGGCATAGGTTATCTTGCTCAGGAAGCCAGTGTGTTCAGAAAACTCAGTGTTGAAGACAATATTCTTTCTGTTCTTGAATTTACTTCACTTTCAAGAGATGAACGACATGAAAAGCTTGAGTCGCTGCTCGATGAATTCGGCCTTCAGAAAATTCGAAAAAGCAAAGGAATTCAACTGAGTGGCGGAGAACGACGCCGTACAGAGATTGCACGTGCTCTTGCAGTGAACCCGGGCTTCATTTTACTCGATGAACCTTTTGCAGGTGTCGACCCTATTGCAGTTGAGGATATTCAGGAAATCGTCTCAAGACTTAGAGATAAAAATATTGGCATTTTAATCACCGATCACAATGTTCATGAAACCCTGACCATCACCGATCGTGCCTATTTGCTTTTCGAGGGCAGGATTATCAAGGCTGGCTCGGCCGAAGAACTTGCAGCCGATGAATATGTCCGAAAGGTTTATCTCGGCAGAAATTTTGAGCTTCGTAAATCAGGTGGAAATGGGTAAGCACTTATGCATAAGTGCCTTTTTTATCATGGGCTTTCTGCATCTCGGAGTGGCTCAAAAAACCTATTCCGTGGCTATTCATGGTGGTGCAGGAAATTTTAATTCGCAGGAATTCACTCCTGAATTGCGGGAGGCATATACTCAGTTTTTTGATTCTTTACTTGTGATGGCCGATTCGATGGCGGTGAAGGGAGATTCTGCAATAAAAATTGTCGAAGCTGTTATTGTTCGCATGGAGGACAATCCAATGTTTAATGCCGGACGAGGTGCCGTGCTGAATGAAAACGGCTGCCCCGAACTGGACGCCTCGGTGATGGACGGTTCTTCGCTCAATGCTGGTGCAATTGCAGGAGTCAGTCACATTAATAATCCTGTACGTGCGGCAGTAGCTGTGATGAAGAAATCTCCGCATGTGTTTTTCAGCGGTAAAGGAGCTGAAGACTTTGCTGCACAGGCGGGCATAGAATTAGTCGACAGTTCCTATTTCATTACCTCTGACATGAATGATCGATTCAGAAAAATCAAGGAAGGTAAAAATGGAACGGTGGGCTGTGTGGTTCTTGATACGCATGGAAACATAGCTGCAGGAACCAGCACGGGTGGAATGATGATGAAAAAAAAGGGTCGAATTGGTGACAGTCCGGTGATTGGTGCAGGCACTTATGCTGACAGCCGTTTCGCCGGAATTTCATGCACTGGCCATGGCGAATTTTTTATCCGTTATGTGGTGGCATATGATATCATTGCCCGCATGAAGTATCGAAACCAGTCTCTCGAGGAAGCTGTTCATGAGTTGCTTTTTGATGTGCTGCTCCCTGCCGGAGGAACGGGAGGACTTGTGGCGGTAAGCAGCACAGGCCAGGTGGTTGCCGATTTCAATACCCGATCGATGTTCAGAGCCTGGACAACCCAGACAGGGGAACATGTCATTCGCTTCTAACCAGTATTGCACGATTCATTATATTTGTTCCGGTCTATCTTATTCCGAATGCCCTGATTCATGAAACGAAAAATTCCAGCACAATACTTTTCCTGGGTTCTGCTATGTGCAGCAGCAGGATTATTGGCCGCCGTTTTACTGTGGTCATCAGGTGGCAAAACCAGAAAGCAGGAATACGCAGGCAGTTTTGTCTCGGGGATGAATCATGCTGTCGTTCAGACCGATTCATTGCTCAGGTGGTTAGACAACCCCATGTTTTTAAAGGACCCATTCCCGCTTCTGACAGATCGCTCATTTCTCGATAGAATAAGCTCTCCCAAAACAACAATTTTTATCAGCCGAAACGATACGTTGCTGTTCTGGAGCGACAATCACACGCCATGGCCTTCCGATGCTGCCACCATTCGAAACGGAAGCCTGATTTTCAATGGGAATGGATATTACTTTGTCCGCACGCTTGGGTCAGGTGCATACCGCATCATGGCTATGGTTCTTGTGCAAAGCAATTATTTTTATCACAACGCCTATTTACCCAGCGAAGTCAGCCCGCATATATACGATGGCAATGATTTTTTTCTCACTTTCGATAGTCTTGCGGCCGATACTGCAGTGGTTGTTGAGGGAATTCATCAGCCGATTTGGCTCATGGAACCTGATTCAAAGGAAATATTGTCCACCCGTGCCGATAGTCTTTGGCCTGTCATGTTACTTTTGGCTCTTGTTTTTTTGGCCATTTCCGTCTATCGCTTTATTCAACAGCTAACCGTTTTCCGCAGGCGGAGGTATTTGCGCAGGGCTTGCCTGCTATTGGTTCCGCTGCTGATTTCTATTGCCGGATACTATTTGCTTTCACTGCCTCGTTTTGGTCAGTTGAGCATCAACAATCCTGCATTTTTTGCATTTTCAAGCTCAATTTCCTGTCTGACACCTTTGTTGATGGCTGCTTTTGCCCTTGTGTTGATTGTGGCCTACTTCAGTCGCGAAGTGCTGCTTTTTGCAGGTTCAAAGCGTAAAATGACATGGCTTAGAGTAATGATAATGTTTTTTGTCTTTTGCGTCACATCGGCAGTGGCATATTTTATCCTATCAGGAATCGACGACTTTTTATTCAATACGTCCATTGCATTTGGGTTTAATGATATTCTGACTTTTGATCCGCGCTCAGTGCTGATTTTTTTTACGTTGTTTCTTCTTTTTGCTGCGGTCATTCTGCTTCATTTTCTCATGATCTCGCTTGTAGGACGCCTGAGGCTTGCTTTTCGCTTCTGGTTATTCATTAGTCTGGCCTTTCTGGTAGTTTCCAGTTGCGTTGCCTGGCTGATTGGGCTGAATGTGACATTGTTTCTTTCAATTGCCTTGTGGCTTTTGGTGATGCAATTTGCTTTTTCCCGTCAGTTTTACAGCAACAAAACAGTTTACCTTCTAATGAATCTTGTTTTGGCAGCAGGTTTAACCACCTTTGCCCTGAATCATGCACAGCAGCAAAAGCAATACGATCAGTTGAAGCTTTTGTCTCTTAATCTTGCCTCAGAACAGGATCCTCTCACCGAAGAGTTTCTTGGTGATTTGCTGCCCGAAATACAGTCGGATTCATTTTTACTGAGTAACCCCTATCGACTGGATCCTGAATTTTCACTCAATGAGTATCTGAAGAGGAAATACTTCAACGGCTATTTGTCGCAGTATCTGCTGCAGTCAACCTGGTGCAGAACCAATGAGCAAATTATTGTTCAACCAGCCGATACCAGTGTAAACTGTGTCAGCTATTTCAGTGATATTGCTTTTAAGACAGGGATACCTACACTTGCCGATCATGTGGTTTTTATTAATGATGGAACGGGTCGGGGATACTATTTGTGCTCTTTCCGGCTCGATGCTCCCGGCGATACGTCTATGCTCTTTGTCGAGCTTGTGCCTGCTTCCTACGAAAAGGGACTTGGCTATCCCGATTTGCTTGTTGATGCCAATAGCGGAATGAAGTCTGTCCCTGCAAATGTGTCTTATTGCCGATATCTCGACGGTGTTCTGGTTTCCCGCTATGGAAAGTTTAACTACCCAACCCGCATGAGCAACCTATTCAGAACCATTCCCGACGAGGTGGTGGTGAGCGAAAACGGTTTTGTACATTATAAGGTGACCATTTCTGATCATCTAACCCTTATACTGACAGAAAACGATCGGGATGTGGCCGTTTTTCTTGCACCTTTTTCATACATCCTGCTTTTTTTCGGATTATTCACTTTTGTTTTTATTGTGTTCAGCGGCAAAGTGTTTGGCTTTCGGTTTCGTGTTGCAGCCTCCTTCTCAAGCCGGTTGCAATGGATGATTGTGGCCCTCATTCTGCTCATTTTCTTTGTGGCAGGTATCATCGCCGTGCTCAATCTTGGAAATCTCAACTCAGGGAAAAACAAGGAAATTGTAAGTGAGAAAGCTCATTCGCTGATCATCGAACTTGAACATAAGCTGTCGGACTTCCCCGTGCTAGGCCGATCCGAAGAATCCTATGTCAATGAACTGCTGCTCAAGTTTTCGCGGGTGTTTTTCACAGATCTAAATATGTATACCACCGAAGGGCAATTGCTTGCGACCACCCGCCCGCAGATTTTCGAAAAGCAATTGATCTCCGACAGAATGAATGCTTCTGCTTTTATGAGCTTGTCGCTAAAAAACAACTCATTCTTATTGCAAACAGAGGAAATTGGTGAAATGACATTTACTTCAGCATATATTCCTGTACGCAATAATCGCAACGAAATCATTGCTTATCTTAACTTGCCCTATTTTGCACGGGAAAGCGAGTTAAACCAGGAAATCTCATCTTTTATCAGCACGTTCATCAATATTTATATGCTTATTATTCTATTGACAGTGTTGATCACCATTGTGGTTTCGAACTATGTGACCAAACCCCTCAGGTTGATTAAAGATAAGCTGAGGAATATAAAGCTGGGTGTGGTAAACGAAAAAATAAGCTGGAAGCGTCGTGACGAAATCGGCGATCTGGTGTTCGAGTACAACAGGATGATTGAAGAACTTGCTTTCAAGGCGGAATTGCTGGCGAGAAATGAACGTGAACTCGCATGGCGTGAAATGGCCAAGCAAGTGGCGCATGAAATTAAAAACCCTTTGACGCCAATGAAACTGAGCACCCAGTATCTTGAAAAGGCCTGGAGGGACAACGCAAAAGATTTTGATGAACGGCTCAAGCGCTATTCACAAACCATGGTCGAGCAAATCGATAGCCTGAGCGATATTGCTACAGCATTTTCAAACTTTGGAAAACTCCCTGAGTCAACGGTGGTTCGAATCTGCATCAATGATATCCTTTCCAGTGTGGTTACTTTGTATCGTAGCGATGAATACGATATTAGCCTTTCGGTTCCTGACAAAGCCCTGTATGTGCTTGCAGATGAAAGCCAGATGCTCCGGGTGTTTAATAACTTGCTGAAAAATGCACAGCAGGCATTTGTCGATGGCCAGCGTGGAAATATTTCGGTAACGATGATTCAGGAAGACGGACGGATTACTGTGATTGTGAAAGACAATGGATGCGGTATACCCGACGATATGCGAAAGAAAATATTTCAGCCGAATTTCACCACAAAATCCTCCGGATCGGGATTAGGACTGGCCATGGTGAGAAATATCGTGACGGGTTTTGGCGGTCAGGTTTCCTTTGAGTCAGAATCGGGCAAGGGCACATCATTCATGGTGGTACTCCCCATTGCAGAATGAGTTTCGGACAGCTTACCTTTGTCGTAAGTCCCACTGAACTTTCGATGTCCAGCCTTTCTTGACAACCACCGGACGGGCCAGTATAAACACTTTTTCGGGAAGCAGCCCGCTGTCGTAGTCTCCTGTGCTCCAGGCTCCGTTGTTGTCCGTGTCTTCAATAATGTACATTTTGTATTCACCGGGGAGCAAATCCTTCATGGTGACAATCGACGAGTCAGCGTCAAGTGAGCGTTTCTGAGTCGTGTTTTTCCCGTTAAGAAACAGAATCAATTTACCCTCGGGCTTTCGGTTCAATGTCAATGAAATTGATCCTAGCTCATCGGAACCTGCCACCGAAAACTTCCATGCGGTACTGTCGTTTATGTGTCCGAAAAAATTTCGAAACGCCCCTTTTTTGAGCATAAGTTTGCATTCGTCACCTTTTTTCAACCTGTTGGCAAGCTGCCATTTCAGACCGGCAGAATCTGCCATTTCCCAAATGGCTGGCACAGTATCGTTGTTGATAGACAATACCACGGCATTGCTGTCGAAAAGCTGAAATGGAACGTTCGATGAAACCAATGGCTGAAGCGTGTAATTTAGAAGGTCGCCGCTCATGTTCGCTTTCAGCGTAAATGAGGTGTCGGTCGAATAGTTTCGTAATCGTGATTTGATGTTCAATGCCTGATTGATCGTGTCACTAAAGGAGCCATCGTTGATGATGCACGAAAGAGTGTCGGTGCCGGAAGGAACCCAGAAAATCAGGGTGTCTTTTATCTCATTCAGAAAATCGTATTTAACTCCTTCCTTTGGCGATAAAAAACGAATGTTTGGGTCGTTGAGCGGAAGTCTGAATGCCGAACGAACAGTTCTGTAATGTATCAATTCTGATTTAAGGTGTTTTTGTTCCGCGGGGGTTTCAAGAAATAGGTATAAATTGACTGAATCGACCACATGATGGCCATCCTCAAGAACTATGGACTCTGCCAGAAAACCGGCTTTCTCGTCAGGCAGGTCGAATTTGAAATTCGAGTTGTTGTCTTCCAAAGCACAAATAAAGTACTTACCCGGCGCAACATTTCTCAGCTGAAATGCTCCCCTGTCGTCGGTATGTGCAATATACACAGGAAGTGTGTCTCTGAAGTCAGTTCGGTTTCTGAACAGCATGACCCAGGCTTTTGTGCTGTATTGTCCGTTGAAGGCATCGCCTGCAAAACCACTCACTGAGCAACTGTCGAGTTTTTTGCCCGTCGAGAAAACATAGGAAAGTCCGGCTGCAGGGTTACCTTCGGTGATATCCTGAACAGCACTCCCAAAGAATAGATGGTAGGTGGTGTTTGGCAGAAGGCTGTCCTTGAGGATTATTCTCACTTTTTTACCCTGCACCGATAGTTCAGGTTTTGTTGATGAAAATGGATTCATGATGACCTGACTGCTTGGGTTCTTGAGTGAAATAAACTCGTCGAATTCTAGCACAATACGATTTCCGGTAAACATCACTGTGCAATCCTTTGGAAAGGCAGAAACACATTTCGGAGCACGCTTGTCGACTGGTCCACCTGAAGGTTTTTCGACTGTAGCGCAGGCGGCAAGTAATATCAGAAGGAAAAGATAAAATCCTGTTTTCATGAATCTGTGACAATGGAAAGGGCAATGTGTTGCTTCTGACATAGGTTAAAGGGCTTGGGTTTTGCCCAGCAATTCAAACATTTTCTTTTTGTAAGCTTCCACTCCGGGCTGATCGAATGGATTCACTCCCAAGGCATAAGCACTCAAACCACATGAAAACTCGAAAAAGTACATCAATGCTCCCAGGTGGCTGGCGTTGATGGAGGGGATGGAGAGCCCAATGACTGGCACTGCGCCCTCGGCATGAGCAAGCTTGGTTCCTTCGCAGGCTTTCTGGTTAACAAAGTCGAGGGACCTGCCTTCGAGATACAACAGTTCATCGTCATTGCTGTTGAGAACTGGTATGGGAATATCGATTTCGGGCTGCTCGGTTGTGATGAAGGTTTCGAACATCATCCTGATGCCATCCTGGATATACTGACCCATAGAATGAAGATCGGTGCTATAAACAAGTGAAGCAGGAAAGATCCCCTTGCCATTTTTTCCTTCACTTTCACCAAACAGTTGTTTCCACCATTCAAACAATGTGGCAAGACGGGGGTTGAAGCCAGAAAGAACTTCCACCTGTTTGCCCTTGCGATACAGCAACTGTCTTGCAGTGGCATAGAGCATGGCTGGATTTTCGGATGCATTGCGGTTTTCTGTTAGTTCGGCCTGAGCCTCTGCGGCACCGGCCAGTAGCTCTTTTATATCAACACCGCAAAGCGAAAGAGGGAGCAAACCAACAGGAGTAAATACCGAAAACCGGCCACCAATATCGTCGGGAATCACAAATCGTGTGTAATGGTTGGTTTGAGACAGCCTCACAAGAGCACCTTTTTTCGAATCAGTAACGGCAATGATTCGCTCCGATGCCTGAGTCCCATATTTTTGTTCCATCAGTGACCTGATGAGTCTGAATGCAATGGCTGGTTCGGTTGTTGTGCCTGATTTTGAAATGACCACAACGACCGGATTTTTATCTTTTAAGTAACGCAGCAACGAAGCATGATAGGTTGAATCGAGGTGGTGACCCGCATATACAAGCGGGATGAGACTCGTGCAATCAAAAGGCATAGAAAGCGCATCATAAATAGCTTTTGTGCCCAGAAATGAGCCTCCGATGCCAATCACCACAATCACATCGGGCTGGAGTTTGCTTATCCTGTTTCTTGTGCTTTCAATCTCTTCAATCACACTGCTTTGCATTGATTCGGATGGCCAGTTGACCCATCCGGTGAACTCACTTCCGGCACCTTTTTTTTGAGTAAGCACCTCAAACGCTTCCTGAATGCTGGGCTCAAATGCAGAAAATTCTTGCGTTGATATGAAATTCTTGACTAAATTTACGTCGGCTTTTACTTTCATAACGGATTGCTTCAATGGTCAAAGATACTAACTTAGTTAAAACAAAATGCAGGACCTAAGCCCTGCATTCTGTGATAAACCAATAATAAACCAAAAACCTGAAAATATTGTGTGCGCGTGTGCAACTCATATTTTACATTACAAAGATATAGCGATGTCGGCCGGCGAGGTGTTAATGGGTGTTAAGAAGTGTTAATAAATGTTAATCGACTGAAATGAAGAAGGAAAGAAGATTAAAGACCATCATAATCATTGTTTCGGCGATTGCGCTGATCGGGATTGCCGGCATACAATACTATTATGTCAGAACAGCCATCGATGCGCGCGAAGCTACTTTTGACCGAAACATCAACGATATGATGTCGAAGGTGATCTTTCAGATTGAGAAAAACGAAATTGCTGCTCAGGTAAAATCTAAACTGAAATCCTACACCAGAGAAATCCGGCTCATCAATACCCTTGATTCGTTGAATCAGGAGCTTTTCAGATCGCTTCAGGCTATCGGTATTGACAGCATGGCCACTGATAGCATTATCACCCGTACCAGAAATAAAATCAGGGAACAGATAGCCATGAACCAGTATGGCGAGTATTTGAAAAGTGTTGACACCAATAAACTAAGAAACGACCCGAAGTATTATCAGTATGATTCGACCTTAAAATCACAATTTCCGGAATCATTGCGCAGGAAGATCGAGGAGGAAAAACGCCAGAAGGAGCTCGCTGCAGTAAAAGCACAGACATATGATCAGCTCTACGGAGATGTTGACAAATTTCTTCGCAGAACTTATCTTATTGGCGATGTGATGGAAGATTTCTTCAACATCAATCACTTTTTTCCTATCGAGAGCAGGGTTGACTCAAACAGCATCGATTCGCTGATCAGTGCCGAGCTGGAATTTCTCAGCATCGATGCTGAGTATGTTTTTGGAATTTACAGTCCGCAACGCGACACCATGCTGCTTCAGAGTCAGCCCGGTTATGCCGAAGCTCTGAAAAAAAGCCGCTACGGGTATAAGCTTTTTCCCAGCGACATGTTTTCCTCTCCTGATTATCTCATGATTCACTTCCCGCATCGGCGACAGTATATCTATTCTGAAGTTGCAGGAATGTTTACCCTGAGCCTTTTTCTTGTGGCTGTCATTGCCTCATCTTTCTTCTTCATCCTGTTCAATTTGTTGCGTCAGAAACGGCTTTCGGAAATGAAAACCGATTTTATCAATAACATGACACATGAGATTAAAACACCTATTTCAACCATTTCTCTGGCCTGCGAAATGCTTTCGGAACAGGATGTGAGTCTTCCGCTTGATCAGAAAAAGGATTTCATACACATCATTGCACAGGAGAACAAGCGTTTGGCCGCCATGACAGAAAAAATTCTTCAAACGGCCATCATCGAGCGTGGACAGATGAAATTGAAAAAGGAAAAAACCGATGTCCACCGCTTGATTGCACGGGCAGTCAACAATATTATGTTGTGGGTTAACCAGAAAAATGGCCGTATTGAAACGCATTTTCATGCACCCCATTCTTTTGCAGATGTCGATCCGGTGCATTTTGAAAATGTGATTTTCAACTTGCTTGATAACGCAAACAAATACTCGCCGAAAAACCCCGATATATCGGTTTCAACCGAAAATGTAAATGGCCATTTGGTCATTACTGTCAAGGATCAAGGAGTGGGAATTGCCAAAAAAGAATTGTCGAAAATTTTCGACAAACTATACCGTGTTCCAACCGGAAATATACACAATGTGAAGGGCTTTGGACTTGGGCTCAGCTACGTGAAAGCCATTATTGACAGTCATAAAGGGATCATTGACGTGCAGAGTGAGCCTGGCAAGGGTACGGAGTTTACAATAAAAATTCAGGTTCATCATGAAAAACAATAAGCCATTTGTTTTACTGGCCGAAGACGATGTGAATATGGGACTTATTCTGCAGTCGTTTCTTACTGCTAAGGATTTTGAAGTATTGCTGGCACGAAACGGAAATGAGGCGCTGCAGTTGTATCATCAGCACAATGGGATCGATCTGGCTTTGGTCGATGTGATGATGCCTGAAAAGGATGGTTTTTCTCTTGCCGCCGACCTGAAGCAGGTTTCGCCCGGGCTTCCGCTCATTTTTCTTACGGCAAAATCAATGCAGGACGATATTCTCAGGGGATTTGACATCGGAGCCGATGATTATATCACAAAACCCTTTAGCATGGATGTGTTGCTTGCACGGATCACGGCTTTGCTCAACAGAACCCTTCAGGTGCAACGCGATGCCGATCAGCCCCTGCAGGTCGGTAAACTTTTGTTTGATTTTAGCCGGCAATTGATTTCCAATGGGAAGGATTCGGTGAAAATGACTTCGAAAGAGGCGCAATTGCTGAAACTCCTGGTGGATAATAAAAATGCAGTTATGGATCGTAAAACAGCCCTCGACCTCATCTGGGGTAACGATGATTACTACAGCTCACGAAGCATGGATGTATATATCACCAAATTGCGCAAAATGCTCAAAATGGATAAAACCATCGAACTTATCAATATTCATGGGCAGGGTTATAAACTTATGTGCAGTTAAATTGTGTAAATTTGTCCGATAAATAACCACATGCAGGAACAGGAAACGGAATTCGGGCCTTTTGAGGCTTTTCTTGCCGTGGCAAGAGAGTTTTGCCGCTTTGTCGATCAGATTGAACAATATGATCAGTCTGCAGCTTTTGAGTATTTCAGAAAAATGTTGCCTTTACTCTACGTGAAGGGTTGCATGGTGAAGCC
This sequence comes from uncultured Bacteroidaceae bacterium, assembly GCA_964559205.1. GTDB lineage: Bacteria > Bacteroidota > Bacteroidia > Bacteroidales > DTU049 > GWF2-43-63. The sequence continues at coordinate 18,475 of CAZLHV010000007.1, forward strand.
ACCCGCTGAATTCGACGAATCATTTATGCAGCGGGTGGTGACCGAGGAAGCATACGAGTCGGTGTTCAATGCCCTTCGCACTATAGCTGCCGATAAGGATGTGTTTTATGTGCTGGATCAGGATATCCGCGAACCTGTTCAGGCAAGCACTGCAGAATGCTTAACCGATATTTATCAGGATCTTCGTGACTTGCTTTTTTCCGGACAACATGCTCTTGAGCCTGTCAGATTGTCTGCAGCCGGGTATCTGCATCAATGGCTTACTTTCAGATGGGGTCATCAGGTGGCCGTGCTGATGCCTGTTTTTCATGACTATTTCGAAAAGAAAGCAACCGGTAGTCAGTCCGGTACAGAGTTTGATTAATTGCGCCGCTATGAAAAAAAACATCATTTCATTCATCGTTTTATCGTTATTGACATCGTCAGTGATGTCTCAGGGGTATAAAATCAGTGTGAAAATCACCGGTCTTGCCGACTCTACCATCTATCTGGGTTACTATTACGGGAAGTTTCAATCGGTGATTGACACGGTAACACTCGATAAAAGCGCAAAGGGAGTATTCGAAAACAAGGACACTGTTGGTGGGGGAATTTATTTTGTGGTACTGCCGCATCAAAAGTTTTTTGAGTTTATCCTCGATAAAGACAGAACCCTTTATTTCGAAACCGATACAGCCAATGTTTTGCAGAATATGAAAAGCAAGGGTTCTGAGGAAAACACCCTCTGGTTCGACTATCAAAAGTACATCGGTGCACGCGGAAAAGAAATGGAACAGCTTGGAAAGGACCTGAACCGGCTGAAGACTGCAAAAAATACCGACTCGGTGAAGTTGATTGAAAAACGAATTGATGACATTAATGAAGAAGTAACCAATTATAAACTTAAATTCATTCAGAACCACCCAAACTCTTTTATGTCCAAAGTATTTATCGCCTCGAAGGAACCCGATTTGCCGGAAATTCCTTTGCTGCCTAATGGCCGCGAGGATTCTTTGTTCAAGTATAAATATTTCAGGGCTCATTTTTGGGACAACTTCGATTTATCCGACGACAGGTTGCTGCGCACCCCGATTTTTCACAACAAGCTTGATCAGTACATTAACCGGCTTGTGCCTCAGATTCCTGATACCGTAATTAAAGAAGTGGGGATGCTCGTCGAAAAGTCGAGAGCAAACAAAGAAGTATTTAAATATATGGTGTGGTTTCTCACCCATCAGTATGAAACTTCGCAGGTGATGGGCATGGATGCAGTGTTTGTGTTTCTGGTTGACGAAGTTTACAGCAAAGGACAGGCTTTCTGGATTTCGGAGAAAGTGAAAGGAAACATTATTACCGCTGCCAATAAAAAACGCCCGAATCTGATCGGAAAGGTTGCCCCTGAACTGATCCTGATTGATACAAATAACAGGCTGGTTTCACTGCATTCAGTACCGGCAACCTACACCGTTGTTTATTTCTGGGACCCCGAATGCGGACATTGCGCAAAGGAAACACCAAAGCTGGTGAAATTTTATAGCGAGATGAAGGATTCCCTTGGTCTGCAAGTGTATGCAGTTTGCACCGATACCAGCCTTACACGATGGAAAAAATCGATGTATGAAAAGAACATGCAAATGTTCATTAACGTTAACGGAACCCGAAGTGCCGAAGGCAATTTTCACGATTTGTACGACATTTTTTCTACTCCGGTAGTATATATTCTCGATCACCGTAAAAGAATCATTGCCAAGAAATTGCCTGTCGATCAGATTGGATCATTTATCAGCTTCTATCGTCAACGACCTTTGTTTACCGATTGATTCCTGTGAAGCTGTTTGAGTTTTCTTCGCCTGAAAGAAAGAAAGGATTTGCGTGGGCCATGACCGATGTGCTTGCCATGACGGGAGTTTATATTTTCTCAAAGGTATTTCTTGGCGAATTGGCTTTTCCGGTTTTCGGCGTATTTTGGTTTTCAGCCGGCCTGATTTGGAATGTGATTCTCGGACGGGCAATTCATGGCACTTACGATTCATTTTCTTTTAAGCCAAATTATTTGTTGTTTCTCGCTTTGGTTGGCTTGCTCGACATGACCGCCACTCTCATGTGGTTTGAGGCAGTAGACCGGACTGCAAATCCTTCAATGGTGTCGTTCATGACCAACATCAGTCCGGTGTATGCATTGCTGCTTGGCTGGCTTTTTCTTCGCGAAAGAATGTCCTTGAGCGAGCTGGCAGGTATAGCAGTTACCCTTTCAGGTGCATTGCTGATTGGCTATCAAACCGACTTTCAGGCCGAAAGTTTTCTGTTAACCGGGGCCGGCCTCATTCTCATCTCCTCATTCATTAGCCAAGCCGGGAAGGCCATCTTAAAAACACGCATCAAACAATATCACCCTGTTGTGCTAAGTATGAACCGCATCGTGTTTTTACTTGCTTTTTCACTTGTCATGGTGATCCTGCAGAATCATTCCCTCGATATTGGTTGGAAGAAAATCACCATGATTGCCCTTGCGGCTATGCTGGGACCCATGCTGTCGGCTGTGGCCAGCTATAATGCCCTTGCGCGGTTGAAAGTGGCCACCTATTCCATTTTAACGACAACCCGTTCGTTTTTTGTGTTGATTGTAGCCTATTTTGTGCTGGATCAGGCGCCTGAAGATATGCAGATTGCCGGTGGCTTGCTCACTGTGGCCGGAGTGGTGCTGATGTCGGCTGCCAAAGTACGCTGAGGGGAGCATGAAAACGAACCTTAAAGCAAAACTTACCAGCTGAGGGTGATACTGCGAATGAAATGACTGTACGATTCTGGCCTAATGAGCAGAATAAACAACAACCCATAAAGTGCTCCGAAAAAATGGGCATCATGCCCGATGTTGTCTTTTCCCCGCCGGGCCATAAACCATGAGTATCCCAAATACAGCAGCCCGAAAATCCATGCGGGAAGTGGAATGGGCAAGGGAAAAATCATCAGCTTTTCGGCTGGAAACAAAATGATAAACGCAAACACGATCGAAGATACTGCGCCAGAAGCCCCCACTGCCGAATAGGAATAGTTTGCGTGATGTCTTCCATAGGAATATAGAGTAGAAAAAGCAAGCCCTCCGATATATAACATGATGAAATAGATGATGCCGGAATCACCAAAGAGGTAGGAGAAAACCTGCACTATGGTGTCGCCAAAAATGTATAGAACCCACATGTTGATGAATAAATGTATGAAATCGGCATGTACAAAGCCATAGGTAATAAACCTGTACCATTGTTTTTTGCGTTTGATTTCATACGGCGAAAACAACAGTTTTTCCATGAGCGTTCTGTTGCCAAATGCCGAAAAGGACACTATGGCCGTGATGATGATGATAAGCAGGGGAAGCGTCATGGATCAGTGCATGTGTGGTTCGCGGAAATCGATCTCTGACCCTAGAACACTGTGTGGAATCAGATACACGATGAGTTGTATGATGGATGCCACGAGAACCCAGCCCTTCTTTTCGGGTCTGCGCCTGATGATGATGAGGGCAATGAGCCAAAAAATGAATGATACGGCTGTTTTGTTATCGGTCAAATCATGACCAAGAGGCCAGCCTGTCCAGTATGCATCGAAAGCAAATTTCTGAACAATCGGGCCAAGGATTAAGCCACCTGCAAAAAGGGTTCCGGTTGCCCATAAAGTGAAAGACCAAAGCTGCTTCCTTCTTCTGATGGCTTCCAGGCCTGCACGGACACTGAAAACAATGGAAAGGATCATCAGAATGATATGAGGGATAATCACACCTCTGGGTACTTCGCCTTTGTAACGCAAAACCACTGGTTCTTCGGTCAGCGGGATGTGTTTGTATTTTTCAAATAAATAAACCTGGTACATTACTTTTCCGGCAGCCGGTAAAGGTGGAAGCTCGGCAGAAAGCTTGCCGCTGCTGTTTTTTAAAACGGTTGTTTGCCAATCGTCGTGACTTTTAACACGTTTCCAAATCATCACACCTGCAGCATCGGGGTGGTTTGTTGTTATTTCGACTTTTGCACCGGTTGAACCCTCCCAGGTTCTCAATAGCTTGAATTTTACTTCACTTCCGAAATACTCAACGCTTCCGCGAACAGGAGTGGTGGGCCCTGTAAGACGTTGATAGACCATGATTCCGCTCGAAATCACTATGGCCATAATCCACAACCAAATGCTCCGCATATTCATTGTTTTGAACAAAAATACTAAATTTGACAAATTTCCGTTATCGGCGTATGCCATATATCATGACCAAGAAACGATTGCCATGGCGAAGCATGATGCTGTTTTATGCAGTAGCAACCATGTTGTCGCTCACGTTTGTTCAGTGCAGAAAAGACGAACAGTTTAGCGATGACCCCGATTTTTTACTTGGGTTCTCGGCCGATACCCTTTATTTTGATACCGTGTTTACTACAGTGGGCAGTGTGACGGTTCCCTTCAGGGTTTTTAACAACAGCAATGATTATGTGAGTATTTCTTCCATTAGCCTTGGTGGTGGAAGCGCAAGTAATTTCAGAATTAATGTCAATGGTCTCGAGGGGCTTAGTTTTTCTGACATCGAAATTGGACCCAGGGACAGCATGTATATTTTTGCAGAAGTAACCGTTGACCCGGGCAATACCAATAATCCCTTTGTGATTGAAGATTCGGTGGTGTTTGTTACCAACGGGAACCGACAGGCAGTGAGGCTTGTGGCCTGGGGTCAGGATGCACACTTCTATTACCCCGACCACCCGCAAACCGAATATCTTCCTGCCTATTCTATTGTGTCGGGCACATGGGCCGACGACAAGCCTCATGTGGTGTATGGATATGCGGTTGTTGACGAGGATTGCACCCTTACTGTTCAGCCCGGCACTGACATTTACATGCATAATGATGCTGTTTTATGGGTGTATGATGGAGGAACACTGAAAATGAACGGGGCTCTCGACAACGAAATCACTGTTCAAGGCGACCGGCTCGACGACTATTACCGCGATTTGCCCGGAATGTGGGGCAAAATTTGGCTTTCGGCTGGAAGCATCGACAACGAGATTCATTATTCCATTATTAAAAATGGCCGGATCGGAGTGCATGTCGACACACTCGGTGCCTCGTTGAATCCAACCCTGATTATGACCAACACCATTATCGACAACATGAGCACTGCAGCTTTTGTGGCGCAAGGATCGTGGGTCCAGGCCGAAAATTGTGTCTTTGGCAATTCGGGTTATTATTCCATGTTGCTGAATATCGGAGGAAACTACAGTTTTAAGCATTGCACCATCGGGAATTATTGGTCACACAGCACCCGAAATACTCCGGCTTTGGTGTTGAATAATTATTACAAAGATATTTACGGAAACTATCAGGTCAGAGACCTAACCAATGCTTATTTCGGTAATTGTATCATTTACGGAAGCAACGAAGAAGAGGTTTTGCTTGATAAATATCCTTCAGGCGGCATTTTTAATTATCAATTCGATCATTGTTTGTTGAAAACCACATTAAGTGTGGTGCAGACTGGCTTTATCGATTGTCTGAAAAATGCCTCTCCGGGTTTTGCCGATGCATCTATTGCCGATTACAGCATTGGCACAGGATCGGCGGCAATTGACCGGGGCGATGCCGTTATTACGGGAACCATCTTGACCGATATCGCGGGTAATGCGCGCATTGTGGGTTCAGCACCCGATTTGGGTGCTTATGAAAAACAATAAACTTTGATTGACGATCATGGCATTGTCATTCTTGCAACAATTTGATGGAGTTGATTAGCGAAAAATACTCCATAAGTGCATCGTTTTGATGAAGGAGTCGGTTAAAGAAGTTTTGAAACTCGTTGCGGTTATTTTCCGAAACGATGTATTGTGCCGATGAAATAGTCAAAAAAGTATTCTTGTGTGATTTATTTATATCTTAGCCATTCTTTCGTGTGAAAAATGAACGTGTTGGCATCTTAAACCCGTTAACAAAACAAAGCACATATGAAATCAATGGCATTTATATCGTTTGTTGTGATGATGCTGATCACTCTGTCGGGATGGTCACAGCAGGAGAAGGAATTTGAAAAGCGATGGAAGGTGGCTGACAGTTTGATCAGCAAGGGGCTGCCGCAATCGGCACTGGCCGAAGTCGAGGGCATTTACGCCCGTGCATCGGAACTAGGAAACAATCCTCAAATGATCAAGGCTGTGATTTATCGCATTTCACTGATGTCTCAGTATCAGGAAGATTATTATGAGAATTCAATTCTTGAACTGAAGAAAGAGGTTGTGAAAGCTCCGTTTCCGGTTAAACCGCTGTTATATGCCATGCTTGGCGAATTGTACTGGAATTATTACACAGTGAATCGCTGGAAGTTTTATCAACGCACGCCCACCGATCAGTTCGACAACGATGACATAAAAACCTGGACACTCGACCGCCTGGTGAAAGAGGTGAAATGGTGCTACGATGAGGCACTTGCCCATCCCGATGAGTTGGCTGGGGTGAAGATCGACAGCTGGGGACCGGTGATTGAGTATGCCGATTTTATCCGCTATTCGCCCACCATGCTCGATTTCATCGGATGGATGGCCATCAGAAGGTTTACAAACGAAGAGACATCGCTTACCAAACCGGCTAGGGTTTTTGTGATTGACAATGAAAAATATTTTTACAGGGGTGCTGGTTTTGCCAGCATGGATGTGCCCGATTACGACACATCATCGTTTGTGTATTATGCCACAAACGTTTATCAGATGCTGACAAAAGCACATTTGCGCGACTCTGATGCTGAGGTGCTTACGTTTGTAGAATTACAGCGACTTGCATTTGTACGTTCGAAGAGCACGCTGGCCCACAGGGATACACTTTACTTGAATGCCCTGCTTGAGTTGCATGCGGCAAGCAAGGGCAAACCGGCATTTGCCGAAACCGGATATACCCTAGCCACATTTTATCGTTTGCAGGCATCCAAATATCAATACGAGACAGCCAAGGAGTTTCAGTGGTACAATAAAAAGGCTCTGTCGGTGATTGACGAAGTGGTGAAAGCCTGGCCCGAAACGCGCGGGGCCAACAACTGTCTTTCGCTTCGCGAAGATATTCTCATGCCTTCGATGTCGCTGTCGCTCGAGAGTGCAGCATATCCGGCACAAGCATTTGAGGGAATTCTTTCTTATGCAAATACCGATAAGGCTTGGTTCAGAATTTTGAAGCTTGATCCCGATAAAAACAGAAATACAGACCGCAAACTTTCTTATGAGGATTTAATTTCCTTTTACACCCAGCAAACACCTGTCAGGGAGTTTCAGATTTCACTCACCGATCCGGGAGATCATCAGGCTCATTCAGCCAATGTGATTTTCGATGGGCTTGAGCCGGGGTTTTATATTATTCTGCACTCAAGCACACAGGCATTCGACATACAAAAGGGCTGGGTGGGCTACACCCCGGTCTGGAGTACGGCTGTGTCGTTTGCAACGCAGGATTACAACAGCGAGGAGATGGTGTTTTTGGTCACAGACCGACAGAATGGACAGCCATTGCAGGGTGCCCAGGTGAATGTTTTTTCAGAAAAATACAATTACATCACCCGCGAGTATGTGTATTCGAAATACCGGACTCTTACCACAGGGATTGATGGAAAAGCCGTGTTGCCACCATTGCCCAAGGGTAGCGATTACCGCTATATGTATGCCGATGTGTCGCATGGAAACAGCCGGTACTGCAACTACAATACATTTTATATGTATCCCCCGTATGACCGCAGCAGTGGCGACCGCACGGTAACATATTTCTTTACCGACCGGAGCCTTTACCGACCGGGTCAAACAGTGTATTTTAAAGGAATTATGCTGAATGCAGACGCGGAAAATCAATACACCATTCTTCCTGGAAAAAACACCACGGTAACATTCTACGATGCCAACTATCAGGTGGTGGCATCGCTCGATCTGACCAGCAATGAATACGGGACATTTTCCGGTTCGTTTACTGCACCAGATAATGGTCTGACAGGTCAGATGAGAATCACCAACGGATATGGGAATTCTTATTTCTCTGTCGAAGAGTATAAGCGCCCGAAATTTTATGTTCAGTTTGATCCGGTGAAAGGGAGTTACAGGTTAAACGAAAAAGTGAGTGTGAAGGGCAGGGCCATTGCCTATGCAGGTAACAACATTGACGGTGCTAAGGTGAAATACCGGGTGGTAAGAAATGCGCGCTTCCCCTACTGGTGGGGATGGTGGTACAGACCCATGCCATATTCGGCTCAGGTTGAAATTGCCAATGGTTATGTGAGCACGAATGAGACTGGCGAGTTTACCATCGATTTCAACGCACTCCCCGACGAAGGAATCCGCAAAGATTACCAACCAGTGTTTTATTATACCGTATATGCCGATGTTACAGATATCAATGGCGAAACAAGGTCTTCTTCGGCATGGGTAGGCGCAGGATATAAAGCTCTGATTCTTGGATCAACAGTTTCGCAGGATGTGGTGGCCGATGCCAGCAACGGCTTTGAAATCAGTTCACAGAATCTTTCCGGGCAAACTGTGGCTTCCAATGTTACGATGCTGATATATTCGCTCAAAACACCTGACCGTGTTTTCAGCAGCCGCTTGTTGTCAAAACCTGAATTTCAGACCTTGACAAAAAAGGATTACTGGGAGCGTTTTCCCGACAAAGAATATGATAACGAGGCCAACCCCTCTGAATGGGAAAAGGTGGGGGTGATTTATTCACATCTTTATAATACCGCTACCGATTCATTGTTGCCACTCGACAGCATCATGAGGGGCAGACAGGGCGATTACATGCTGGTGTTGACCGCTACCGATGCCTTTGGCGAAAAAGTCGAGTATCAGCAGTATTTCAGATACTATGTGCCGGCAGTGAAGAGCGCTTGCAGCAATCAGGCTTTTTATGTAAAGGAAATCAACACATCCTGTGAGCCTGGCGAAACCGCAAGGGTGTTGCTTGGCTGTTATGCAAACGGATCAAAAGTGCTGGTGGAGGTTGAGCATAAAGGCAAAATTGTCAGTTCTGACTGGATTACAGTCAACAGTGAGCAAAAGATTCTTGAATGGCCGGTTACTGAAGCTCATCGTGGAAATTTCACCATCCATTTTGCTCAAGTAATGGGCAACAGACTTTATACAGATGATGTGCAGGTATTTGTGCCTTATACCAATAAACAACTTGATATCGAAATTGAGACATTCAGAGATAAACTGCAGCCGGGCGAAGGTGAGAAATGGAAGGTGCTGATTAAAAACGCCAATGGCGATCGCGAAATGGCCGAACTGATGGCGGGCATGTACGATGCATCGCTCGATGCCTATAAAAGTCACTCTTGGTATTTCAGTCTGCTTAATTATTTCTATGGCTACCGAAATTGGGATGCTGCAGGAAATTTCACAGTTTCATGGTCATCGCAACGGTCTCTTGCCTATGAAAAGAAATATGCAATTATGTCCATTTACATTCCAAGACTTGAATGGTTTAACTATCCGATGTATGATTACTATTCATATTACTGGGATTATGAGGCAGATGATGATGGCAGGGTCTTATTTGCTGCTCAGACCACAGCTACCGGAAATTCACGAAGTGCTTTGCGTGAAGACGGAAAGAAGGCTGGTGTAGCAGGGGTATACTCGAAAGACGCTCCGGCTGCCATGGACATGCTTGTTTCAGAAGAACAGGAAATTGCCGGCGATAAAAATGCTGAAGGAGGAGAACTGATTAATGGTGAAAGACTTGAAGATACACGAAACGATGGGCAAAATCAGGACATGAGCGATATAGCTGTGAGAACCAATTTCAATGAAACAGCTTTCTTTTTTCCTCAACTGAAAACCAATGAAAACGGTGAAACCGTGATCGAGTTTACCATGCCTGAATCGCTGACAAAATGGAAATTCATGGGTCTTGCCCACACCAAGGATCTGAAAACGGGCAGCCTGACCAAGAATTTGGTAACCCAAAAAACTTTAATGATTAATTCGTTTGCTCCCAGGTTTTTACGTGAGGGAGATCAGATTATTTTTACTTCAAAAATCAGCAATTTAAGCGAGAATGATCTTGAAGGAATAGCAGTGCTTGAACTGGTTGACCCGTTTACAGGGCAAACCATTGCGGCCGATTTTGGTCTGGGTAATGCCACTGTTTCTTTCTCGGTAAAGAAAGGTCAGAGTGCGAAAGTGTCCTGGACACTCAATGTGCCTTATGGTAAGGGTGCAGTGACTTATCGCATTAAAGCGAAGGCTGGAGCTTTTACTGACGGAGAAGAGATGACCATCCCTGTGCTATCGAATCGCATGCTTGTGATTGAATCTTTGCCTTTGCCAATACGCGGAAATGAGACGAAAAACTGGACCATGGAAAAGTTGGTGAACAGTAGCAGTTCTAAGACGCTGAAAAGTCATCGCTATACCCTCGAGTTTACAAGCAATCCGGCATGGTATGCTGTGCAGGCATTGCCTTACATCATGGAATATCCGTATGAATGTACCGAACAGACATTCAGCCGTTATTATGCAAACACTATTGCAGCCTTTATAGCCAATAGCAGCCCAAAGATTCAGGCTGTATTCGAGAGCTGGCAGAACTTAACTCCTGAGTCGTTTTTGTCGAATCTGGAAAAGAACGAAGAACTGAAATATATTGTTCTCGAAGAAACTCCCTGGGTGCTCGATGCCAAAGATGAAAGTGAGAGGAAGAAGCGGGTTGGTCTTTTGTTTGATCTCAACCGCATGTCGCGCGAGCAAAAGCGAACCGAGAAACTGTTGACAAAACTGCAGTCGCCCAATGGCGGATTCCCATGGTATAAGGGCATGCCCGACGACCGCTACATCACTCAGCATATCGTGACTGGTTTTGGCAAACTCGATCATCTTGGCATCAGGGAAATCAGACAAAATGGAAGCATCAGCAATATGGTTCAGAAGGCCGTGTATTATCTCGATGACAGGATCAGAGAAGATTACGAATATATTAAGAGGCATTATTCGGATTATAAATCCAGGCAGTATATCGGATATTTGCAGGTGCATTATTTATATGCAAGAAGCTTTTTTGCTGATTGGGTCATTGAGCCAAAGAACAAAGAAGCCTACGATTATTATTTCTCACAGGCTTCGGTTTATTGGACTTCGTTTTCGACGTATGCACGGGGGCTCATTTCGCTTGCTTTGCACCGCGCCGGCCAGAAGGAAATTCCTGCCGACATTGTTAAATCGTTGCGTGAAACATCGCTTCATTCCGATGAGATGGGAATGTACTGGCGTGAATTTGTAGCTGGATATTACTGGTACGAGGCGCCAATCGAGAGCCAGTCGCTGATGGTTGAAGTGTTCGACGAAGTGGCGGCCGATGCTTATGCGGTTGAGGAACTTAAAATATGGCTGCTGAAACAGAAGCAGGTACAGGACTGGAAAACCACCAAAGCAACCGTGGATGCAGTGTATGCCTTGCTGATCAAAGGCTTCAATTTGCTGGAGAGTGATGAATTGGTGGAGGTGAAAATTGGCGGAAAATTGATTGATCCTAAAAGTATCGAAGGATGCAAGGTTGAGGCTGGTACTGGTTACTTCAAAACGGCATGGTCGGGCGAGCAGATTAAGCCTGAAATGGGAAATATTCAGGTGACGAAAAAGGATAGCGGCATTGCCTGGGGTGCGGTTTACTGGCAGTATTTTGAAGATCTTGATAAGATTACGCCTTCGGCAACGCCTTTGTCAATTAAAAAGCAACTTTTTGTAGAACGACAAAGTGCAAGTGGCCCGCGCATGGAGCCAATTGGCGACAATGCGACCCTTAAAATTGGCGATAAGGTGAAAGTGAGAATTGAAATCAGGGTTGACCGCGACATGGAATATGTGCACATGAAGGACATGCGTGCTTCGTGCATGGAGCCTGTAAATGTGTTAAGCACTACAAAATATCAGGGTGGACTTTGGTATTTTGAAAACACGCGGGACGCAGCCACCAATTTCTTTTTTAATTATTTGAACAAAGGCACCTACGTGTTCGAATACAACATGATGGTAACCCATGCAGGGGACTTCAGCAATGGCATTACGACCATTCAGTGCATGTATGCCCCTGAATTTACCAGTCACAGTGAAGGTATTCGTGTCAAGGTGACCGAATAGTTGTGTGTGAAGGGATGCATTCAGGCGGGCAAAAACAATTGGCCGATTGTTTTTGCCCGCCATTTTTTATGTGAAGGATAGATACAAAAAAACCATCCGCTATGGGATGGTTTCATCATGAGATTCAAAAATGATTATTCGCCAAGACCGAAGCGATAGAATCCGGTCACTTTGAGATTAGCACTGATGCTGGTAAGATACTGTCCAACGGTCATGCTGCTATCTTTAATGTAGTCCTGATTCACTAAAGTGCTTTCCTTGTAGAATTTATTGAGTTTGCCCAGGGCAATTTTCTCAAGCATTTCTTCGGGTTTTCCTTCGGCGCGGGCCTGCTCTTTGCCAATTTCGATTTCTTTGGCAATGATATCGGCTGAAACATCGTCTTTATCAACGGCGATGGGTTTCATCGATGCGATTTGCATTGTGACATCTTTACCTGCTTCGATTACTTTGCTTCCGCCTTCGCTGAATCCGGCAAGGGTACTAATGCGGTGGTTGTAGTGATTGTAAACAACCACACATGGTGCCTCGATAAATTCATAGTGTGTGAGTGTGATTTTCTCGCCGATTTTCCCAACGAGATCGGTCACATGACCTTCGATGGTTCTGCCGTCAATTTGGAGGGCATTGAGTTCATCCATCGATTTGGGTTTGAAAGCGACAGCTGCATCAATAAATGATTTTGCTGAGGAAACGAAATCGTTGTTTTTTGCCACGAAATCGGTTTCGCAGTTCAACATAATGACAGCACCAAACGTGTTGGTCTCGTCGGCAGCAGCAATCACATAGCCTTCGTTTGCTTCGCGATCGGCTCTTTTAACAGCCAACTTTTGTCCTTTTTTTCTAAGAATTTCGATGGCTTTTTCGAAATCGCCTTCTGCTTCGACCAAAGCGCCCTTGCAATCCATGACACCTGCGCCGGTGAGGTCTCTGAGCTTATATACATCCTGAGCTGAAATAGTTGCCATAACCGTTTGTTTTAGTCTTTTACTTCGATGTTAATTTTACGTGCACCGCCTTTTGGAGTAGCTTTTGCCACTGTACGTTTTCTGCGGGGTTTGTCGTCGCCTTCTTCTTCAATGGCCACAATTTCGTTGCCATCTTCATCATAGCGAACTTCATCCTCTGCTTCTTCGGCGTTTTCGTTGTCCTTGACCATTTTGCGCTCATCAAGGCCTTCTGTGATATGAGCACAGACTTCCTGAAGGATAAGAGCGATTGATTTTCCGGCATCATCATTTCCGGGGATGGGGAAATCAACTTTTTTTGGATCCGAATTGGTGTCGACAATGGCGAAAGTTGGAATTCCAAGAATCTGAGCTTCGGCCACAGCAATGTGTTCTTTCAGGATATCGACTACAAACAGAGCTGAGGGGAGTTTGTTGAGGTCGGCAATTGAACCAAGGTTTTTCTCAAGTTTTGCCCTTTCACGGGTGATCTGAAGGCGCTCGCGTTTTGAAATATTTGTAAAGGTGGGATCGTTGAGCATTTTGTCGATGTTGCTCATTTTTTTCACGGCTTTGCGGATGGTTGCAAAGTTGGTAAGCATACCACCGGGCCAGCGTTCAACCACATAAGGCATGCCCACCGAACGTGCTGCTTCGCCCACAATTTCCTTGGCCTGCTTTTTTGTTCCGATAAACAGAATTTTTCTGCCGGAACGAGCAATTCCTTTAAGAGCGGCACCAGCTTCGTCGAGCTTGGCCATGGTTTTGTAAAGGTCAATGATGTGGATGCCATTTTGCTCCATGAAAATGTAAGGAGCCATGTTGGGATTCCATTTGCGCCTTAGGTGACCAAAGTGGCAACCGGCGTCGAGAAGTTGATCAAAAGTTACATTTGCCATTAATTGTGTTTTTTGTGTTTACATTCCTTTCAGTTGAAAAAACAATTGCTGAGTAGCGTTTTGTAACGGTCTCAGCAATTTGGATACTAAACCAGTCAATCCAACGGGATTAACGTTTCGAGAACTGGAATCTCTTTCTTGCTTTGGGACGTCCGGGCTTTTTACGCTCCACCATACGGGGATCGCGTCGCAGCAAACCCTGTTCTTTCAGTGGGGAACGATATTCCTCGTTAATTTCAACAAGTGCACGGGAAATAGCCAGACGCAGCGCTTCGGCCTGTCCTTTAATGCCACCACCGTCGAGCAGTGCCTTAACATCGTAAGTGCCTGTGGTTCCGGTGATGATGAATGGCTGATCGATAATATATTGCAGAGTCTCAAGCGGGAAATAATTTTTATAATCCCTGCCGTTGACCGATACATTTCCGTTGCCTGGAGTCAATCTCAAACGGGCAACTGCTGTTTTTCTTCTGCCAAGTGTAATTGTTAAAGACATGGCCTTTATTTGATTTCGTTAATGTTTTTGACTTTGGGCTGCTGACCTTCGTGTTTGTGTTCCCCGCCAGCATAAACATAAAGATTGCGGAAAAGCTCACGTCCCAGCTTGTTTTTAGGAAGCATTCCGCGAACAGCCATTTCAACAACTGATTCCGGCTTGCGCTTCAGCAATTCGGCGGGTGTGGCAAAGCGCTGTCCACCCGGATAACCCGTGTAACGTACATACTCTTTCAGAGTAAGCTTGTTTCCGGTCAGCTTCACCTTCGAGGCGTTCAGTACAATAATGTTGTCACCGCAATCAGCGTGCGGGGTGAAATTCGTTTTATGCTTGCCACGAAGCATGAATGCTACCATCGAAGCAAGACGTCCGAGCGGCTGATCAGTGGCGTCGACAACAAACCACTCTTTGTTAGCGGTGGCCTTGTTGGCGGAAATTGTTTTATAACTGAGCGTGTCCATTTCAATTGTTTTTGAGAGATGAAGCCCCTTTTTTATTTCGGGCTGCAAAGGTAAAAAGATTTTTTTATTAACCAATAGGGTTTGATAAAAAATTTTACATTCCTTACCATTATATAATAGCCGAATCAGACCCTGAGTTTCGTGGATGTGAATCCCAGACTGCTTTGCTGCAAATTGAACCGGATGTGATCCGCCGAGGTTTTGAATGAAAAATTTTCACCAGATTGCAGATTTCGTGTAATTTCGTGTCATAATTAGCAAAATATGGCCGAAACTCAGCTTGAAAATATTTTTCGTCTCAACGATTGGGATGGCAAAAGCGAATTGTTCTCAACCCTCTTCGAACAACCCGGATACAGGGTCGAACGCATTATTTCGGCCGGCCACACTTCACCTTCTCAAGGTTGGTATGATCAGGACGAGCATGAATTTATTCTTTTACTTCAGGGCGAAGCTGTGATTGAGTTTGAAAACCAAGAGTCGGTGACCCTCAAACAGGGCGACTTTATCAACATCAAGCCTCACCAACTGCATAAAGTGGCCTACACTTCTGCAGACCCTCATTGCATCTGGATTGCCGTGTTTGGTGCTGTCTGATCTGCCTGTCGGTCTGTCTTTTCCGGACTCTGAATTAGGCTGTTATTTAACACTTTGTGATTTTTGAAAATCTTAAATAACATTTTATTTAGTAATTTAAAAGAATCTTATTGTATAACAGCAGTAAATTTGCCCGCTGGAAAGATTGTCATAATTTTTATCATTACCATTATGAGAACGAAAAAAATCGAAAAAGCAAGTCTGAGGAAGAAAGTGATGCCGGTTCAGGCGGACCCGCTTGTGAAGCTTGAAGATGCCTACAGGGCTGGCCAGATTTCGGACAAGGACTACACCATGTGGAAAAAAGTATATAAAAATTCAGCTGCTCAGGATAAATCCGCCACTCCCTCGCGAAGAGGCCGGAAACCAAAGGCCTGATTTTAACCCGAACCTTTAAGCACCGGTTCTTTACTTTTCCTTATTGTAATTCATTATCTTTGCCCCGATGTGTGGCATAGCAGGAATTGTATCTTTATTGCCGTCCGATCATCGAAGCATTGCAGAGATGAGTCGTGCACTGGCACACCGGGGCCCTGATGCTTCGGGGTTGTGGCAAAATGAATTTGTATCCCTTGCGCATCGTCGGCTTTCGATCATCGATGTATCGACGGCTGCAAATCAACCAATGTTGTCGCATTGCGGACGATATGTCATTGTGTTTAACGGAGAGATTTACAATTTCAACAAACTGGCCAACCGCTTAACACATGCTTTTCCCGAAAAATACAGGGCCAGAGGATTCAAAACAGGATCTGACACTGAAATTGTGCTCGAATTGTTTGCCAGCGAAGGTCCTGCTGCGGTGTCGCTTCTCGAAGGAATGTTTGCCTTTGTGATTTTTGACCAGCAAACCGGAAGCTTGTATCTTTTTCGCGATCGATTGGGGATTAAGCCATTGTTTTATGCTCAAAAAGACGGATTTTTTGCTTTTGCATCGGAACTGCGTAGTTTAATGAAGGCGCTGGATTCGAAAACGGTCGACCTTGATTCCGTGGCTTGTTTTCTTCATTTGGGCTATTTTCCGGAACCAGCTACTCTGATTTCCGAAGCACAACGTTTTCCGGCGGCAAACTATGCGGTGTTGAAAGATCAGCAACTGAGTTTTCAACGTTATTGGAAACCCGAAGATTTTGTCGGTCAACCTGATTTTAGAAGCGAAGAACAGGTTTTAACTGAATTCAGGTCTCTGCTCGGGCAGGCTGTAGGCGATTCCATGATCAGCGATGTCCCTCTTGGGGTTTTTCTTAGTGGAGGAATCGATAGCAGCCTTGTGGCATCTATTGCGGCCTCATGTTCAGCATCGCCCATAAAAACCTTTACTGTTTCTTCACCTGATTCGGCCCACGACGAGAGCCAGTTTGCTAAAGCTATTGCCAGACACCTTTGCACCGAACATTACGAAATGCCTGCCGACGAGAAAACCCTCTGCAGTTTGGCCATGCCCCTTTTAGGTGAAATGGATGAACCTATGGCCGATTCTTCGTTTTTTCCGGTGTATATCATATCGAAGTTTGCCCGTGAAAAAGTTACTGTAGCTCTAGGCGGCGATGGTGGCGATGAACTTTTTCAGGGCTATGGTGCTTATCGTTGGGCAAACAGACTCAACCGTGTCTGGCTCAGAATGGCCAGACCTCTTGCAGCTACAGCATTGAAAGGCCGACGGCATGCTCAGTTTTTTCACCCTGAAACAGCAAAGTCTCTGTACTCAAACATTTTTTCAATTGAGCAGAATCTTTTTTCATCATGGGAGCTTCCCCGGCTCAGGCTTACCCTTCCCGAGGGGTTCAGGCAAAATCTACTCATGCCAAAAGGTTTGTTGCCGGAAGAGCAGCAGGCTTTTTTCGATCTGACACACTATCTAAAAGACGATTTGCTGGTAAAAGTTGATCGTGCTTCAATGCTGACGAGTCTCGAGGTCAGGCCGCCACTGCTCGATCACAGGCTTGTTGAAGCGGCATTGAACCTTCCGTTGAAATACAAAGCTGGTCACGCAAAAACAAAGATTCTTTTAAGAAAAATTCTTTCTGAATATATTCCGGCAGATCTTTTCGAAAGGCCAAAACGAGGCTTTTCAATTCCTATGCAACGGTGGCTGAGAAATGAACTGTCATTCCTGCCTTCAAGTTATTTGCAGGATCCTTCATTAAGAATTTTTCGCATTGTTCCCTTCGATGAAGTGCAGAATTTGCTTCAGAAATGGATGTCGGGAAAGTACAATTGGTATTTTAACAGGGTCTGGGCTTTGGTGGTATTGAGTCACTATCTTGAAGCCCATCCTGATATTGAAATTAATTCAGAAGAATGAAGCTGGGTCACGTTCTATATTTAAGTTATGATGGTTTGTTTGATCCGGTAGGTTCTTCGCAGATTGTACCATATGTGAAGCAATTGGCCATGATGGGCTACCACTTCCATATCATCAGTTTTGAGAAGCCCGGCAATCTCAAAGCTTGCCGGGATGGAGCTTTGTCATTGTTTGAAGGACTGCCTGTATCGTGGATTGCATTACCCTATCACCGGCGCCCTGCTGTGATATCAACGCTTCGGGATCTTCTTGCCATGAAGCGGGCTGCACTCGATGTTTGCCGCAAGAACCCAGTTTCTTTCATTCATGCCAGAAGTTATATTGCTGCTTTGGTTGCAAAAAGCGTCGGAAAAAGAACATCCCTTCCTTTTTTGTTTGATATGCGGGGTTTTTGGGCCGACGAAAGAATCGAAGGAGGCATTTGGTCGCTGAAGAACCCAGTGTACAGATTTATTTATCAATATTTCAAACGTCAGGAACAACATTTGTTGTCTTCCTCGGCCGCTATTGTGTCATTAACCCATGCCGGTGCCGATGTGCTTGTCCAATCATGGTCTGTTGATGAATCGAAAATTTCGGTCATCCCATGTGCAGCCGATTACGGGCATTTCAGCCCACCGGTTCCTGAATCAGCTCTTGCGTTAAGAAATAAGTATGCCCTGCCACCATTAAAAGGGACACGCCTTGTGTATGTGGGTTCCACCGGTACCTGGTATTTGCTTGCTGAAATGGTAAAATTCTATCAGCAATTTCGGGTTAAATTCTCTGACACTTCATTTCTACTCATCATCAATGAGCGACATCCTGTGGTTGATGAGCTAAAATCCCTTTTCCCGGAAGAAGTACATGTGATTATAAAAGCTCAGCGATCTGAAATGCCTGCCCTGATTTCCTGGGCCGATTACAGCATCATGTTCATCAAGCCTTCCTTTAGCAAAAAGGCATCTTCTCCCATCAAGCTGGCAGAATCACTTGCTTTGGGATTACCCGTGATATGCAACGCAGGGGTAGGAGATCTCGCTTCGGTTCAAAACGATGGTTTCGGGGTTGTGGTTGAAGAGCTTAACGATCTGGCTTATGCGGGAACAGCAGATCATCTGAAATCACTCAAATTTGATCAGCTGGATCTTCGTGCCCGATCATCAATCATGTATGGGCTGGAAAGCAATGTGCAGCGATATTTCGATGTTTATCAGAGATTGTCCCGGAAAATCCGGTGAGTCAGAACGCAATGCCCATGCCTGCTCCGGCCGAAAATCCCAACCCTTTTGTTTCGAGCAACATCGCGGAGGCATGTGCCGACAAATAGAATTTTTCGCTTATATAAAGCTGTGAGCTAAGACCGGCATCACCGCTGATGAGGAAGTTGAGGGTGTTGCTGTCGCCACTTAGGAAATATTCGCACGAATTGAGGTCTATAAATGGGGACAATTCAACTTTGTCGCTGAGCCTGATGTCGTAGGACACTCCCTCCGGTGCAATCAGAAGTAAAATTCCAAGCGTGCTCAGAAAGCTTCCGCTGCTCCCAAGGCCTGCAACAAAAAGAACCATTCCTACGGGAGCACTAACCGGACTATGCATGTAAAACTTTTTATTTCCTCTTATCCCAAAACCAAGTGAATACCGGATGTTGAAATGATCGCTCACTGCAATATCGATGGTTGGATTCAGAGAATAGGAGTGAAAATTTTGTGCATTGAGTGTGTTTGCATAAAGCGACAAGCGCGTTTCATCTTGTGCATTCCCTATTCCGATCAGCACAAGCAGCAAAGAAGCCAACAGCAATCCTCTCATTTTTTTTCTGCAATAATACTGTAAAAAGTATTATCCACAACAAATATGTGTGTTTTTGTTAAGGCTTCACGTCGTTTGATTATTTTTGCATCATGAATGCCAGTGTTGTCGAACTTATTCAGTCCATGTTGGCACCCGGAATCATGATTTCGGCCTGCGGACTCCTTCTTTTGGGAACCAATAACAAATATTCGCTTGTGGTTAACCGCATCCGGATGCTCGATGAAGAAAAGCGGAAAATGACCTGGGGACGCAACATAGAGTCACTTAGTGCCGACGAACAGAAGCGATTTGACAATATTCACGAACAATTGCAACTCTTCCACCGCAGGGTTCGATTTATCCGTCATGCTGTGCTTTCCTACACTGTGGCCGTAGCTTTATTCATCATTACTTCTGTGTTGATCGGGCTCGATTTTGCCCTCGACGCAAACCTCAATCCGGTCGCACTCGGTACATTTCTCGCCGGAATGCTTTCGGTGCTTTCAGGAAGCCTGTTTATGGCCCGCGAAATTGTATGGGGCTACCGAATTGTCAGCATTGAAGTGAAAAGCATCTGAGTGCTGTTATTGCATCAATTCCTGTAGTCGATCAAGCTTTTCTTCAAGCTCCGAAAACGAAATGTTTCGTCCATAACGCATGACTTCTTTTCCATCGGCGAAAATCAGCAACACCGGCGCCGAAAACACCGAATACTGTGCCGACCAGCGCGGATAAAGCTCGCTGCGGAATATGGTGAGATGCACTTCGGGGTACTTCTCGGCAAAAAATTCAACAATCTTGGGTCGCAACGAGTTGCATACATTGCAATGTTCGGTTGAGATATAAAATGCCGCAATGGGGCTGTTGCTAACAGCTGCTTCCAATTCCTGCGGACTTCCCTGAAACCATTCCATGATGTAAAGGTACAAATCTTCAGTAAATTTGGCTCAAAGAAATTATGACCACTTTTAATTGAAAATAGCTCTTTGCACAAACCTCAGGAGTTTTCTCTGCCTCACAGCAGAAATCCGTTCAACGTCAATCGATCGGGAAGCATTTTTACAATCAAATGATCACAATGAGTTGCTACAGCGAACAATTCATGGTATTCATGGCAATAAATTGCATTTCCCTATTGTATTTAAGAAATAAATTGCATATGTTTGCAGCAATATTTTGTAATCATGAAAAAACAACATGCCCAAACGCTGAAAACAAGCGTTATTAGAGAGAGAGAGAGAGCAGAAGCTTCTCCGCAACCAAAACTTTAATTGCATTTGCTGCCATGCTGCTGTTAAATATGCTCATAAACACTGGCAATTTGCAGGCACAAAACGATGTAAA
>CAZLHV010000008.1:0-19741 GCA_964559205.1 uncultured Bacteroidaceae bacterium
CATGTCTTTTACGGCCGTATCACCATCGGTAACCACTGAAATGATTTTTCCAGCCCGCGCTTTCACTTCCTGAATATTTGAAACAACTTTTTCGTATGTGCCACGATTCGTTGCGATGACCACCACGGGCATTTTTTCGTCAATGAGTGCAATGGGTCCATGTTTCATTTCAGCCGCAGGATATCCTTCGGCATGGATGTAACTAATCTCTTTTAGCTTAAGAGCTCCTTCCATGGCTACGGGGAAATTGTATCCACGTCCGAGGTAAAGGAAATTCCTTACATCTTTATACTGTGCTGCAATGTTTTCGACAATGGTGCTGGTTTTATCAAGCGTAATTTTCACCTTTTCCGGAATACGATCCAATTCGTGAATGTATTGGTTGTATTTCGATTTACTGATGGTGCCCCGCAAATGACCCAGCATAAGAGCCAGCATGGTCAGAATGGTTACCTGCGCAGTAAATGCTTTTGTCGATGCCACACCAATTTCGGGTCCTGCATGAGTGTAACTGCCCGCGTCGGTAGCTCTGGCAATGGTTGATCCTACCACATTGCATATGCCAAGAATGGTTGCACCTTTCGATTTGGCAAGCTTAATGGCGGCAAGGGTGTCGGCTGTTTCGCCGGACTGACTGATCGCAATGACAATGTCATCTTCGTGAATAACCGGGTTTCGATATCGGAATTCCGAAGCATACTCAACCTCAACATTGATTCGTGCAAGATCTTCGATAAGATATTCACCTACTAATCCAGCATGCCACGAAGTGCCGCAGGCCACGATGATGATTCGTTTGGCATTGCATAATTTCTGCTCATAATCGACAATTCCGCCAAGCGAGATGATTCCCTGATCAGCTGAGAGTCGACCTCTCATACTATCGCGAATAGAGTTTGGCTGCTCGTGGATTTCTTTCAGCATGAAATGCGGGTAGCCGCCCTTTTCGATTGCGCCAAGGTTCAATTCGAGCTCCTGAACATATGGGGTTTTATCAATGTTTTTAATGGTTTTGATCTTCAATTCCTGACCACGTTCAAGAATGGCAATTTCTTCATCTTCAAGATACACCACATTTTTTGTGTATTCGACAATGGGAGTGGCATCTGATGCGATAAAGAACTCATCTTTTCCAATACCAATAACCATGGGGCTGCCTTTTTTTGCAGCGATGAGCATGTTTGTATCATCTTCAGATGTGATCACGATCGCATAGGCCCCGATGACCTGACTGAGTGCTATTTGTACAGCTTCGACCAGGCTAACTTTTTCATTAATCTGAATGTCTTCGATCAGGTGGATCAACACCTCGGTATCGGTTGAGCTTTTAAACTCATACCCGCGGTTGATCAGCTCTTCTTTCAGGATGGCGTAATTCTCGATAATTCCGTTATGAATCATAGCCATTTTTCCTGAAGGAGACACATGAGGATGTGCATTGACATCGTTTGGCTCACCGTGAGTTGCCCAGCGGGTGTGGGCGATGCCAACTGTTCCACTCAGGTTTTCGTGCTTGATGAGTTCTTCAAGATCGTGTACTTTCCCTTTGCTTTTATAAACCCTGAGTTCGCCATTGAGCAAAGCTACGCCGGCACTGTCATAGCCGCGATATTCAAGACGATGTAAGCCATTGATAAGAATCGGGTAAGCCTGTCGGGGACCCAGATAACCAACAATTCCGCACATAGAATGAAATTAGTTAATTAATGTGTAGGTGATTTCCAGTCTCATTGGGTTGCTGCTTCCAGGACCATTAAGAATAACCCGGTTGGCTCTGACAGAAGCTCCGCTGACCATCAACGCCAGCCCCCTGTCGGTAACGCCCCCTGTGATCAGATTCTGAATATGTCTGGTAAGCACAAAACGATAGCCTCCGATGTCGCTGTCATAGGTGCCACCAAATGTTTCCTCGCTCAATGTTTGATCGGGAAGGAAGGCGTAGGTGCTGTCGTCACGAATCTGCACAAGTGAAAGGCTAACAGGCCGTGCCCAGGTTTCGGCAGTCAGGTCTGATTCGTCGACCGGAAGAATGAGCTCGGCTTTGTTGATAACGATTGAAAATCCGTTGTTGAGGCTGCTCAAATAGGGAAATTTCATCACGACTTTCGTTCCTCCCATAGGTTGTATGTACAACTTTTGCTGGCCCAGGGCTGTGTCTCCATTGATCTGACTTAGAAACTGAGGATCAGCACCGGTAAAACCAAAATGCTCGAAACGACTGTAACGTGCACATCCAAGTGTGATGTTGAACTTATAGCTTAGTGTGTCTTCGTCGTTATGATAATAAATGGTGAGTCCGGAATTGGCTGAAAGTACATCGAGCGAAAGCACCGAACCGTTTGTTAATGAACCATTGGTTTCGGGAATCACACAAAAGCCGTGGAAAAACGACTCGAAAGTGGAATTGTCGGATAGCAAGCCCATCGAGGCTGCTTCGATAAAGTCTTTACCAAGATCTTTGTCGAGCCTGATGCGCAATTGCGGCGCGAGTGTTCGACCACCTACCACCATGCTGTCACGCAAATTGGGAATGAAATTTTTTGAGCCAAGCTTACGCCCGGCTATAATGGGCTCGTCAGAATAATAAACAGTGTCGAGTTCAATCGACTGATCAAGCTCATATACACTGAATGTCATCCGGTTATTCTCGCGCGGATTTCCGTACATGCTGTAATACTCGAGGTGCAGAACTACAGAATCAACCGTGGCATTGTCGCCAAAATCAACATCTGTTCCCGAAAGGCGAAGTTGAGAGCAAAATGATGCTCTCAAGGGGCCAAATACAGGATCAAAATAATAGCCGGCTAAACTCTGTGACGTTTCATCGGTGCGAATGCTGTCTTCTGTCACCGTGTAAGCAACAATCGAAATGGTGTCGGTTTTTGTGGCATTCAGTAAATCTCCCGGTGGCTGCATATCGAGACCAAACTGATCATCGCTTTCGCATGAAGTAAAAAACGCCAGTGGGAGAGTAAGCAGGAATAGGATACGAAAAATATTCACCTGATTCATTTTAAGCGGGTAAAATTAGCAAAATAACTCGAACCAGTGAATTAAATTGTATGGCGTGCTTATTTTCAGTGATTTATGTAGAGTCTTTTTGAACGAAACACAGTGTAAGCCACTACGTGAGAAAATCCATTACTTTTGTCGTTCGATACATTAATGCATGAAAATTTCCCTGAAAACATATTCCGAGCTGCATTTTGTGGTGTTTCTTCTTGGGTTTACAGGTATTCTTGGGAAGCTGATCACCCTTCCTGCATCGCACCTGGTTGTTTTTCGAATTTTCATTGCATTCGTTACCCTTTTTGCGTTGCTTATTGCCCGAAGAACCAGTCTCCGAATCTCACGTAAAACCCTGTTTAATTCTCTGGCAGTTGGGTTTGTTGTGGCTGCTCACTGGACCACTTTTTTTCTGGCCATAAAACTATCCAATGTGTCTGTAGGACTTGGACTCTTGGGCGTCGGCACTTTATTCACCGCCTTGCTTGAACCGCTGTTGTTGCGTCAGAAATTATCGTGGTTCGATGTAGTTATAGGGCTCATTATTATTGCTGGCATATATATCATTTTCAGATTTGAGATTCGCTACATTGAAGGTATTGTGGTTGCCATTGTGAGTTATTTTCTTTCCTCGCTCTTTAGTGTAGCCAATAAAAAAATGTCCGAAAAGGCACCGGTTCAGGTGCTTAGTTTTTACGAAATGCTTTCAGGTTTTCTATTTGCACTATTGGCTCTTCCGTTTATTCAGCCCGAAGCCTTTTCAGACTTTTGGCCCGGCACAAACGATCTGCTTTTGCTTCTGGTTCTCGGAAGCATTTGTACTGCCTATGCTTTTACAGCAGCTATCAGGCTTATGAAGCATCTTTCGGCATACTTTGTTGTGCTGCATATTAATCTTGAGCCGGTATATGCGATCATTCTTGCCTGTTTGATTTTTGGTGATACCGAATACATGTCTGGTGGTTTTTATGCAGGGGCATCGCTCATTTTTATTTCTGTGTTGGTTTACCCATTTCTAAAGAAGAAAATTTCTGCTGATAATTAACAGTTTGTTGTAATCTTTGGCCGGAGAATTGATTACCTTCGTGATTCAAATTTAATCACCTATGAAAAAAATCTACACCCTTATTCTGTTCTTGTTTGTAGGATTACTTACCCATTCAGTCAGCGCTCAGGAATGGCGCGAGTTTACCTGGGACACCTACAAAACTGCTTTCAAAATCCCGGCCGATTTTGAAGTTACCACTTCAACTGCCGAAAAATTCAGCGCCACGAACGAGGCGATTTTAATGTCTATTTATCCCCGCAAAGACGAGAATCTTACCTGGGATGAAATGGAAAGTGCACTTAGAACATGGACCACAGACAATGAAGTTGAAAATATTGGTGAAGTGGTTGAGCTTGATGAGGAAAAAATGAATGGTTACTGGGGAATGCTTCTCGAAGGCACAAAAAGCGACTATTATGTCGGGACAATGTTGCTTGTCGATCCCGATTATCCTGAAATCAGCCTCTACATCTGGGTTGCATACGACGAGGGTCTTGAAGACACCGTGATTGAAATGCTGATGTCATTTACACCTAATTGATGTTTTTTTGTTTTTTTTAAGCCGGTCATTGCAAAAATGGCCGGCTTTTTTTATCTTTGTTGAAATGTGTCGGCATTAAACACATTGTCATTATATAAATCGTTTTAGTTTCAACAAAACTTACTTTGAATGAAATTCAGGGCAATCATTTCCAGCTTACTGCTTATGGCAATGCTCTACGGCAATGGCCATGCACAGGATCTTAAGCCAACCGAAGATATGGCTTTAGTCACCGTTGTTGTTCATCCGGAAGGAGAACCTAATGCAATTGGTGAAACTGTTATCTTTAAAAGCCAAAAGACATCTAAGGAGTATAAAGTCATTACAGGAAGCGATGCTCAGGCAAAGTTGCTGCTACCCGAAGGAGATACCTACGAAATTTCATATAAGGATTTTTTGATTAAAAAAGACTATGCCCTGATGGAAATTCCCTCTGAGCCGGGAAAAGTATTTTATGATGTCGAAGTGATTTATACACCTGCCAGGGTATTTAAACTCGAGAATGTGTATTTCGATTTTGGGAAAGCAACACTTCGCCCCGAATCATATGCTTCGCTCAATGAACTGGTCGAGCTGCTAAAAACAAAAACTGCCATGACCATCGAGGTGGGTGGGCACACCGACGATGTGGGAGATGATGCATCGAACCTCACATTATCTCAGCAAAGAGCAGATGCGGTACGAAACTATCTCATCAGCAAAGGAATTGCCGCCAGCAGAGTCAGTGCAAAGGGGTATGGCGAAACCCAGCCTGTGGCTTCAGGAACAAGCGACGAAGCAAGGCAGCAAAACCGACGGACAGAGGTGAAAATTCTTTCGCAGTGATGTATTGCCTGTTATGAAACTGTGAATCCTTCTTGATCTAGTGCCAAACAAAAAGCCATTTAACCCCTTTGTACAATCCTATAAAAACGTAACCCAAAATGCCGGGTTGGGTGCGCTCTTTAAGATTAACGTCTATTAATGAATATTCAACTTCAAGATTCATATTTGAAAGCTGCATCTCAAGCAAGTCTATCTCTGTATTCAATCGCTCAAGCTCTTTCTCTACTTCCAAAGCAGCCTTTACATCCTCTGCTTTTGCAAGCAATTCTAAATACCGAGCTCTGGCCTTGTAGGCATTGTCTTTACGAACAGTCAGATTTGCATACTCGTTGCTAACATCGCGGCCATACACATTTCTGGCGCTAACCTTACCAATTAATGCAAGTTCGGTCATGGTTGCTTCAAGCTGATCTGACTTAACCCGGACCGAGGTGCGGTAATTACTGACAGAAACCACATACCCTTCGTGCTTTTTAGCAATAGCCACAATTTGTTTATTAGCTGTGTCAATATTTCGAACAGTAATATCCATTGAAGCATTATATACAATCATTTGTCCGTCCGAAAATGTCTGGGAAACAGATTTGTTAACATCTCCAAATTGAGCAGGCACTCCTCCGCTGATGATCGCAACATCATATTTTCCGGAATAACTATTTGAATATCCGTAACTTCGGTATTGCTTAGAGGTGTTGCATGATACCATCAGCAAGGCTCCAAGGATAAAAATCAGGTTGTTTTTCATTATTTGGCTTGTTTTGTGGAAAAAACGGGTGATTTTGCTTTGATATTTCATAACAAAAAACGAATTTATCAATTTTCCCATTATATTTGTCCGATTTAAATTTTCAAATAGCATCTGTATGGAAAAGAAGTTTCAATTGTGCCCGAATCCTTTGGTGCAATTTCTGCAAAAGAGCCCTCATGAGTTCACTGTCGACGACATTATCAGCTTTCTTGAGCATGAGAAAATTAGCATGTTGAACTTTCATTATGTGGGGGGCGATGGGCGAATTAAAACTTTAAATTTTGTCATTACAGGCTACGATCACCTCCGTCAGTTATTGCTCTCAGGCGAACGGGTCGATGGCAGCAGCCTTTTCTCTCATATGGAGACGGGTTCAAGCGATTTGTATGTTGTTCCCAAGTTCAGAACGGCTTTCATCAATCCGTTTTCTGAAATTCCAACACTGGGGATGTTCTGTCGCTACTTCGATAAGGATGGAAATCCTTTGCAATCAAGTCCCGAAAACATTCTGATACGCGCCCACGAAGAACTGGTGCAACAAACAGGTCTTACCATGCATGCCATGGGTGAGCTTGAATACTATGTTATTAGTGAGCGGGACGATTTGTTTGAAGCGGTTGACCAAAAGGGATATCATGAATCTTCGCCCTTTACGAAGTGGGAAGATCTTCGTAAAGAAGCCATGCTGTACATATCGCAGATGGGAGGAAAGATCAAGTATGGGCATTCCGAAGTTGGAAATTTCAGCGATGAATTTTATAATTACGAACAAAACGAGATCGAGTTTGTGCCAACCGATATCGAGGAAGCTGCAGAACAACTTCTGCTTGGAAAATGGATTCTTCGTTCATTGGCTTTTAAGTATGGCGTCTCGCTCAGTTTTGCTCCAAAAATCACTGTCGGTAAGGCTGGCAGTGGTTTGCATGTGCACATGAAGCTGCTCAAGGATGGAATTAGTGTAATGAATGATGAAAATGGACTGAGCGAAACAGCCCGCAGGGCCATTGCCGGAATTCTGGAGCTCGCCCCATCACTTACTGCATTCGGTAATACTGTGCCGACGAGTTATCTGCGACTGGTGCCTCATCAGGAAGCTCCAACCAACATCTGTTGGGGTGATCGTAACCGTTCGGTACTGGTGCGAGTGCCTCTTGGCTGGGCTGGTAGCGCTTCGAAAATGACCACCATTGCCAATCCGGGAACAAGTGAAGGCAATTTTAACTATCGTGAGAAACAGACTTTCGAGTTCCGTTGCCCTGATGGTTCAGCCGATATTTATTTGTTACTGGCAGGGCTGACGGTTGCAGTTCGACATGGGCTGACTGATCCGGATTCGCTGAAAAAAGCGCAGGAGACTTACGTTGATGTTAATATTTTCAAAGAAGAACACAAAGATGTACTGAAAAGGCTCCGTCAACTGCCCGTGAGCTGTACACAATCGGCTGTAGAACTCGAGAAGCAAAAACAGGTGTTTATCAATCACGAAGTTTTTACCGAACGGCTGATCAATGCAATGATATGCAAACTAAAATCTTATAAAGACGAAGGGCTTAGCGAACGCTTGTTTGAATTACCTGATGAAGAACGGGTTCAAGCTATTGGTGAATTGGTGAAAAAGCACCTGCACTGTTGATTGGAAGTAGATATTTGCTGTTTTAACGACATTTTGTATCTGTTAACGGCATCATCTTTGTAAATTGGGTGCTTTAATTTAAAAATCAGGCACCATGAAAACAAAACTGTTTGTATCCCTAATAGTGTTTTTGGCAATTGCCGCAATGACACAGACCTCTGTTCAGGCTCAGAACTGGGAAGTCATTGGAAAGAAAACCGTAGATTTTGCTGTCGATCACGATGAGATGATTGTCACTTCTACCCGTGGCGATTTTAAAGCCATTAAAATCCGGGTCACGAAAGCCCCATTAAACATGCATCGCTGTGTGATACATTTTGGAAATGGCTCGCAACAGGAAGTCGATTTGCGCCATAATTTTACTCCCGGATCAGAAAGTCGTATTATCGATCTGAACGGAACTGACCGTGTGATTAGTCGGATTACTTTTTGGTACGACACAAAGAACCATGCACCCAGAAAAGCGGTTGTGACTGTCTTTGCAAAAAACTAAATCATGATTGACTGCAGCGCTCCGGAGGTTCATCTGTCCGGAGCGTTACTTTTTTCTCACAGCTGTCTTTTGAATCCAAAACATTGCTCTCCCGGGTGGATTTTTGAAGAATCTCGATTTGTAACTCATCGAGGTAATCAAATTCTTCCTGCCCGGCAAAATTGTAATTGTTCAGAATGACTTCGCTCATTGTTTTCTTGTGATAACAAAGATAGGAATTGCTTGGTGTTTTGTGTAAAAAATGTTACTTTTTATAGAATAACATGTCCAGGGACTTGACATATTTAAATAGCTGCATATATTTGATGTCAAAATCCAAACCCATGAAAAACATTTTTATTCTCATTTTTGCATTTGCCTGTTCAATGGCTGTGACAGCCCAAAAGTCGGTTCCTGAGGGCATGATCATCAACCCGGTAGCAGTCACCATTACCGAAAAAGCAGTTTGTCCCGATTTTACCATCACAACCACCGATGGGATTGTAAGAAATTTGTACGATGAGCTCAATGCAGGAAAAGCTGTTTTGCTCGATCAGTTTTATACCACTTGCGGATATTGTCAGGCATATGCTCCAATTATCGATGAAGCTTATGTGAATCACGGTTCCGGCAGTGGAAATATTCTTTTTTGGGGTATTGATCAGGGAGATACCGATGCCGAAGTGATAGCCTATATGGCTCAATACGGTGTCACAAATCCTTGTGCAAGTGGAGTCGATGGGGGAGGAAATGCTGCTGATGCCGCTTTGATTCAGGCTCTCGAAGGCGCTGGCCAAACATTTCTTGGATATCCTACCTATAGCGTTGTTTGTCCCAATAAAACAGTTTCATGGGATGTGAATTATCCACCGTCAGCCACGGGTTTCGATTCGTATTTTACCAATTGCGGTGTATCAGCCATTGCTGAGCATTCAACCATCGTTCGGCTCGACAGGGTGTTTCCAGTTCCTGCTGCTACCGAAGTAAATTTCGAAATCACCGTAAACGAGCCTTCCGATATCAGTTTCAATGTTTATGACCTGACAGGAAGAACGATGTATGAGCATCAGGCTCAATATAGCAATGGTGTTTTTGTGATCACAATTGATGTTTCCACATACAGTTCGGGAGCTTATGTGGTTAAAATGTTCAATAACAACGAAATTTCGCAGGTGTTCAAGTTTTCTGTGGAATAGTCAGCTTTTTTTATTGTTTGTCCGGAGCATGCCATCTTAAGAGTTGTCGTGCTTCGGTTTTTTTTACATCAGACCTTGGCTACAACACGTCTCTAAGCATCCTCGAAAGTGAATCGAATCTGGGTTTGAGTGGTGTTGAGCCGAAATCAACCGGAACGGGTACTGCAAGATGAACCGGAAAGTCGGCATGAACAGGGATTTCCTGAATGAAACTGATGGTTGCGGCTGTGTTGATATGCAATGGCAGGTTGATGTTTTGATTCAGGGGCAGATTAAACGACAATTTCACCGGAATCGATTCGCTGATGTCTATCTCAATTGGAATTACTGCTTTCACTCTCATTGATGGCATTTCAAAACTCAAATTTTCATTTAGCGGGATGATTCCACTAACCCTGAATGGCACGCGAAAACCCGGGAAAATGCGTACATCCATTTTGGTGGCTAAGCCAAAGGAATCATTCACATAAGGAGCAATTGCATCAGGAAAATGGAATACAGTGTCGATGGGAATCAATTCTTGTATGTCGAGATGGAATGGAATGTTTAATTCTTGATTTACAGGCACATTCATGGTAAATGGGGCATCAATGCTAAGGTTCATTGAAACACGTACCGGAACGGAAACCGGAATATTAATGGTGGTACTAAGCGGCATGGTGTCATCCACTTCTGCAATCACTTCGAAACGGCTTCGACCGATTTCTTCGATCATGTCGGCTGCTTTGTCCAGTTGTGCATCAGCTTTGCGATACTTGGTTAATGCAACGACAGCAAAAGTTGAAAGAAGAAGAATAATTAATACAAACGAAAACGTGAGCCAGCGATTGCTCATAAAGGCGATTGCTCAAAACCTGAAGGATCCTTATCGTTAAAAAGATCTTTCTGGGCCAGGGCATACCCATAGAATGCACCTGATAGCAAGAGCCCGAGTGATGCCAGATAATACCCTATGCTAAGTGAGATGACGATGATAAACTTTCCCTCTCCTGGAATGTCATTGGTGAGATCGATGTAAAAATAAATCAGCGAGCCAAGCCCGATCACACTCAGAATCAATCCGGCGACCAATGCTTCACGTCGTTTGACAAAAGCAACGGCAAAACCTGCAATAGCAGCAATAAATGCGGTTAGTACAAATATGTTTGGGTTAACCGTTTCAATCTCTTCTTCGGCCTGAATGGTGGTTCCAGTAACCAAATCAATTCCATTAAGTTTGGCTATCTCGTAGTTTCCGCATTTAATGGTTACAAAAGGAAGCAAAAAACATAAGGCAACCACCGGAAAAGAGATTTTCGGAAAGTGAATCAGTTTTTTCATAATTGATGGTTTAAGGGACAATGATGCAAACATAATCAAATTAAAACAAAAATGCAAATGAAAACGTTGGAATGACCCTTGATTCTTTAAGAAAGCTTATCGGCAAGTTTGCGCATCTCGCCAGAAGGAGATCCATTCTTGTATAGAATATTATATACGGCAAGCAGAATGGGCATGTCGACACGATATTGCTCGTTGATCTCGGTCATGCACTTTGATGCATAGTATCCTTCGGCAACTTGTTTCATCTCAATGCGAGAATAATTCACGCTGTATCCTTTTCCAATCAGGTTGCCAAAAGCCCTGTTGCGGCTAAACTGACTGTAAGAGGTTACAATGATGTCGCCGGAATAAGAGGTGAGATTTACATCGCGTTTTACGTGATTAATGGCATCAAGAAAACGGCGCATTTCAATCACAGCGTTTGTGGTAAGCACACTCAGAAAATTATCTCCATAACCCAGTCCAACACTGATTCCTGCAGCGACCGCATACACATTTTTCAGCACAGAGGCATATTCGATTCCATCAACATCGGAAGAGACCGTGATTTTTAAATTGCGAGTCGAAAGCAGGTCAGACATCAGTGTTGTGACATCTGTATTCGATGAAGCCAGGGTGAGATAAGACAATTTATCCATCACTACTTCTTCGGCATGGGTTGGACCTGCGATTAAGCCATAATTTTCGGATGGAACACCGTATTCGGATGAAAAATAGCGGCTTACAGTAGCATTGAATTCAGGGACGATCCCTTTTACGGCTGAAATAATAATTTTTTCGTTGAGGAGATTCTGATCGAGCAATTCAAGCTGTCGGTGAAGAAAGGCTGCCGGTATGCTGAAAATAACGATATCGGAACGATCGATAATTTCGTTCAGATTATTGCTGAGAAACAGCATGGATGGGTTGAATTCAACCGAAGCAAGATAATCGGGATTGTGACCAAAATTTCGGATAGAATCAATGACCTCCTGACGGCGGATAAACCAGTTGATTTTTTTTTGCTGGTTTTGCAGAACTTTTGCCAGAGCCGTAGCCCAGCTTCCACCACCGATAATACCGATTCTGTTGGCAATTTTGATCATGACATCAGAAAGTCACTTCGACACTCGACTCAATTTGGCCGCGAAGGTAGACAATTTTTGCCACATCTCCTTTTTTGTATCCGGAAAGTATATTCATATATGACATGATGTCGGAAACTTCCTGATCACCAATAGTGATGATGACATCGCCGCTTTTCAGTCCGGCTTTGTCGGCTGTTTTTCCGCTCGTGATCCCGTCGATTCTTAAGCCCTTTCCTGTCCATGCGTGATCCGGAATCAGGCCTAGGGTTACGCCGGGACGTTTGTTTCTTCCACTGTCCTGATTCTCTGTTTCCTGAAAGGTCATCGTGCTTGTCTGGTTTAAGTTGAGCACCAGTTCTTCGGTTAACTCAAGCACGGAAACCATACCCCGGAAATTGATTTTTTCGGCATCATCTCCGGGCTGATGATAGTCTTTGTGCATACCGGTGATGAAAAAAAGAACTGGAATTTTTTGCAGATAAAACGACATTTGATCGGAACCGCCCAAACCTGATGGACTTCGGTTGACCTCCAGACCGTGCTTACCGGGAAGACTAAGCAAAGAATCCCATTCGCTGGCTGTTCCTGTTCCAATGATATTTAGACGGGGAAACAATGTGTCGGCACGGCCAACCATGTCAAAATTAAGCATGGCAAGCATGTCAGATTTTTCAAAATGGCTTTGATTCAAAAACGCCTTGCTCCCCAGAAGTCCCTTTTCCTCCGCACCAAAGGCAATGAAAAGGTAATTATGGCTGTTGTATCCTTGCTGTCTAATCCGTCGAGCAAGCTCAATCAATAATGCAGTACCACTGGCATTGTCATCGGCTCCGTTGTGAATTTCACCAGGTCCGTTATGCCGTGAACTGAAGCCTCCACGACCAAGGTGATCGTAATGAGCCCCAAACACAATCGTAGTCGGTTTTCCGTTGTCGATCATTGCTGCGACGTTGTATCCGGTTCTGGCATTGGTTTGAAAAGTATTGTGACTATAAAGTGAGTCGTTGATGTTTTCAAGAATGTATTCTGACAGCTTGTGCCCTGCACCTACCACTGGGATAATGGGTGGCATGGCTTTCACTTTCCAGTCGGAATACACAGGAAACTTTTTTTCATCACTGCTGATCAGAATTAACCCCGCCGGTCTGCGGGCCGTGGCCAGCCCAACGGCCTGCTGAACAAGGTCGAAATACATGTCTTTGTTGTCACATTGAGCACATGTGTCGGAATAGTTGACATCAATCACAAAAACCAACGATTTGTTTTGCGTTGAATCGGTGCCGATATAATCTGATGAATACAGCCCTGAACCAAGAAATTTTATTTTCCCCTTAAATTCATACCCAACCAGCTGATTAAGGTAGAAAAAATGGGTGTCCATTTCAAAACTTTTTGCACCAACATCGATGGTGCCGTAGGTAAATGAACACCCTTCATTGAAGGTGAAAGGCAACAAATAATCTTTGCCTTTAAGCGGTGGTATTCCAATGTTGCTGAATTCTCCCGATATGTAATCTGCTGCCCATAACTCTTCTTTGGTCCCGGATTCACGTCCGTTAAGACTATCTGATGCAAGCAGAAAAACATGAGCTTTCATGGATTCAAGCAGGCGTGATTGTTCTTCGGGTGAATAACGAACAGCGTTTTGTCCCGAGAACGTCAGTGCCTGAAGCAGCAATAAAATGATCAGACCGCTTTTCTTCATGTAGGTTTAGAGTCCAAGTTGCTTTTTACCCTGAGTGAAAACGATGTCAACAGGAATTTTCTGTGCTTCGAGTTTGTCAAGGTCTTTCTGCAGGTCGGCTGGAATGATTCCATCCTTGGCAATCCATTTGCGTGCCGCTTCTGCATCACCGTCACCCTGAATGGTGAGAATTTTTTTCACCAGGGCCTCGACCACAGAAGGCATTTTGTCGAAATTCACCACATAAAGTCCTTTGTCGTTGCGCGACATGGCCCCATTGTCCATGAAAAACCTGAAGCACATCATGTTTGCTTTTCCATGTGCACTGGCTGCACCAAAACGGACTGACCTGAAAATACCTGCAACAAATGAAGTGTAATTTTCCTTCAGATCTCCGTCGGTAATCTCGCCCATTTCGCGCAGTTTTGTTACCAAAAACAGACCTGTGATATCGGCTTTGGCTTCTTCGATACTGCTGTAGGATTCACCAAGCACCTCGCGAACAGTGCCTTTGCCAGTAATCGTGTTTTTAATACCGAGCCCATGAGCGACTTCGTGAAACATGACATTGTGAAAAAAGGCATCGAATTTCACATAACTGCGCTGCGACTCATCCATTAACACATTTGCAATTGGAAGAAGTATTTTATCAAATTTGGCCTGCATTGAATTTTTCAACTGGAGCTTACGTGTTCCTTTTTTCAGTTGAACGGTTTCATCATTGGGGAGGTTAATGGCGATGGTTTTGCTGCCTGCATTACAATCCCCGCGATAATAAACAGCCGAGTATACATTCATATCGCTGTCTGCTCCAGGTACTTCTTTTTTGTATTTGTCCTCTACGGGCAATTGTTTTTGCAGTTCTGGAAGCAGTTTTGCAAAACGCTCAAGTTTTTTGCTCCATTCAATATCCTTAATCAGAATAAATGATTCAAAGGCAGCTTTTTTTCCAAACAGTGCGTCTTCGTAGTTTTCGATAGGGCCAACTACAAAATCAATGTTTGATGTTTTCATGTCCATCCAGGCCATATCGCTTTCAAAATATTCCGAAGTAATCAGAGCTTTGGCGCGCAGTTCGAGATATTTCTTGAATCCGGCGTCATCGGCAAGCGCTGCTGCTTCAAGCATCAGGTCATGTGCTTTCATTAACTGCTCCTTGTAGGCTTCATGAAACCATACAACCTTGAGAGAGCCATCGTCGTTGCGGCGAATTAAGGTGTAAAGGCTGTTTTTATTCTGATCAGCAAGTTTGTTAAACTCTTCCTCGGTCATGTCGGATGGATAAAAATTGGCGCCTTTTGGTTTCTCACCAACCCCATTAACAAATGGCTTGTTATCTCCTAGGCGATCCCAGGGTCCATAGTTAATTTCAGCAAAGCGTTTGGTGTCAGGATCTTTAATTGTATCTAGAAATGCATTTTTATCACCTAGTGTTTGCATCCAGTAAAGATCATCCATGATGTCGGCAACCTGAAACAGAATGCCGATAATTTGTTTTTCCTTGTCACTGAGGTGACTGATATCGGCGGTGAGCTCCACCATAGCATACTGATCGACTTTCTCTTTCATGGGATTGCTGGTTGAATCCTTGGTTTTTGTCTCTGATTTTTTATCTGATCCGCACGATGAAATGAGGATTGCAGAAAATACCAATGCCAGAAAAATCACCTGTTTTTTCATGTTGATTTTTTTTTGCTAAATTAGAAATTATTTTTTCAAATGAAATAGCAACTGATAAAGATCAGCAGCAAATCAACCGAAGCGCTTTTAAACCATCCTGTTGCTTGTGTCAGA
This sequence comes from uncultured Bacteroidaceae bacterium, assembly GCA_964559205.1. Taxonomy (GTDB): domain Bacteria; phylum Bacteroidota; class Bacteroidia; order Bacteroidales; family DTU049; genus GWF2-43-63. The sequence continues at coordinate 15,338 of CAZLHV010000008.1, forward strand.
TGTGACAGGTTTTGTTAGCTGGCTGTGTTTTATTCAGCTACCAATTGTTGTTTCTTCCTTGCAGAGAATCACGACACCCTGCATAAAATAAAGAACAGAATGTACCATCAGGGATCTGATGGGGAGAAAGCCCTATCAGATTTATCGTCTTGTTCAGCGGTCAGCAGGCTGTAGAACTCAGAAAATGGCACTGGGACTGCCCCCAATAACCTGATATGAGGGGTGTCTTGTTGTGCATCGATGAATTTCCAGTTCATGTGCCTGGCAAGAAGAACCAAATGATGAAAAGCCACCTTTGAAGCATCGGGCACGGCCGAGAACATGCTTTCACCAGTGAATCCGTTTCCGGCAATGACCCCATACAACCCTCCTGCCAGCTCGCCGTCTTTGTGACATTCAATCGAAACAGCATACCCGCGCTCATGCAAACCGATCATGGCATCGCGATATCTTCGGTTAATCCAGGTGCCTTTTTCACGACGTCTGATACGAGCACATGCATCAATGACTTTTGTAAATTCCGTATTAATGGAAATGGTGAATAATTGTTTCTTTAGTGTGCGTCGCAGCCCGTGATTTGGTCGGTACTGGTCGGGAAAAACCAGCATCCGGGGATTGGTGGCATACCAGTAGATTTTCTTTCGTTGCATAAACCAGGGAAAAATTCCATGATTGTATGCAAGCAACATTCGTTCAAAAGAGTAATCGCCTCCCACGGCAAGCAGCCCGTCAGGTTCCGCCAGATGCGGATCCGGAAAAACAATGTCATCCTCGGGGAGCAGAAAAACCGGCATTATTCAGATAGTTTCGTCTGTACCCTGCTGGTGAGAATGTCGATGGCAACTTTATTAGCCCCTCCCTGTGGTATAATAATATCGGCATAGCGTTTCGTGGGCTCAATGAAAGTAAGATGCATCGGCTTAACGAAGCGGTCGTAATGCTCCAACACTTGTATGAAGCTTCTGCCACGTTCTTCGATGTCGCGACGGATAATACGCATCAGCCGATCATCTCCATCGGCATCAACAAACACTTTAATGTCCAGGCGCTCACGAAGTCTTGGATTTGCTAGTACCAAAATTCCTTCAATGATGATCACTCGCGACGGACTCACGGGGATTGTTTCTTTCGAGCGGGCACAAGTCACATAACTGTAGATCGGCATATCGATATTCTGACCCTGTTTCAGCGCGTCGACATGTTTACACAACAAACTGAATTCGATCGACGAAGGATGGTCGAAATTGATTTTTGCCCGCTCTTCGGCACTCAGATGCCCATTGTCGCGGTAGTATGAATCCTGCGATAACAAACTGACTTCTCCCTTGGTGAATTGTTGCATCACCGCTTTAACCACTGTGGTTTTTCCTGAACCACTACCACCGGCAATTCCGATTACAAGCATGTCCCTTTTCTTTGGCTGCGAATATAGAAAAGTTTTCAATGCCTGATGTTTGGTTTTTTCCCGATTTAAATTGTCTGATAGAACCTTTGGGCTTTTTGGTCAATTCATCTGTTTTTTATATCTTTGATCCAATGCATAGAACATTCAGGTATTGTAAGTCAGTTTGTCTTTCGCTTTCCGGTGAAAGCTATCTGCAATGCAGACGTCAGCTTGTTGCCTCTAAGCTGGCTGAATTCAGGCCCGATATTTCTTTGCTCACTCCCGAAGAAACTGAGCAACTGCTCGACAGCAACCGTGAATGGATTGTTGCCCTGCGTCAGGATGGCCTCAGGCGTGAACAAATTATGAGTGTATTTGAAGTGGCCATGAAGGCTCGTCTGCGATTCATTGACATTGATTTTTCGATTTTCAGGAATGACATGGTTCAAAAACTTTTGCAGCTTTTGCGCAAAAACAGCATTCCGCTCATATATTCCTGGCACAGCTTCGACCACACCCCATCGCAATCTGAGCTGTCAGATCTGATCGTGCGAATGAAAAATGCAGGTGCCGACGCCATTAAAATAGCCACATATGCCCGACAGGAAGGCGACGTGGAAATCGTCAGAGGTCTGTACGATCAACATCAAAACATCACGGCATTTTGCATGGGTGAGCACGGACGTGAAACGCGTCTTGAAGCGGCCATGCGTGGACTGAAACTTACGTATGCCTGCCCCGATCACGGCTCCTGCACAGCCCCCGGACAGTATCGATACAGCGAAATGCTGGAGTTGCTCGAAAAACGCTACCTTTAACCCATGAGTATGCCCGTTGTCATTTCGCCTTTCAGCTTACAGGGAAGCCTCGTGGTACCATCCTCGAAAAGTGTTCTGCAGCGCGCCTTGTTGCTGGCTTCACTTGCAGAGGGGGAATCATGGTTGCACCGTTGTACCCATTGCGACGACGTGGACGCAGTCAGAAATATGATCGGAGCCATGGGTGCTGAAGTTAGCGGTGAATCGAGCTGGCGTGTTACACCGGCGAAACGTCCGTTCAAAAAATCCTTACACCTGAATGCAGGCGAATCGGGGCTTGCCCTGCGAATGTTTTCTCCTGTGGCTTCCACCTTTGGTGTGTCTGTCAGAATTGACGGCAAAGGGTCGCTCAGGAACAGACCGCTTGAACCACTGATCGCTTCGCTGCAATCGGCCGGCATTGAAACAAGTTTCGGGGGCTCTTTGCCCATTGAAATAAAAAGCGGTTTTCGTCAGCAAAGCATCGAGGTGGATGGTTCGTTTAGTTCTCAGATCCTGACAGGCCTTTTAATGGCTTCAGCATTGGGTTTACATGATACTGAAATCAGGGTGAAACAGCTAAAAAGCAAACCTTATATAGAATTAACCCTTCGTATAATGTCGCTTTTTGGCCTTGTGTGCGAAAACGATCATTTTCAGCGTTTTTATGTACCCGGAAATCAACTTGCACGAGCAGCCGATATGGTTGTGGAAGGCGACTGGAGCGCGGCATCGATGTGGCTGGCAGGCGCTGCCGTGTCAGGCGATATCAGTATCACAGGTTTGAATATCGCATCAAGTCAGGCCGATGTAGCCATGATGCAGGCCCTTGAATTTTTTGGTGCAAAAACCAGCATAAGGGGTCATGAGATCCATGTCTCAAAAGGAGAACATCGTTGTTTTGCGTTCGATGCCGGCGATTGTCCCGATTTGTTTCCTGCGTTGATGTTACTTGCTGCCGCTGCACAGGGTGAATCGGTTTTGCATGGCACCGATCGTCTCATTCATAAGGAATCGAATCGTCTAGAAACACTTATGGAGCTGTTTGGGTCGATGGGGCTTGACATGGTTCATGAAAAAAACAGACTGATTGTTCGCGGAACCGGAAGGTTGAAGGCTACAGACACCCGTGCATTCAACGATCACCGGCTGGTGATGTGTGCTGCCATGTGTGGTGTGCTAGCCGATGTGCCATTTCAGGTGCACGGAATCGATTCGGTGAATAAATCCTACCCGGCCTTCTTCGATGACCTGAAGTTGCTTTCGAAAAATAAATAATCCGGTCAAGCTGAGTTGCTTTCTGGTTGACCAAAGAACCAGGATGGAGCACTAAACACTACGAATTGCTCAAAGGTGTCGGGGGGCAGACTGTTACAGCATGCTGAGTCTGTTTTATTCTTCGGCAGGTTCAAGCTCAAAACCATAAGTACTGGCGAAGTCCTCCTGCGCTTTCAGGAAGGCTTCGTCATAAGAGGCTTCGGCAAGAGTGATTTTTTCGAGAATTGTTTGCAGCTCAGTTTCTTCTTCAGCAGAGATTTCGCTTTTGAGAATGATTTCGGTGATTCTTTTGTAGTCGTTTTTAAAAGTGGTTACGTAAAATCCAATCAGGTTTTTAAACGTTTCAAGCAACTTTTCACCATATTGAAATGGAACAACATTGTCCAGTTCGTTATATACATTTTCGGTGGCAAGCACCAAAGCATTGAACTTAGACCAGATCACTTCGTCAGTTTCACCCTGATCAATGGCCAGATTGTAGTTTTTAATCTCGTCATAAATCAGAAACTGCTGACTGACAAGGTAGTCGTTGAATTCAATAGCGGTTGAAAAGGTTTTGGTCTGGGCGCTGGCAACAGATGCCCACAGCGCAATGATGATCAAGAAGTGGAATAGTTTGTTCATGTTATCTGATTTCAATTGTTTTTGCTGTGTTTCCTGTTTTTACAACATACATCCCTGGTTCCAGAAAGTCAATGTTGATTCGGGTAGTGGCGGTGGTCAGTTCCTCGCTATAAACGGTTTTTCCGTTCATGTCGCTGATAGAAAGAGAGGCTTTGTTGCTGTTTTCGCGTTGGATCACTATGTAGTCTTCGGCCGGATTGGGATAAGCAATCATGGTGTTGTCGGAATAATCGCCTATACCCAGATAGCCGGGAAAAATCTGGATTAAAAATGCAGACGGAGCTGCGGCCTGATTAAGAGAAACATCGGCCGTGCCACTGA